>NZ_CP171106.1:723750-1085625 GCF_043187485.1 Anaerococcus martiniensis
TCCAACTAGCATTCCAGATTCCTCTAGGACTGCAAGCGCACGCCTGCTGGCATTAAATTCTACTGGTAGGGTTACTATTTGGAAAATTAAGGTTAGGGCAAATAATATTAGTCCTATGTCTATTAAATTTTGCTTGGCCAAAAACATACCTATAAGTAGGATTGGCATACTAAGTTTAGAACCAAAATTTACTGCTGGCACTAGCCAAGATTTTAATCTTAAGGGTGTATATCCTTCTTTGTATTGGATTACGTGGCCTAGTTCGTGGGCTGCTACTGCCACTGATGCAATTGATGAATCATTTATAGACTGGGGAGAAAGTGCTACTTCCTTGGTTGCTGGGTTAAAATAATCTCCCATGGCATTATTTATTTGCTTGATTTTAATATCATTGTATCCCCTAGTGTCCAAAATATAATCAGCAGTTTGCTTTCCAGTGATATGTTTTTTGGTTTTGATTTTGCTATATTTATTAAATGCTCTTTGTACATTTGCCTGAGCAATCATTGTTATGATTAGACCGATAATTACTAAAATATAAGTTCTATCAAATCCATAATAATAAGGCATAATATTCCTCCTCATCTTTTTAAATTATTATACCTTTGATTTATAATATTTTAAAGTAGAGTTAAACTTTATTAAAAATGAGCATAGAAAAAGGGCTATCATCTAGCCCAATTTCCTTTTAGAAAAGAATAAGTTAGTCCTAGTTTTCTAAAGGGAAAACTTTTAAGGAATTAATAATGAAAAACCTAGCTATGTAATAGCTAATATTATTATAACATAAAAAATAATTTATGCAAACATTTTCTCGAAATTATTTTTCTTATCCTTTTTAGCTTATTTTAAAGGATTACTCTGTCAATCTCATAGTCCTAGCGTTTTCTTTGCTTCCAATGAGCACTAAATTGTCATTTTCTTTTATAACTAAATTCGGATCTAGGTCTATTATCATCTCACCATCTCTTAAAAATCCAACTACGTTCATTTGATATTGATTTCTAAACTCAAGCTCTCTTAAAGTGTGTCCCACCCATGATTCTTTTACCTTTATTTCTATCATAGAAAAATTGTCAGAAAATTCAATAAGTTCAACAAGATTTGGATCAGCTATCACTCTTGCTAATCTTTCACCCGTATCTCTTTCTGGAAATATAATAGCATCTGCCCCTATTTTTTCTAGAATTCTTGCATGGGATTTGCTTGTTGCCTTTGCAATTACTTCTTCAATTCCGCTATCTTTACAAATAAGAGTAGCTTCTATAGAAGCTTCTAGATCTTTACCAGTAGCTATGATAGCCACATCGTAGTTGCTGATACCGAGTGATTTCATAGCTTCTTCTTCTGTTATATCCGCTTGGATAGCACTAGATACGTAGTTAGCAATTTTTTCTATCTTATTATAGTCTCCATCGACAGCTGTAACGTAAACTCCTCTTTCAAATAAGTTAGTAGCTACTGCTTGTCCAAACCTACCAATTCCTAATACAATAATATTTTTTTTCATAATTTCTCCTAACCTAAACTTATAAATGTTTCTGGATATTTTATCATCTTATCTTCTGCTTTCAGTCCAAAAGCATAGGCCATAGTCATAGGACCTATCCTACCTAAATACATACAAAATCCTAGTAAAATTTTTGCAATTCTTGACAGATCTGCTGTAATTCCTCTGCTTGCTCCAACAGTAGCTAGTGCTGAAACCGTTTCATATAGTATATCTATAAATTTAAAATCATCTGTAATAGAGATTGTAAAACTAACCAAAAGTACTATTGTTAGAGAAATCATAAATATAGATAAGGCTTTTTTTATACTTTCGTCAGATATACTTCTACCAAAAATCACTGGTTCTTTCTCATTTTTTATTACAGAAATAGTTGATATTAGCAAAACTCCAAATGTAGTTGTCTTTATACCACCAGCTGTAGAACCTGGAGATCCACCTATAAACATCAATCCTATAAGTAAAAGTGAAGTAGATACCTTTATTTTAGATAAATCCACAGAATAAAATCCTGCAGTTCTTGCTACAACTGATTGGAAAAATGATTCTAACATACTAGCTCCAAAGCTTTCAGTATTTAAAACTCCACCGCCAGCGGTTTCTAGTAAATAAAAACCAAACGCTCCTACTAGGATCAAAATACCAGTAATAAATAAAACTAGTTTGGAATTTGTAGAAATCTTTTTAAAATCTCTTTTATAAAAAATCTCACCGGTAACCATAAAGCCCAATCCGCCTATGATTATAAGTAGCATAAGAGTAATATTTACCAAATAATCATCTCGCAAAGGATAAATAGAATCTCCCAAAATATCAAACCCAGCATTACAAAAAGCAGAAATAGAATGGAAAACTCCATACCAAATTCCCTTGCCCAGACCATACATTGGTACAAATCTAAGGCTTAGGAAAAATGCTCCAATTGCTTCAACTGTAACTGTAAAAATCAATACATATTTAAAAAGATTGATCATGCCAGCCATGCTTTCGATATTAAATTGTTCCCTTAAAATTTGCCTAGACTTTAGACCGATTTTTCTTCTTAAAATCAAAGGTATGAGTGATGCTATAGACATAACACCAAGCCCACCTATTTGTATCAAAATAATAATTATTACATGACCTAAAGTATTCCAATAAAGTCCGGTATTTACAGGAGTAAGCCCAGTTACACAAGTTGCACTCGCTGCTACAAAAAATGCATCAATGATGCCTGTTCTTTTTCCACTTTGAGTTACAAAAGGAGTTGACAAAATAAGACCACTCAAGGTAATGACGATCAAAAATCCAATAGTAAAAACACGCGCAGGACTTTCTGTAATCTTATCAAAAGCTTTTTTTAAAATGTTTGTCTGCATAAATTTACCTTTCTTAATCAATAAAAGCCCACCAAAAAAGTTTTTTGAGGGCTTAATCTAATGCAATTTTACAAGATGTTTTTACCCTTGTCAATAAGATTTGGATAAATATTTTTACTTTTAATTAATGGGTATAAAATAGTTGAAAATCAAAGATTTTAAGGAGGATAGATGAAAAAAGTACATAAAATAATAAAACTATTAGTACTCAGCATAGTAATTTTATTGCCAACAACTGTATTTGCAGATGACTTTGACCATATAGATATAAATGTAGATATCGACAAAAATGGTATAGGAAGTGTTAGCGAAAATTGGCAAATAGATGAGACTGACAATGACTTTACAGAAAGATACAAAAAAATCGAAAATCTAAAGGGACTAAAAATCGATGACTTTTATGTATCCATGGATGGCAAAAAATTTAACGAAAAAAGTCCTTGGAATGTAGATGAAGATTTTGAACAAAAGGCCTATAAATACGGCCGTATCGATGAGGATGATGAAGTTGAGCTTTGCTGGGGGATTAGTAATCGAAGCAAAGACAATCTTTATAAGCTAAATTATAAAATAAATCCAATTATAATCGGCCTAATTGATAGCGATATGCTATTTTTTGAATTTGTAGGAGCATATCTAGATCCAAAACCAGATAATTTTACCATAAAAATCAACTCATACGATCCAATGGATGAAAATGTAAAAATGTGGGCCTTTGGTTTTGAAGGAGACATACACAATCAAAACGGATCTATAATTGCAAAAACAAATGGTGCAATCAGCAAGGGTAGAATCTTGCTAAAATTCCCAAAAGGGACTTTCAATACTAGTTATAGGGAAGATAAGACCTTTGATGATTACAAAGATCAAGCCTTTGAGGGAGCAGATTTTGAAAATAGTGAGGGAACTGCTCAAATGACAAAAGAATCTGATTTCCCAATCATTATCGGTGCAATCATTGCCCTATTAGGTGTAGGATTTGCTGCTTTTGGAATAAAAAAAGCAGTTGATGAAGCAAACAAAACTAAGTTTTACAATATAAAAGAAATACCAGATGTAAAAAACATCAAAACATATAACTATGACAAAATCCCATACGAGGGAAACTTAGAAGACCTATATGTCATTGCAACAAATGCCTACCCAAATTCTCAAAACTTTGACCGACTCATTAATGCTTTTTTCCTAAAATGGATAAATGAGGGCGCCTTAACTTTCATAGAGGATAAAAAAGACCATGGTATCTTTAAAAAATCTCTAGATCAATTATCCATAAACCACAAACCTAAAAATATGGGCCAAATCGAGGAAGATTTGTTTGGATATCTAATGGGTGCGGCAAATGAAAGAAGCGATGGCAAAATCACCCAATCATCATTTCAAAATTATATGGGAAAAAGAAATAAATCCTTAGTAAATCTCATCCAAAGAATAGATGACCTAAGTATGAAAGCTCTAATAGAAAATGATTATGTAGAAAAAATTGAAAAAGTAAAAAGAAATGGAAAAGTTAAAGTAAAAAACCACTTAACCCAAAAGGGTATGGAGCTTTATAAAAACTTTGTAGGATTTAAAAATTATCTAGAAAATTATGACAAAATCGATATTTCCAAAATAGAAGATATGGAAATCTTGGATAAATATATGATATTTGCAGCCCTATACGGCATAAGTGAGCAAACTTATGATAGTTTTGTAGATATATATCCAGATTACACCTATTATGGACTTTATAATTACCACATGATCCATCATATCAGCCACTACTCCCACGCAGCAAGTTCTGGAGGAGAAAGTACATCCTTTGCTGGTGGCGGTGGCTCAGCATCCTTTGGCGGAGGAGCTGGAGGTTTTGGTGGAGGTGGCGGCGGTGGCCGTTAAAGAAAGCAAAATCTATCAGCAATTGGGTATACAAGTATTGAAAAATTTTATAATATTTTAGGAGGTAAATATGAAATTTTTTGTAGACCAAGATGAATGTATCGGATGTGGTATGTGTGAAACAATCTGCCCAGACGTTTTTACTATGAATGATGATAATGTATCAGAGGCTATAGAAGGCGATATTCCAGAAGAATTTATAGATGCTGCCCTAGAAGCAGAAGAATCTTGTCCAGTAAGTTGTATATCACACCAAGAATAATAGATAAAAAAGGTCTAAAAAGCAGCTTGCTTTTTAGACCTTTTTTTACTTATAAATAACTGGCACATTATTGTCCTTAAAAATTTTAAGAATTTGATCCTTTTTCTCTATTGGAAAGCGCCAAGTATCAAGAGAATTTGAATTGACCACCAAGGTAAAGACTGCTTGGTCATCATCAGTGGTAAAATTGACCTGTTTTAGGTCAGAAAATTTGTGTTTTTGGTTGATAAAGGAAACATTGCCTTGGAAAATAAACCCATCTGGCAAAAATCCCCTATTAAATCTTGCTGCCAAGACATAAATTGACATAACTATGCACATGATAAGAGTTTCTTGAATCTTAAACTTGACAAAATAGGCAAAGGCAAAAAATATTATCCATATAAACAAGATAGAAATAATATCCATTTTGTTGATATTAGGTCTTAGTATAATATCCTTGCCCTTATAAAAAATGACTCCAGCAAGGATTAGAAAAACTGCCGTAACTAGATAAATCATATGTACCTCCCAGATTTGTTAATTCTTACAAATATTATATAATAGAAAAAAGCTTAAAGGAAGTAAAGGATAAATTTATGAAAAAATTATATTTTAAGGAAAAATTTTTCAAAATCACTGACCATTATCCAATTCTGGATGAAAATGGCAGAGAAGCCTACTATCTTGACCAAGATTTTACCCTTATAGGCTACAAATCAGCAGTAAGTGATAAAAATGGAAATACGATTTTAAATATCGACCGCGAAATATTAGCATTTTTCCCAAGATATACCGTTTCATTTGCTGACGGGTCTTCAATGGTTATCCAGCAAAAATTAGAATTTTTCAAACATAGGGTCCATGTTTATATGGATAATGAAACCTTAAATCTAACTGGAAATATCTTCCATTATGATTTTGACATCAAAAATGGAGCTGGCCAAAATATTGGAGCAGTCCGCAGAAAAATATTTACCCTGACAGATACCTATGAACTAACAATCATTGACGAAAAATACACAGAGGAACTAATGGCCCTTGTCATTTGCCTAAATAATATGATAGACCGTGAGCAAGCATCAGCTGCATCAAGTGCAAACTAAGGAGAAAAAATGAAAGAAGAAATTTTAAAATATATAGAAGAACTTTGTAATACCCCATCCCCTACAGGCTATACCAAAAGAGCTGAAACATATTTGATGGAAGAATTTGAAAAAATGGGCTATGAACCCTACCAAAGTAACAAGGGCAATGTAATAGTCCCAATCAATCCAGGAGATGAAAACGGACTGCTGATGTCAGCCCATGTTGATACATTAGGACTAATGGTCCGCTCCATAAAATCAAACGGCAGGCTAAGAGTGACAACACTTGGAGGATTCCCCCTAGCATATGCTGAGCAAGAAAATGTGACAATCATCACTAGAAGCGGCAAAGAATTTTCCGGGGTTTTAAGAATAAATAACCCAGCAGTCCATGGATCATCCGACCCAAGAGAGATTAAACGTGATGATGTTAACATGGAAGTAGTTATCGATGAGATTACAAACTCAGCAGAAGATACAGAAAAACTTGGCATATCAGCAGGAGATTTTATTGCCCTAGACCCAAGATTTAGGGTAGACAATGGATTTGTGAAATCCCGTCACCTAGATGATAAGGCAAGCGCCGGAGTTTTGATGTCCCTTGCCAAAGAAATCAAGGAAAAAAATATAAAAATAAATCGTCCACTCTACTTTGCCTTTACAATCTATGAAGAAGTAGGCCACGGAGCAGCAAGTGGCCACCCAGCAGGCATCACAGACATGATTGCAGTTGATATGGGAGTAGTTTATGATGACCTAAAAACAGACGAAACAAAGGTATCAATCTGCGCCAAAGACAGCTCCGGCCCATACAACTTTGATTTGACAAATGAGCTAATAGCAAAAGCAAAAGAAAAAAATATAGACTACGCCATAGACATCTATCCATTCTACGGATCAGACGCATCAGCAGCAGTAGCAAGCGCCAACGACTTCCGCCACGCATTAGTAGGAAGCGGTGTCGCAGCAAGCCACGGATACGAAAGAACCCATGTAGATGGACTAAATGGACTTTATGAGTTGTTAAAAGGGTATTTGGAAGAAAACTAGGATTTAGGTCCTGGTTTTTTTATTAGTGATGATTGCTTAGAGAAGTTTTTTTGTATTTACGCTTACGCTGGATCTCTCGCCTGCGCTCGAGATGACAAGGGGCTAAGGGAATGGTTATTCCTCTGTCTTGTCATCCTTAATGACCTATCCCCATTTTTGTAAAAAATGGATGGAAGGTCAGATATCGCTATGTTTCAAATATTTGATTTGTCAAATAGCGATTGAGCGGAGTGTAACGGAGTCGAAGGATCTCCTGAGGGGGTTATTATTTTGTTGCGAAGTTTAATGTGATTACTAATCTAGGAGACCCTTCGGCTGCGCTCAGGGTGACAGTAGGGCTTTGTGCTCTTTTACGTATAACCTCCGCCTTGTCATCCTGAGATTATTTATTATCCATTTCGACTAAGCGAGTGAAACGAAGCGCATGGAGAAATCTGTGTTTTTTATTTTGGATTTGTTTTGGTCATATGGGTAATGTTTATATTTACTTTTATACTCCGATTATTGGAGGGCCACTTTAAGGGGGTTCCGATACCCCCTCAAAAGTACCCTCCAAACCACCCCGCAAACTTCACCCCTAAACGGTCCCTGCGCGGGATGCGTTTTTTAAGGTTGGAATCGCTTTGCGATGTCCGTTTGAGGGGATAGTGATGGTTGCTTATGCAACCTTTTTTTGGGATTTGCGCTGCGCTGGATCTCTCGACTGCGCTCGAGATGACAAGCAATCAAGAGATTGTCTATCCCCTAGGTTGTCATTTCGACCGGAGAAAATCTTTGATTTTCGCAGTGGAGAAATCTAGCTACTGCGTACTTATTTTGGTTAATATATATTTATCTATTTTTCCCACTACCCCATTCTTTCAACAAATCTTTCCATTCTGGATTTTGCATATTGACCAGTCTATCTTTCTTATGCCTGCTCCATTTTTTAAGTTGTTTTTCTCTAGAAAGTGCAGCATAAATATCTGTTGTAGATTCTACATATACTAACTTATAAATATTATAATGAGAAGTAGATCCATTTGCTTTCTTCTTGCTATGTTCTTCCATGCGTCGATATATATTATTGGTTACACCTATGTATAAGGTGGAATTGGTGTAATTTGTAATCATGTAGACATAATATAAGCGTTCCATTCTTGCTCCTTTGGTTTTTTATATTTATAGCCAAATGTTTGAGTGGATACTCATTTTTTATATAGGATTTAGATAATGGTTGCGCTGACGCTAGATCTCTCCACTCCGCTTATCATCTTGGGATTATTAATCACCCATTTCGACTAAGCGAGTGGAACGTGGCGCATGGAGAAATCTGTTTTTTATTATATTTTTTGGTTATATAGGTAATATTTATCTTTACTTTAATACTCCGATTATTGGAGGACCACTTTAAGGGGGTTCCGATACCCCCTCCAAAGTACCCTCCAAACCTCCCCGCAAACTTCACCCCTAAACGGTCCCCTGCGCGGGATGCGTTTTTTAAGGTTGGAATCGCTTCGCGATGTCCGTTTGACGAGGATAGTGTTGGTTGCTTACGCAACCTTTTTTTATTTGCGCTGCGCTGGATCTCTCCACTCCGCTTCCTACGAAAACTCGCTTCAAATGAAGCTCTTTCGTGCTTCCGCACTACGTTTTCGGCATAAAAGCCCTAAATCAAAGGGCTTTTATGCGCTCGAGATGACAAGCAATTAAGAGATTGGCTATCCCCTAGGTTGTCATTTCGACCGGAGAAGTCGATAGACTTCGGAGTGGAGAAATCTTTTACATTATTTTTTGTCTCTGCATTACTGCCGTGTCGCTGCTCTCTAGATTTCACCCCAACAAAAAAAGAGGCTCTTGCCTCTTTTTTTCCTTATTTATTTCTTCTCAACATTTCTAAAATTCGAAGCCCTCAATGTTTCATCTATGACTGCTTCTGTGTTTTCTTCTCTTACTCTCAGCTCATCATAGGCTATGTTTGTTGGGAGTTTGAATTCCATACTGTTTGCTCTTAGCATATTTACTTGTCTGATGCCGTGTTCTATGCCTTGGCGGTCGGTTAGTTTTTCGTCTTCTTTGTAGGCTTCTTCTAGGTCTTCGAAGCTCATTACTTTTAGATTAGTAGTCTCTGTTTGTCCAAGCTCTTCTAGGATTTTTTTGTAAAAATCTTCATAGCTTATATATCCAGTTGCCACGGCATAAGTTTTTCTATGCTTGCCATTTTCTAGGGCACTTATGGCTGCTTGGCCAACTGCACTTGCTGTGATTGTTGCAAATCCTCCGCTGGTTACTGGCATAAATTCTTGATTTCTAAGCATATCTACAAACATGGACCAAAGTGGTACTTTGCCTGGCATTGTGCCAAATATTTGTGGCAGCCTTAGGACAGACACATTCATTGCCCCCTCACCTGCATACATTGCAGCCTTTTCTTGGAGGAGTCTGGTTTCTACATATGGTTCTTCTTGGTAGAGATTTTCTCTTAAGTACTCATTTTTTTCTGCAAATTCTGATGTATAGGATCCAAAGAGTACAAAGTTTTGGACTCCTGCTTCTTTGGCTAGTCTTGCTATCCTTTCAGTTGGCAATACATTTTTGTCATAGAAAAATTTCCTAGCTGGCTTTTCTGGGACTATACGTTCATCAACCCCACCTGCATAGACAAAAGAATCGCAACCACGTATCATCTCAACTATTTCCGCATCTGATAGTGCAAAAAAGTTTTGGACTATAAAGTCTACATTTGCATCGTCATTAAATTTTAATTCGTCGGGCAAATCCACCACATCCATAGTCCTTACCGCATAGCCACGGTCCACTGCTTCTTTTATAGTGTGATAACCCAAAAATCCTGCCCCGCCTAGGACAAAAATTTTGTTTAATTCATTCATAGTCTATTCTCCATCATTAGATAAATAATCATACGAAATGCCATAATATTTCTCAACCGCCTCGTATTGAGTCCCGTGATTTAGCTCTTTTACAGCATCCGCCCCCTTAATAATTTCTACAAGACGCATTGCAAGATAAACAGTGACAGCTGCCCCACGGCTGGTGGTAATATTGCCATCAGTTACGACCAACTGATCATCTACATATTCCTTGCAATTGTCAATATCATCTTTCATATCTGGAAAAGATGTGGCTTTTTTGTCTGCCAAAACACCCGCACGATTTAGAACAATAGGCCCTGCACAAATGGCCGCAATGATTTTATCCTCATCATTAAAAGTTTTTACAATGTCAATGACACGATCATCATCACGTAAAGCTTCAGCCCCCTTGGTGCCACCAGGGATATACAGCCCGCCAAAATCAGCTGGGTCGATGTCAGAAAGATTGGCATCCGCTTTTATAATGATATTTGATTTTGTAGTAATATCAGTGCCATCGTGGATAGAAACAGTAGTCACATCAATAACAGCACGACGCAAGTAATCAATAACAGTAACGGCCTCCACATCCTCGCATCCGTTTGCTAAAAATACTAGAAATTTCATAAAATAAGTCCTTTCCTTTAATAAAACTAGGGTTTGTAAGTCATGGTTCTTTATTGATTTATACCCAATTGGGAAAGATATTTGCTAAATGTGTTTTACCAAAGATATTTTTTATTGCGGAGTTTTGGGGAAGGAAGGAGTTTAAGAGAACTTGCTATCCATTTCGACTAAGCGAGTGGAATGGGGCGCATGGAGAAATCTGTTTTGATTTTTAATTTTATTATGGTTATATAGGTAATGTTTATATTTACTTTTATGCTTCGATCTCTGGGGAGCAGGGCGCTAGGGGCAACTAGCCCGTCCGGCTGAGTGAGGACATGCCCCTTATGCCCTTCCCCAGACCCCCGACCCATTGCACCCCGTCTGCCACTGCGTGGGGCAATGAGCAGTAGAAGTTCGCTAGCGAATTCTTTTTTTATTTGCGCTGCGCTGGATCTCTCGGCTGCGCTCGAGATGACTGGGGACTAAAATAATGGTTATTCATCTGTCTTGTCATCCTTAATGACCTATCCCCATTTTTGTAAAAAATGGATGGAAGGTCAGATATCGCTATGTTTCAAATCTTTGATTTGTCAAATAGCGATTGAGCGGAGTGTAACGGAGTCGAAGGATCTCCTGGGGTTTTTATTAATTTTGTTGCGAAGTTTAATGTGAATACTCAACTAGGAGACCCTTCGGCTGCGCTCAGGGTGACAGTAGGGCTTTGTGCTCTTTTACGTCTAACCTCCGCCTTGTCATCCTGAAACTATTTATTATCCATTTCGACTAAGCGAGTGAAACGGAGCGCATGGAGAAATCTGTTTTTTTCTTTTTTGGGCGCTTCGCTGGATCTCTCGGCTGCGCTCGAGATGACATTGGCTAGGAGTATGCTTATCCACTTGGACTGCGCGGCATTTGACCTTCCTTCGATTCTTCTTTGGAAGAATCGGGATAGGTCATAAAAAAATACTCCCACCTTTATTGGTGGGAGCATTTTCAAGTGAGTACCGCGGTTACTATTTTTTTAAATTTTTAAAGTCTTTTCGAGTGCACTCTTATTTTGACTTTTATTATTTAATTGTTTAGCTTAAATAACTATTGGTTATAATTAGTTATTTTTTTTGCTTGCTGCGTAAGCTACTGAAGCTGCTGCTAATACACCTGCAACGCCAGCTACACCAGCGATACCTGTTTTAGCGTTTGAACCAGCTTTTTTGTTAGCTGCTTTTTCTTTTACAACTACTTTTTCAACAACTTTTTCTTTTTCAGCTGGTTTTTCAGCTGGTTTTTCTTCTTTTTCAGCTGGTTTTTCAGCTGGTTTTTCTTCTTCTTTTACTTCGCCATCAAGTTTTTTCATTTCATCTTGGATAGCAGCTGTGTTGTCGTCTAATTCTTTGATTAGTGCGTCAACTTCTTCAGCTGTTGCTTCTTCAGAAGCGAATGCTGTAGAAACTAGAGCTACTTTTTGTCCAGCTGCTTTAAGGATAGCTTCAGCTTTAGCGATAGCTGCTTTTTGTTCAGCTACTAGAGCGTCAAGTTTAGCCATGTTAGCTTTTGATGTGTTTGGCATAACTGATTTTAGGATTTCAACTGCTCTTAATGTTTCGTTAGCTTTAGCGATTGAAGCTCTTAGTCCTTCGTAGTTTACTTTTTTGTCTACTACTTTGTCATCTTCACCTTTAACTTCGATACCATTGTTTGTTGCAACGATAACTACGTTGTAAGCATCAGCTGCTGCTTTAAGTTTAGCAAGAGCTGCTTCGTATTTAGCTACTGCTGGATTAGCTGCTTTTCTAGCATTTTTTTCTTCAGTTTTAGCAACATCATAAGCTGTTTCAGCTGCTACTAATTCTTGGTATGCTGCATCTTTTTCTGATGCTCTTTTTTCGATTGTTGTTTGGTAAACTGTCCAAGCATTTACATATCTTTCGTATGCTACTCTCACTTCTTCTTTTCTCTTGTCTGATGCTTGAGCTGGTTTGTATCCTACATATTCTTTAGCAGCATCAGCTTCTTTACTAGTACCATAATTTTCATCGCTAGCTTTAAGATATTTACCAAATCCATTTTTAGCTAATTGTTTATCTCCTACCCATTTTTTAGCTATAGCTTCATTGTAGTAAGCTTCATCGTAGTTTGGGTTTACTTTAAGAGATTCTGATGCTGGTACAGCTTCAATATCTTTTAATTCAGCGCCTTCAAATGTAGAGAATGGAGCTGGTTCTTTAACTGTGATTGATTCTTTTACAGGGTTTGGTACAACATTAACAGTGTATCCAACTGAGTGGTTACCTACTAACTCATATACTGGATATGGTTTATAAGTTGTTTTTGTTGTTTCAGCTTTTTCAATAGCACCTTCAGATACTGTTGTAAGTTGAGCTAATAATTTTCTAGCGTTAGCTAACTCACTTCTAAGAACTTTATCATCATCGTATAATTTGATGTCTGCATATTTTTTAGCAGCAGCTTTTACTCTTTCTTCAGCTTTTGCTAAATCAGCTTCAGCTTTTGTTAGTCTAGCTTTTTTAGCTGTTGCATCTTCATAAAGTTTTTGAGCTTTTTCAAGTTCTTCAGCGTATTTTTCTTGGAATAAAGTTGTTGCTGCAACTTCTGTTTTTGTTGATACAGCGTCATCAGCGAATGATGGAGCTACTGCACCAAGTCCTAGAGCTAGTGCTAATGCACCTGCTGCTAATTTATTTCTTTTCATTATAAGTATTCTCCTTATTTTCTTTTTACTATTTTTGTAATTTAAATAGTACTCACTTTACACTAACTATATTACACCAATTTCTACACTTTTGCAACACATTTGGCAAATTTATCAATATTTCTAAAAAATATACTTATAAAAATATTCATATTTACTTCAAATTTGTAAGGCTTGTGTAAATTTTAGGCTTTGTAATATGGGCTAGTGTTTTGCCTTGCCCGGTCCTTTTAGCAATTTTTCTAAAGTTTGTTTGTCATGCTATAGTATTGTGGACTTTTGTGGGCAATTTTGTTTATAACTATCGATATTTATTGCACTCATGTTTGTGGTTATCACCCATATATTGATAGTTATATTTATTTTAGCAGAATTTTGCTTTTAGTCAAGGTCTGATTGTTAGAGTTTTGTAACTTTTGGCATGGTTTCGCGACTAATGGTGGCTTTTAGGGTGTCATAGGCGCTTAGCCAGTCGTAGGAGACTAGGGCTTGTTCTCGGTAGAACATGGTTTTGGCGTGGTTTTTGTTGGCGTTGAGGGTGTCAAAGGTGTTTAGGGTGGCGATGGTTTCTCCTGTGGTGAGGACTATGGTGGTGTCTTTGATGTGGTCTACGTAGGCGACGTTGACGAAGCCTCTGGTTTCTTTGTCATAGGTGGAGGTGCGGTATTTGAATCCAAAGAAGACGTGGTGGGCGTCGATGACGTAGGGGGTGTTTTTGCTGATTTGGAGGATGTTTTTGATGATGGCATCCATTTGCTTTTTGCTCTTGCCTCGGTGTTTGTAGAGCTGGTTGAGGTAGAGGGTGGGTGTTTGTTCTATTAGCTGTGTGGTGGTTGTGGTGTAGATCCTAGCGCCAATTCCGAAATTTTTGATTTCTTCTGGGAGTATGGCGATTTGGGGGTTGGTGTTTTGCATGGTGGGTCCTTTCTTTATGTATGTTTACGGTATGTATGTTTACGTATTGTTATTATGGACGATGTTGTAAATTCAAGCGTGTTCTTGGCTTTTATTGTCCATTTCGACTAAGCAAGCGAAGCGGTGCGCATGGAGAAATCTGTTTTTTATTTTTAATTTTATTTGGGTCATATAGGTAATGATTATATTTACTTTTATGCTTCGGACTTTGGAGGGCCACTTTAAGGGGGTTCCGATACCCCCTCCAAAGTATCTTGCTTCGCAAGACCATTCCATGGAGGGTCCTCCATTAGCCGGACAGGCTAGCTTCAAACCACCCCGCAAACTTCACCCCTAAACGGTCCCTACGCGGGATGCGTTTTTTATGGCAGGAATCGCTTCGCGATGTCCGTTTTAGGGGATAGTGATGGTTGCTTACGCAACCTTTTTTTGTATTTGCGCTTCGCTGGATCTCTCGGCTGCGCTCGAGATGACAAGTACTAGGAGAATGATTATCCCCCTGTTTGTCATTTCGACTGGAGAAAATCTTTGATTTTTGGAGTGGAGAAATCATTTCATTTTTTCTGCTCTCCGCTTGTCATCCTTAATGACCTATCCCCATTTTTGTAAAAAATGGATGGAAGGTCAGGTATCGCTATGTTTCAAATCTTTGATTTGTCAAATAGCGATTGAGCGGAGTGTAACGGAGTCGAAGGATCTCCTGATAATATAATTTTCCATTTCGACTAAGCGAGTGGAACGTGGCGCTTGGAGAAATCTGTGTTTTTTATTTTTGATTTGTTTTTGTCATAAGGGTCATGTTTTTATTTATTTTTATACTTCGATCTCTGGGGAGCAGGGCGCTAGGGGCAACTAGACCGTCCGGCTGAGTGAGGACAGGCCCCTTATGCCCTTCCCCAGACCCCCGACCCATTGCACCCCGTCTGCCACTGCGTGGGGCAATGAATAGTTGAAGTTCGCTAGCGAATTCTTTTTTGGGAATATAGAAGCTTGCTTATGCAACCTTTTTTTGTATTTGCGCTTCGTTGGATCTCTCGGCTGCGCTCGAGATGACAAGTACTAGGAGAATGATTATCCCCTTGTTTGTCATTTCGACTGGAGAAAATCTTTGATTTTTGGAGTGGAGAAATCTTTTCATTTTTTTCTGCTCTCCGCTTCTCATCCTGGATTTTATTTTCCATTTCGACTAAGCGAGTGGAGCGATGCGCATGGAGAAATCTGTTTTGATTTTTAATTTTATTTGGGTCATATAGGTAATGATTATATTTACTTTTATACTTCGGTCTTTGGAGGGCCACTTTAAGGGGGTTCGTCCTCATTTAGCCGGACGGGCTATTACCCCCTCCAAAGTATCTTGCTTCGCAAGACCATTCCATGGAGGGTCCTCCATTAGCCGGACGGGCTAGTTTCAAACCACCCCGCAAACCTCACCCCTAAACGGTCCCTGCGCGGGATGCGTTTTTTAAGGTTGGAATCGCTTCGCGATGTCCGTTTTAGGGGATAGTGATGGTTGCTTACGCAACCTTTTTTTGTATTTGCGCTGCGCTGGATCTCTCGACTGCGCTCGAGATGACAGGGATTAAAAGAATGATTATTTTTACTTGTTGTCGGTGTTTATGGATAGTTGTTTACTTTTTTTCGGACTTTTAATGTCTTGTATGTCATTTAGTGTACCTCGTTATGTAGGTCTTGTCTATGGTTTTTTATATGTTTACTTATATAGATTTTTTACTGCGCTTAGGGGCGACATCGGTGTGCTTTACTGGCTTGGTTGGTTGCTTTTTTTATGACACTGGCAAAATCTTTATCTAATACATTTTAAAAACATTTGCCCCTAAATTTTTGGGTATAAATCACATATATATAAAGATAAAAAGGATTTTAATAATATTTTCTAATATATTTAAGGAGGAAGATATGGCGGATTTGGATAAGAAGACTGGGGCGGCTCCTGTGGAGCAGAGTAAGGATAGTGATGATATCCTAGATAGTCCTTATGATGACATCCCTGAGGCTAAGGATAAGTCTATTAATGAGCTTAAAGAGCGCAAGCTTGAGCGTGGCCAGGAGCTTTATACTGGTTTTGGCTTTGGTGGTGTGGATGCTGAAGGGGTGGATATTGACCGATTAGGCGCTGATGAGCAAGCTGTTTTAGCTGAAAATGAAAAGGCTCGTGTGGCTAAAGATAATGATAGGCTTGCTGTGAAGACTATTAATAAAGAAGACAATATGGTTTTTGAGCCTGCTACTGATGGCAAAATTGATGAAAAAACTGCTGTAAGTGTGGGCGAAAATAATGAAAAAAATATTGAAATTCGTAATCAAGGAAATATTGCCCCTAATGAAGTGGCGTCCTATCGTGAAGTCCCTAAGGATACTAGAATTGAGATTAAGGCTGACAAGGGCGATGTGGTTTATAAGGAAGCAGATCTTGATTATGAGCCAATCAGTAGGGCTATTTATGTGGAAGATGACGTAGATTTTGACCAGCCTAGAGCTTTTGATTTGCCTATTAATGTGGAAAGTGTCAATGATACACCGGCTGATTATCAGTTAAATGGAGTGTATTATGGCAATGATTATAGGCAAAATCGTAATTATTTGGCCACTCCTTACCAAAGGGATGCTTATAGTATCAAAAACCACTATAAGGCTCGTGCAAAATATACAAAAAAAGGCCTAACTCTAGGTAAAATCGCCCTTGGCGCAGTGGCCGTGGCTGGAGTCCTATGGCTAGTGAAAGATGATGAAAAAGATGGGTTTTTTAATTAAAATTTGAATAATGTTTTGCTTTGCTGGCTTGGGGGTTATTGATTTTAGAGTTTTTTTGATGATAACTTCCTTGGCAGGTGGTAATAAGGAAAATGTAGGTTGCTTAGGCAGCCTATTTTTTTGTATTTGCGCTTCGCTGGATCTCTCGACTACGCTCGAGATGACAAGGTCTGGGAGAATGTTTATTCATCAGATTGTCATCCTGAGCGGAGTGTAACGGAGTCGAAGGATCTCCTGAGGGTTTTTATTATTTTGATTTCGTCGTTTTAGGTGAATTTTAATCTAGGAGACCCTTCGACTAAGCGAGTGGAACGTGGCGCGTGGAGAAATCTGTGTTTTATTTTTGATTTGTTTTTGTCATAAGGGTAATGTTTTTATTTATTTTTATACTCCGATTATTGGAGGGCCACTTTAAGGGGGTTCCGATACCCCCTCAAAAGTATCTTGCTTCGCAAGACCATTCCATGGAGGGTCCTCCATTAGCCGGACGGGCTAGTTTCAAACCTCCCCGCAAACTTCACCCCTAAACGGTCCCTGCGCGGGATGCGTTTTTTATGGTAGGAATCGCTTCGCGATGTCCGTTTGATAGGATGGTGTTGGTTGCTTATGCAACCTTTTTTTGGATTTACGCTTCGCTGGATCTCTCGACTACGCTCGAGATGACAAGGTCTGGGAGAATGATTATCCCCCTGTTTGTCATTTCGACTGGAGAAAATCTTTGATTTTTTGGAGTGTAGAAATCTTTTTTTCTACTCTTCTCCGCCTTGTCATCCTTAATGACCTATCCCCATTTTTGTAAAAAATGGATGGAAGGTCAGATATCGCTATGTTTCAAATCTTTGATTTGTCAAATAGCGATTGAGCGGAGTGTAACGGAGTCGAAGGATCTCCTGGGGTTTTTATTGTTTTGATTTCGTCGTTTTAGGTGAATTTTAATCTAGGAGACCCTTCGACTACGCTCAGGGTGACAGTGGGGCTTGAACATTTTTTGATTGCGGAGTTTAGAGATACGTTGGATTCCATGGGATTATATCTTTCCATTTCGACTAAGCGAGTGTAACGGGGCGCGTGGAGAAATCTGTTTTATATTTTTAGTGACTTCAATACAAAAAAAGAGAGGATTTCTCCTCTCTGTTTCTTCTTAAATTAACTATTTTCTTTTTTTAGAAACTGCAAATCCTGCTGATGCTAGTGCTGCTGTCATTGCTACTGCGCTTGTTGCAACTCCTGTTTTAGGGTTGTCTCCGCCCTCTTTGTCTTTTTTGTCGTCTTTATCTTTTTCGTCTTTTTTATCTTTTGCAGGGAAAACTTTGCTTTCATCGTTTGGTTTGTTATTTTTGTCTGATTTTGCATTGTTTTCTTTAGCTGGGAATACTTTGCTGCCACCGTCTGCTGGGGTTGTTTCTTTGTTGCCTTCGCCTTTATTTTCATTTTCTTTGGCTGGGAATACTTTGTTACCACCGTCTGCTGGGGTTACTTCTTTGTTGTCTTTGCCTTTATTTTCGTTTTCTTTGGCTGGGAATACTTTGTTACCACCGTCTGCTGGGGTTACTTCTTTGTTGTCTTTGCCTTTATTTTCGTTTTCTTTGGCTGGGAATACTTTGTTGCCGCCGTCTGCTGGAGTTGTTTCTTTGTTGCCTTCAGCATTGTTTTCTTTTTCATTTTTTGCTGGGAATACTTTTGTACCACCATCTGCTGGGGTTACTTCTGAGTCTAGTGTGCTGTCTGTTATTGTTAGTTCTTTGTCTGCATCATCTGTACCAGCTACTCCACCTGTTGTTACGTTTACTGTTTGATTTCCACCGTCTGCTGGGATTGTTTGGTTTGCTGCGTATGCATTTTGAGCTCCAAATCCTAGTACTAATGTTGCTGATAGTGCTGCGGTTAATAATTTTTTGTTCATTGTCTTATTTCTCCTTATATATTTGTTATTATCATTTTATTAGTATTTACCCATTTTTGCAATTTATAAATCTTCATTTATTTACTTAAAAGGTAGTTGTATTCTGCTAGGGCATAGTTTGCTTGTGCCAATAGTTTTTGTGATTGTTCTAGTAAAGCGTTGATTTTCGCCCTATTTTTGGCTAAAGTTTTTGGGGCAAGGTCTTCTAGGATGCCTATGGCTCTGACTGTTGCTTTGTTTTTCTTAATTGCTTCTTCTATTTTGTCACGTTTTGTTCCTAGGTCGCTTATCTTGTAGGTACCCTTTTTAAGGTATTTTAGATCATCTTTTAGTTCGATTGTGTCTTTTTTTGCACTTGAAGTTTCATTGATTGTAATTGTTGATGGCAGGTAGGAAGAGCTTTCTAATGGCCTATATACTGGGGTTGTGTTGCCAAATATTGGTCTTTGACCTTCTGGACTGGTTTTTTCTGGATTTTCCCCATCTGCTGTATTATTTTCCCCGCCATTAGCTGAGTTGTCATCTGTTGGTGTATTTTCAACATTTTCGCTTGTGTCACTACTATCAGTATTGCTATTGTCCGGATCTGGGTTTTGTGGATTGTTTTCTAATTCATTGTCATCATCGACTGGGTCCTCACTGCTAGGGTCTGGATTTTCTGTAGTATTATCATCTTGATTTTCCGGTAAATTGCCTGACTCTCCCTCATTTGGATTTTCTTCAGATGGATCCTTTTCTTCATCTTTTGGTTTTTCTTCTTCTGGGTCTGGTGTGGATGGAGTTTCTTCATTTGAAGGATTTTTTTCTGTTTCATTTTCTATATTTTCATCCACTTGATTTGATGCAATTTTGATTTCTTTATCAATAGCTTCTAGTCCCTCTAGGTCAGTCACGTTATGGATTTTTTCTAGGAAACTATCCTTTTGGTCTTGGCTAAGGCTTGTAGCAAGTAATTTTTCTTCTAAGGCTGTTTTTGCATTTTCTAATTCTTGGCTTGCTTTTTCTTTTTTAGCTTTTTCGTCAGCTTGGTTGATGTCTGATTCGATAATTTCTAGCTCGGCTTGTCTTTCAGCTTTTAAGATTCTATTTTTGAAAGTATCTTTTTGTTCTGGACTAAGGCCAGTATTTTCTAGTTTTTCTTCTAAAAGTTGCTTTGCATTTTCTAATTCTTGAGATACCTTTTCTTGTTTAGCTTTTTCTTCAGCTTCGTTTACTTTTTTATTTATTTCAGCTAATTCTTCTAGATTTTCCGCATTGCTAATTGCTTCTTCAAATAATTTTTCTTGGTCTTCTATTAGATTTGTTTTTGACTTTAAGTTTTCTATTGCTGATTCTTTGGCTGATTTTAATTTTTCTGCTGTTTTTTCTTTATTAGCAACTTCTACGGCTACATTGATTTTTTCTTCTATTTTGGCTAAAGCTTCTTTATCATTAGCTTCTACGATTTGTTTTTCGAATTCCTCTTTTTGGTCTTGTGTCAGAATTGTATTTTCTAGTTTTTCTTCTAATATTTGTTTTGAATTTGCTAATTCTTGTGCTATTTTTTCTTTTTTTGCATTTTCGTCAGCTAGTTTAATATTATTTTCAATTTCTAATAACTGCTCTACAGTTTCAGCATCTTCTATTTGTTTTTCAAAATAAGCTTTTTGTTCAAGATTTATATTTTTAGCATTTTCTAAACTTTGTTTTGCTTTTTCTTTTGCTTCAGCTAGTTCTTTAGCTTTAGCTGCTTCTTCGTCAGCTTGGTCTATATCTTTTTTGATAGCTTCTAGGTCTGCGTGGTTTTCTAAATTTAATATTCTATTTTTAAAAGCATCTTTTTGTTCAGGACTAAGACTAGTATTTTCTAGTTTTTCTTCTAAGGTTAATTTTGCATTTTCTAATTCCTGTGCTTCTTTTTCTTTCTTAGCTACTTCTACTGCTAGGATGATTTCTTCTTCGATTTTGGTTAATGTTTCTTTGTCAGTAGCTTCTACGATTTGTTTTTCAAATTCCGCTTTTTGGTCTGGTCTTAAATTTTCTTTTGAATTTAATTTTTCTGCTAAGTCTGTTTTTGCATTTTCTAATTCTTGGCTTGCTTTTTCTTTTTTAGCATTTTCATCAGCTTGGTTGATTTCTTCTTCGATTTTAGCTAGCATTTCTTTTTCTGTAGCTTCTGCGATTTGTTTTTCAAATTCCGCTTTTTGGTCTGGTCTTAAATTTTCTTTTGAATTTAAATTTTCTATTAATGATTTTTTATTTGCTTCTAATTCTTGATTTGCTTTTTCTTTTTTAGCTATTTCATCAGTTTGGTCAATTTCTATTTGGATAGCTTCTAGGTCGGCTTGATTTTTTGCATTTAGGATTCTATCTTTGAAAGCATCTTTTTGTTCTGGACTAAGATTTGTATTTTCTAATTTTTCTTCTAAGATTTGTTTTGAATTTGCTAATTCTTGTGCTATTTTTTCTTTTTTTGCATTTTCGTCAGCTAGTTTAATATTATTTTCAATTTCTAATAACTGCTCTACAGTTTCAGCATCTTCTATTTGTTTTTCAAAATAAGCTTTTTGTTCAGAATCTATGTGTTCTGAACTTTCTAAGCTTTGTTTAGCTTTGTCTTTTGCTTCAGATACTTCTTTTGCTTTAGAAGCTTCTTCTTCAGTTTCGTCTACTTTTTTATTTATTTCAGCTAATTCTTCTAGATTTTCAGCATTGCTAATTTCTTCTTCAAATAATTTTACTTGGGTCTCTGTTAGATTTGTTTTTGACTTTAAGTTTTCTATTGCTGATTCTTTGGCTGCTTTTAATTCTTCTTCATTTGGTGCGGTTGTTTGGTTTTGGTTTGGTGTTTGGTTATCAGGTTCTATTTCTGGATTTTCTGCTAATTTCTCAGCTTTTTTTTGTTCTGCCTTTGCTCTAGCTGATTCGTATATTTTTATGTAGTCTTCAGGATTTTCTGTTTTTGATACGGCATTGATTTCGCTTATAAATGAATTCCTTTCTTGATCTTCCAATAATCCTTGGTTTCTAAAAACTCTAATTTGGTATTTGGCATCTGCTATTTCAATGTCGATGTCCCTGTTTGCTGATCTGTAATCACTAAGAAGGTATCTTTCTGGACTTGCAATACTGTCATAATGAGCTCGTTTTTCTTCCTTTTCTTTATAATCTTGATCTAGTTCATCTATTTTTTGATTTTGCAGATCTGATTGACTTTTTAAATTATTAATCTCAGTCACAATCTCTATTTTTCTGTCGTTTGAAGGATTGGCCTCAAGCTCGTTTTTTAGCCTTTCAATATTTTTTTCTAGTTCAGTTTTTTTATTTTTTTCACTATTAAGTATTTTTAAAGCTTCATCGCTTATTGCTTTAATTTTTTTATACTCATTCTCAGTTTTGCCTGTAACTATCTCTTGTTTATGAATTAAATTTAGTCTTTTGCTCGCAAAGTCAACTTCTGCCAGCTCCGCATCAGCAGCAAATACTAGTGGCTTTGTTGGGGCAAATATTAGGCCTAGGGATAGGGCGGCTATTATAATCTTTTTTGATTTCACGGCTTCCTCCAAAGAATATATATGTATTATAACTTTATTGTAGTATATCTTTTTGGCTTTGCCTAGGGTCTAATATATTGCGTATTAGGAAAGTTGGGATTTAAGTATTATGTATAAAAAATGGATGGATTTATAAATCCATCCATTGCTTGCCCCTAGTGTTTTTGTAGGCTACATATCTGCGTCTGCCGCTGGTATTTCCAATATAGGAAAGCCAGTGGTAGCCGTTTGCTATAACTATTTTGTCGTAATTTATCCTTTGCCCTTTGTGGTAAATTGCAACTATGTTTGCTTGGGTGCTGGGTGCACTTCTTACATAAGTTGCAGCTTTAACTCTTGCAGTGCCTGACTTGTGTTGGGGCTTTTGCACATTATTTACTATGGGTCTAAAGTATCTTTCACGATTACTTCTTTTGCAATCTAGAAAATACCTTAAAAAATTGCTTTCTCCATTGATACTAACCGTTCCATTTACGGCGTTACAATGGATAATCTCACCTTTTTTTAAGAATATCCCTGTGTGTCCACCCGCCCCGGCTGATTTGCCTTCTATGCCGCGGATAAATATATCGCCCGGCTTTACTTGTTCGTAAGAATAAATTTCCTCTAGAACTGATCCTTTGAGTTTGTAGAGTGTTTCAGTGTTGCCAATGACTGTAGTCTGGGGCAAAAAGCCCCCAGCTATCAGGGCAAAATACACAAATGATGAGCAATCCAGGTAGGCTGGCCCCAGCCTTTTGGGATAGACCATGGAGTAGCCAACCATTCTGTGCTTGCTTTTTGCGTATGCTAACATTTTTTCAATTGAGTCCATAATTCTCCTTTATTTTGGGTTTTTGAGTTCACGTATTTCTTTGAGTATCTCGTCTAACTTGTAGTCGAGCTTGTAGATTAATATAAGGCTAACAACAATAGGAAAGCCCAAATCGCCGATTAATTTTGTAATGTCCATAGTTATGTGGCGTTTTTTTCTAAAAATACGGAAAAATATTGAGAAAGGATGTAAGAAATTCCTTTTTTAATCCATGATTTTTGCTACAATATGGTAAAATTGTTTTTTTGATTGGTAAGCAAGTTTAAATTATGCTTTGTTAAATTTATCCGTGTTCTGGGGACCAGGGTGCTAGAGTCTGGTAGAGGGTAAACTCAATTTACGCTTGGCTGGATCTCTCGGCTGCGCTCGAGATGACAGGGGGCTGAGGGAATAGTTATACCAACGCCTGCCATTTCGACCAGAGAAAATTTTAATTTTTGGAGTGGAGAAATCTTTCCTTTTTCCGTTCTCCGATTGTCATCCTTAATGACCTATCCCCATTTTTGTAAAAAATGGATGGAAGGTCAGATATCGCTATGTTTCAAATCTTTGATTTGTCAAATAGCGATTGAGCGGAGCTTGCGGAGTCGAAGGATCTCCTTGGGTTTTTATTATTTTGTTTACGGAGTTTGAGTTGAACTCTAATCTTTGAGACCCTTCGGCTGAGCTCAGGGTGACAGTGAGGGCGAGCGCGTTTTTTTCTGCTATCTTTTAATCATCTAAAGATTATAATTATCCATTTCGACTAAGCGAGTGGAACGGAGCGCATGGAGAAATCTGTTTACTGTCTTATGGTAGACTCTTTTCTAAATCTCTTTCCTACGCTAAGGGTGACAGTTGGTGCGTTGAACAAGCGATTACATAATTTAAATACCAACAATTTTTTAAACACTTTTACCAAAATTTTCTTTTTAGCCTTTCTCCTTTCTTAATTATTCAGAGTCTTTGCTATCTTTTTCTTCTGTTTTATCATCGTCTTTTTCTTCTTTGTAGATTAAGATTTTTGTCATATTATCACCTCCTATTTATATATAGAAAAAACAGGTCTTTTTTCCCGATTTTAGGCAAAAAAATAGCCCACTATTGTCAAATCTTCATTATTTTGTCATTTAGTGAGCTTTTTGTCTAAATTTGTGTGTCTATATAATTTTATTGTTTTACTTAATCTGATATATTTTGTTGTTTTTTTAGCAACTTATGGTATAATATAAGTTGCTATGGGAGCGGATGAGTGTCTGGTGTGCTCTGCGGTCTTCAAAACCGTTGTGAGAAGTGTACTTCTTGGGTAGGTTCGATTCCTACACGCTCTCGCCACTAAACCAATATTCTATAATCTTCCACTCTTTTTGTAATATTTTTCCTATCTAGGTATTCTAATATGACTATGGCTTGATTACGGCTAAGTCCTGATAAGTCTCTAAATTCCTTGGCTTCTAGCTTGTCATTATCCTTGAAATATTCTTTTACCATATCCACTAATTTTGTATAATATTCGTTTCTTATTACAAATTCATCGATTTTTACCAAATCATTTTTTAATAAAAAGGCCAATAAATCCTTGTCTTTCTTGTCAAAAATTTCGCTTTCTTTGGATAGTTTTGGCTCATTTGCCCTGATTTGACCCATTAGTTCATCTATTCTTTTTTGGTCGTTGGCAAGACTTATAGCAAAATTTTTGTCTTTTACAAAACCTCTTTGTAGCATTATGTGCTTGGTTAGGATCTTGTTTTTTAGCATTGCTTCAAAGTCCTTGGTCTCTAGCTTTAGGTCAAGTTTTTGCCTTAACTCTTCTTTGGAAATTCCCTCATCCAAAGGAATATTTTTGTGGTAATCTTTGACCAATTCGCTTATATCACTTGCAATTTTTTCTAGATTTTGGCTTGCTATATAGGATTCTCCTATGATCTGAATATCATTATTGGCTGCCATTTGCTTTAAATCTTGATTAAGGGCTGATTTTTCAATACCCATATGGGTGTAAATTTCATCTTGCGATTTGAACTCATCTAGGAAATCACTTATCTCATCGATTTCGCTAAATTCTTCTTTATTTTTTAGGTAATCCACATAATCTTTTGAATTTACTGTGTGATTTTGCTCATTTGTGTCGATTATTTCTCCCCCACCTATGGTTTTGACTGGTGAATAGGACCTGATTACAAATTTATCCCCTCTTTTTACATATATTTCTTCTTCCAGACGGAATTCGCAAAGAGCACTCTCATTTGATTTGATTTCCTTTTTATCAAGAGGTACAGCCCTGGCCAATACTTCTTTTGTTCCATGGAAAAATCTTACCCTAGTCCAATGCTCGATTTCTATGTCATCAAATTTTGATAGGGAAAGCTTTGTTTGAACATTTTTCACCCTAATCAGCGAATCATTTTGGGCAATGATGTCGCCACGTTCGATTTCGTTTGATGAAATATTTGCAAGATTTAGGGCGATTCTTTGGCCCTTATGGGCAATATCTATAGGTATGTCGTGGTTTTCGATTGATCTTACCTTTACTTTTTTGCCGGATGGGTAGAGCATATATTCGCCGTCTTTGTGGATTTCGCCCTCAGTTAGGGTACCGGTAATAATTGTACCAATACCTTGTAGGGTAAATGATCTATCGATATTCATCCTCATTGATTTGCTGTCTTCTTGCTTTTGAGTATTAAGGATTTTTTCTTCAATTAGGACTTTTAGCTGGTCAATATTTTCTCCAGCAACAGAGTCAACAGCTATGATTGGGGCATCTTCCAAAATGGTATCTGCAAAGGACATTTCTATGTCAGCCTTTACCAAATCAACCATTTCAGGAGTCACCATATTTTTCTTTGTTATAACAATTATGGCATTGTCCACCCCCATATAGTGGAGAATTTGGGCGTGTTCGATTGTTTGTGGCATTACTCCATCATCTGCTGCAATTACTAGCAAAATTATGTCTATACCTACAACGCCTGCCATCATGTTTTTTACAAAGTTTTCGTGGCCTGGCACATCAATTATGCCTGCCTTTTCTCCATTGGAAAGTTCAAGGGCAGTAAAGCCTAAGTTTATGGATATGCCGCGTTCTTTTTCTTCTTTTAAATTGTCAGTTTCATTGCCGGTCAAGGCCCTGATTAAGGTAGTTTTGCCGTGATCAATGTGGCCTGCTGTTCCGATTATATAATTATTTTTCATAATAATCCTTTACTGTCTGATAAATGTCATCGATTTGCCTATCAAAAATTGTAAGAGCATTTAGGTAAAGAGCTCCATCATGGACTGTTGAAATAATGTGGTCTTCTGATAGTCTTAAATGACTTTCTAACTTGTGGATGTCTGTGTCAGTAATCTTTACCGAATAGGTTTTTTTGACATCTAGTGGATATGACCCACCTCCGATTTTGCCTTCGCTTTCTACCATTTCTGCGTCTATGCCATCAATTTTTTGGATTTTTCTTAAGAGTTTTTGGCATCTTTTTTTGACAGTTTCTGCATCCTCTGTAATCATTCTAATGGTTGGGTTATCCTTTTTCATTTGATCAAAGTTGAGGTACTCGATTAGAGTTGCTTCAACTGATGCTAGGGTTAGTTTGTCCACCCTAAAGGCCCTTAGAAGTTGGTTTTTCTTCATTTTTGCAATGTAATCTTTTTTTCCGACTATGATTCCTGCTTGGGATCCACCGATTAATTTATCGCAAGAAAAACTTACAAGGTCAATGCCATCGCTTAGGCAATCTCCCACAGTTTTTTCGTAGGAATAGCCATAAGGAGTAAGGTCTATAAGCGATCCACTTCCTAGGTCTTCATAAAGGAGGATGTCACGGTCGCCTATTAGTTCTTTTAAATCTTTGGTATCTACAGATTCGTTATAGCCCACCATTTGGAAGTTTGATTTGTGGACTTTTACAATAGCTGATAGATTTTCATCATCGATTTCGTTTTCATAATCATAAAGATGAGTCCTATTTGTCGCACCAACTTCCACAACATTGGCCCCAGATTTTTTCATAATTTCTGAAATACGGAAAGAACCACCAATTTCAACCAATTCTCCACGAGAAATAAGGGCATTTTTCCCCTGACAAAAGGTATTTAAAACTAAAAAAACTGCTGAAGCATTGTTATTTACAATAAGTGCATCTTCTGCTCCGGTTAGTTTTTTGACAATTTCAACAAGGTGGGTGTAGCGTGATCCACGCACTCCTTTTTCCACATCATATTCCAAGTTTGAATAAGACGCACCAATTTTTTCAATTCGTTCAAGGGATTTTTCTGATAAAACCGCACGACCTAGGTTGGTGTGTAGGATAACTCCCGTTGCATTTATCACGTTATAAAGTGAATATGGGCTAAAAGAATTGATTTTGCTATCAATATCCGCATATATATCAGCTGTTTCAAAATCTTCCTTTGCCGCAATCTTCGAACGGTAATCATCCAAAACCTTATTTGCAACGTCCTTTACAATCACAGGATTTTCATCATATCTATTTAAAATCTCATTCATTTGAGGTAATTTTTTGTACAAATTTTCCATACTGCCTCCATCTATGCTTATTATACAATATTTTACTAAATTTGTAACAAAGTAATGGGGAACTTTTTAGAAAAGTTTGCAAAATCTTTTTTTCTTATTAAGTAATTGACTTGGTATTAGTATCTTAAATACCTCATCGTTCTCTGGGGGTTGGCTTTAAGGGCGTTTCGATTCGCCCTCCAAATCCTCTTGCTTCGCAAGACCATTCCATGGAGGGTCCTCCATCAGCCGGACGGGCTAGTTTCCAACCACCATGCAAACTCGCCCTAACGACCCCTGCGCGGGGTGCGTAATTTTAAGGAAAGAATCGCTACGCGATGTCTATTTTATAATTGCAGTATGTTGCTTACGCAACTTTTTAATATTAAGCTTCGCTTAATATCTAGACTGTAATTGCAATTATAGTGTATTATGATTATCCATGGCCTTAAGTGAGTTATATACAAAAAAAGCATTTGCTTAAAGCAAATGCTTCTAATTTATGAAAAAAGAATTCGCGGAGCGAACTTCTACTAATCATTGCCCCACGCAGTGGCGGAGGGGGTAAAAAGGGTTTAGGGGGTCCAGGGGGAAAGGGACGTAGGGGTCTCCGCAACCCCTCGTCCCTATCCCCCTAGACGAAGGATAATAATATATAATAATATTATTTTAAAACTACAAAGTTATCTAATAATAAATATTTCGATTCACTTTAGTAAAGTGAATGTATACCCCCATCTCTTGCTTCATTTGGTGTTAAAAATACTGGGCTATTTTTTCTAAGCCTCATATTTTCCCCACCAATAATGCCTGCTGGCTCATCTGGCTTTACAAATGTATCATACATACATCCTACACCTGAGACTACTTTTACAATGCCTATTTTATATTTGCCTGGCCTTTTGATATTGTAAAAGTCTTTTGTTTCATCGTATTTGCCTTCGTATGATTTTAATACTTCTCTTATTTTTCCAATAATTTCGTCGGCTATTTCATGGGCTTTAATAATACCATCCGCTGTCCTGCCTTCGCCTTCTTTGAAGGTGAAATCTATATGGAAAATATAATCATCTACAGATGGGGTACCTGGTTTGTCAAAGCTAATTTTTTCTTTTAATGTACCGTCACAAGAGCCCATATTTGCAGGTTGAAGGTCGTAGGCTTCTTCTACCCCTGTTATCATTGCTACTACGCCTTTTAGCTCTACTGTTTGGCCTTCTCCAAGTTTTCCTGATTTTTTACCGGCAATTGGCATCACATCTAGGTTTGTGTTGGCTTCTTTTTCGTAATCTCCTGGTTTTATGATATCTACACTCATATCAACTATTCTTTCTTGGCCATCTAGGGCATTTTTTGCAATGTTTTCATCGATAATTAGAGTGTGGCCGTCAATTTTATTTTCTTCGCCAAATTTTACTTGATCTATTTTTATGTAAGATTTTGTAAGTTTGCCTTCTTTTTTCTCATTCGGATCCTTTTTCTTGTCCCATTTTTTGCCACGTTTGGCCATTTTTTTGCTAAGTTCAACCATGGCCTTCATAGCATCTATTTCTGAAAGAGAATTTTCTCCTAAAACTTGAGTTTCAAAGCCCGATTCTGTTTTGTTGTAGTCAAGTACTAAGTCCACATATTCGTTTGTAGCTACAAATGTTGCTTGTTGGCCGATAAATGAAAGACCTGCTGTTGCTATACCATTTTTTTCTAATTCACCTATTACAGTTGTAAAATCTATGTGGTGGTTGCCCCAGCCATCTAGGGCTACTATGGCTGCATCAAGTCCTAATTCTTTGGCCATTTTGGCTGTTTCTACTGATGTTCTTTCCTTATCAACTTGCTTATCAGCTACTCCCTTGGCAATTACTCCTACAAATTCTAATCCATCATAAGATGAAACTATATTTACTAATGGGCACCTATAATGATGCATGGTTGTCATTTTTGTACTAGGGCCAAATCCCATTTTTGCCTCCTATTTATTTTGCTCATATAATTTTATATGTAAGAAAACCTTTTATCTAATATTATTATAACACGTTCAGTTTTATTGACAATATTTCTACAATAGGAAATTATCAATAAAAAAAACCTAGATTATCTAGGCTTACTTGTTATTATAGTCTTCAGCTATTTCTTTTACTGCTTTAATTGCAGCATCTATTTCTTCTTCTGTGTTGAAATATGAAAAGGAAAATCTCACTATGCCTTGGTTTTCTGTGCCAAAGTGTTTATGAATTAGTGGGGCGCAATGGGCTCCAGGTCTAGTTTGGATATTATATTCTTCATCTAATATTAGAGAAAGCTCTGAGCTATCCATATCAGATAGATTAAAGGAGACAATTCCTGTAAAATCTCCCTCTGGTTTTTTAGAATAAATCTTAATGCCTTCTATATTTTCGATGCCCTCATAAAATCTTTTGGTCAATTTTTTTATTTTTTCATTTATATTTTCTATGCCAGTTTCTAAAAGAAATTTTAGGCTAGCATCCATGGCAATTTGGGAAAGGAAGTTGCTTGTCCCAACTTCAAAAATAGCTGGAAAGTTTTTTGGGTGACACTTATCAAAAGAATTTACCCCTGATCCACCTGCAAAGACATTTGAAAAATCAAAATCTCCCACTTTTATTATCCCTCCAGTTCCTGATGGCCCGTAAAGGGATTTATGGCCGGTAAAAACAAAAATGCTATTTGTATATTTTGACAAATCTACATCCACACAGCCTGCTGTCTGAGCCATGTCGATTATCATTACTAAATTATATTTATCTGCAATTTCGTGGATTTTGTCCAAGTCATTTAGATTTGCTAGTAGATTTGATGCGTGGTTTATTACTACAAATCTTGTATTTTCTTTGATAAGTTCTGGAATCTTATCAAAATCTACTTCACAGTTTTCATCAAAATCTAGAAAAGAAAGTTCTGCTCCTGATTGGTAGAGGGGCCTTAGGACAGAGTTATGCTCGGTTGTTGTTGTAATTACATGGTCATTTTCTTTTATTAATGATTTGATGATCATATTTAGACCGAAACTAGCATTTTCTGTAAGGGCTATATCATTTGGATCTCCTATATGAAATATTTTTGCCAGGTCCATTTTGGTCTTATATATCCCCATCATAGAATTTTGTGAAAGGGCGTGGCCTGACCTTGATGGATTGCCGTAGGATTCACTTTCTAAAAGCTCTATATATTTTTCCTTTAGTGACTCTGGTTTATGTAGGGTTGTGGCGGAGTTATCAAAGTACATATTCTTCTATCACTCTCTTTTTGCCCTCATGGTAGAGGGTGTATATTTTATCATAGTCTGATTTTTCTAGGATATTTAGGGCATTTTCCAATTCACTTTTGTCAACACGCAAGCAAAACCCACATCCAGCACCAATTTCGGTAGGAAGTGGGATTAGTCTTGCGCCAGCCAAATGCTCAGTTTTTTCAAGAACAGCCATGGCAGCTGATGTGGTATCAAACGAAAATATGATATGCTCTATTTCCTTAGCAAGGGTAGATGGCATTGTTTGATCTCATTGCTTCTACGATTTTGTACATATTGGTAATTTCACCAACTGCGAGCTTATCTTTTTTGCCATAGTGGTCTAGGCAAAGTCCGCAAGAATATACTCTAACTCCACGGTTTTCAAGATTTTTTAAGTCTTCTATTGTTTTTTCGTTTTCTGTTGTAAGGAAAACGCCCCTGTTATAGAAGATAATTTCTACTGGTAAGTGGTCTTGTTCAGTTACTGAGTAGATAAATCCTTCTAGTAATTGTTTTGAGAAATCTTCATCTCCATCGCCAATTTTATCTGAGTTTACTATTACAACATAGTTGTTACTTGTAGCACTATTTACTGAGTAGTCTTCGATTTCTCTGTGGTCTCTTGATGCTTCTGTTTTTTCTAGGCTAACCTTGTATTTTCTTTCTCCAAGTTTTTCTACTTTTGAATTAATTTTTAATTCATTTGCCATTTTTGTTAGGTTTTCTGTAGAAACTTCGTTGTCTACTAGGATTTCAAATTCTGTTTCATCTGGATTTTCTCTTAAGGCTTTTTTTGTTTCAATTACTGGGATTGGGCAAGCTTTGCCAATTACATCTATTTCTCTCATTTTAATCTCCTTTTTATTTTACAATGATAGGGTAAGATCTTCTTAATTTTACTTCCCCTATTTCATATATATCCATATTTTGCTTTTTAAACTCTTCTATAATTTGATCAGCAGTATCTCTATCAACTGCTACTAGTAGTCCACCACTGGTTTGTGGGTCAAATAATACCTCGCTCATAGCAAAATCATCCTTGTAAAATTCAACAACATTTTTTAGATAATTTCTGTTATTTTGACCGCCTGTGGTGAATAAAAATTCATTGGCTAAGTCAAGAGCTGGCTCTAGAACTGGGACTTTTTTGCTATCTACTATGATAGAAAAATCATCTCCTGCCATTTCTGATAAGTGGCCTAAAAGACCAAAGCCTGTAACATCAGTTGCTGCGTGGATGTCGTAGTTTACAAAAATATCTCTTGCATATTTATTTAGTAATTTCATCTGGTCAGTGCAGGCCTTAAACTCCTCATCACTTACCATGCCTTGGTTGTAGGAACCTGTAATTAGCCCTGTTCCAAGTTTTTTAGTTAATAAAATTACATCCTTATCTTGAGGAGTATTATTTTGCCAAATTTTATCAATAGCAACTTTTCCAGTTACTGACAAACCATATTTAGTTAGGTTATCGTGGATGGAGTGGCCACCTACTAGGGAAGCTTCCGCCTCACTCACCTTATCATTGCCCCCACGGAGGATTTGTCTTAAAATATCAAAATCTTCTTCCAATGGGAACATGGCAATGTTTAAAGCACTTACTACTTCTCCCCCCATAGCATAAATATCGCTTAGGGAATTTGCCGCTGCAATTTGCCCAAATAGGTATGGATCTTCTACCATAGCTGGGAAAAAGTCCAAGGTTTGGATTATTGCAGTTTTTCCATCAATATCTATAACAGCAGCGTCATCTTTGCCATCAAATCCTACAAGAACATCATCACGTCTATATGGATTGATGTCTTTTAATAAAGAATCTAAGTTTCCTGCAGCAATTTTGGCATTGCAGCCGCCGCAAACTTCTATTTTACTCATTATTTTCCTTTTTATAACATTTCTATGAAGGCAGCCATTCTTGTATTTAACTGGCCTATGTCCGCTTTTGAGAAGTCAGTTTCTACAAACATATATGGTATGCCTTTTTCTTCTGTAACAAATCTTTTTATTTTTTCACGCTCAACTATATATGGGTGGCAGGCAACCAAGTCCATTTCGATAACTCCATCCGCATTGTATTTATCAATAAGTCTGCCAAGCAAGTCATAGCGATTTGTATCTGGGGTCATAACTGAGCAACCAATATCTAAATATCTACGAGCAATTGCCTCGTTGATGTCATCAGTTTCCAAATCTATATTGTTATCAAAATTTTTCTCGCCAGAGCAGTTTTCAAAACTTACTACAACAGCACCATTATCCTCTATAGCTTTTATAACTTTTTCTGTAGCACCACCCATTGGGCAACCTGTGATAATAATTCTAGGTTTTTTCTCTAATTTTTCTGGATCATATTCTGCACGAATTTTTTCGGCAATGGCATTTATCTCATCAGCCAAAATTGTCTTATCCATTTTAAATTGTGATCCATAGGTTACATGGAAAAAGTCAAGGCCAGTCATTGGTGCTGGGTCTAGTTCCATTGTATCTGCCAAATTTTTTTGAGCATCTCTTATATCATTACCCACCTTTGACCATTTTATAAGGTCATCATCACTTATTTTTGTATCAAGTTTTTCTTCCAAGTAGTCCCTAAAGTCTATTACTTCATCCTTCCAATAGCGGAGGGATTTTTCGTTTTGTGTTTGTGGCAGGTGCATGATATACATTGGCTTGATGTCATTCATCAGCTCATACATTTTCTTTTTGCCATCACATGTTGTTTCTCCAACAACTATGTCAGAAAAATAAAAAAATGGGCATTTGTCTGTTTTTGCAAAGCCATATGATGATTTAATAAGCGGGCAAAGATTGGCTGGCAAATCTTTTTCAGCTTCTGGGATTGTCTCATCACTGGTTGAACAAAGTCCAACTGTACTTGCTCCTGCTGCCCAAGCTACTTCTTCTGGAAAATATGTACAGTAGGCTCCAACTAAAGGAATTCCCTTATCTTTTAATTTTTTTACATCTAAAAACGCGTTTTTTCTTTGTTCTGCAAATTCTTCAAAAACTTCTGGTAATTCTTTTACTATATCTGTCATCTTTTTTTCTTCTCCTTTGCAAGTAAGGCTGCGCCGTAAGACCCGGCAAATTTGCCATTTTCTGTAGTATGTACTGGTGTATTTAATTTTTCACTTAAAACTTTTGCAAAATATGGGATATTTGATAGGCCACCTGTAAGGATTACTTCATTTTTAATTTTTGCACGACCTGCTAGCTGGCTTACTTTTTTTGCAACAGAATCAATAACTCCTGCAGCTATATCTTCTTTTTTTCTGCCCTCGCCAATATAATTTATGACCTCTGATTCAGCAAAAACTGTGCACATGGCACTTATTTCTATGGGATCTCCATTTTGAGCAATATCAAATAGTTCTTCTAAGGTTAGGTTTAATTTATCTGCCATAATTTCAATAAATCTTCCAGTCCCTGCCGAACACTTATCATTCATCAAAAAGTCAGCCACAAATCCATTCTCAAGGCTAATTACCTTGGTATCTTGGCCACCTACATCGATAATTGTGGTGGTTGTTGCACCAGAGAGTTCTCGTCCACCCCTGGCATGGCAGGTGATTTCTGTAATTTCAAAATCAGCATAGGATACAGAAATACGACCGTATCCTGTGGCAATCGTGCGGCAATCTTCACTTTCTGGATAAACCCCATAATCATTTTCTAATTTATCTTTAATTAATCCTGCGGTTTCCTTGCTGGACCAACCGGTTGGCATTACAAAATGTTTGATGTCCTCATTTTTTATAAGAGTTATTTTTGCAGCAGTAGACCCAATGTCTATCCCTACATAATCCATTTTTCCTCCAATAAAATTAGTATCAAATAAAAAACGTTCTCACAAAGAAAAATAGTGTACTAGCCTTAGGCTTATTCTTCTAAATTGAAAAGTTATTTAAAATTTTTTAGCTAAGTGTACTTACTGAAAATTTCCTGTTTAGCTCTATTTTTACTAAACTTTTTATTATAATATTGTCAATTTTTTGCTTAGATGATTTAATCCAAAAAAAAGACGGGTCTTGGCCCGCCTTTACTGCTGATTTTATTTAGTTTGCGTTGTATACTTCTTCAGTTATTTCTGGATCTGCTATAAAAGAATCTTCTTCTTTTGAGCTTTTACTTTTTCTAATCATTGTTATAGCTGTGTAGTAAATTACTAAGATGATTAGGATTTTAAGAGCGTCAATATTGGCATTTTTTACTCCAAGATATGCAACAACAACTCCTAATAAACCAAATAAGTTGATGTATAAGGATGCTGATCTGTCATAAGCTTCTTCTTTTATAAATCTAATACCAGCTGTTGGCATTAAAATAGCGCAAGAACCCATCATGATTGGAAAAGCTGACTTGATATTCATACCTAGTAGTGAAACCATAGCCATACATGGAGCGTATAGACCAACCCCTGCACACATTAAAACACCTAGGATAAAGTTACCAATTACTGCAACTATTAATCTCCAACCAGATAGACCTATAGCTGTATTGTTCATTTCAAATAAGCCTAGGTATGGGTGGGTAATTAGCATAGCTGTAGCTGCTAAAAATAAAGCAACTCCCATAACAAATTGAACTTTTTTCTCATCCATTTTTGCAATAATGCCAGCCCCTATATAAGAACCAATAGTAGCTGATACTATCATCAAAGCTAGAGTAAGCGGGTCAATTTCTATAGTTGAAGTAAATAAGAGAGCCTCTAAAAGTGTCGGCAAGGAACAAGAAGCATTTAAAGTACCTGGTATAAGCTTATCATTTACCTTTACCTTTAAAGCTCCAAATAAGGCAACGATATTTCCAAATGATCCTATACCGAGAGTATCACCAAAATTTACCAAAAATCCTATGAATGATTGCTTAATTTTATCTGATTTTGAAGTTTTCTTTAAATCTTCTTTGTTTTTATAGATGTCACGTCCAATAAATGCTGCATATCCAGCAAAATATACATAATATAATCCCTTTAATAATGTAATTATCATTGGTATCTCCTTAAAATTATTTAATTTTGTATTAATTTGTAAAAAAATGAAAATGTTATTATAAAATTTCTAATAAAATAAAATTTAATTATCCTTTTAAGGTGACAGTAACTGGCACTTTAGATATTCCATTGCCGACACGTCTTACTGTTTTGATTGCAGCAAATCTGTAATCAGCACTATTTTCCTGATGAAATCTCATAGTAACTCCTTTTAAAAAATAAAAATTTGCCAGCCATCTAATGTACTGATTTGAAAATATTTGCATAAAAAATACACCAATAAAAATAAAGATAAATTTAAAGATGTAAATGTTATGTAAACGATATTATATGTTAACATTATCAAATTAAAATGACTTTGTCAATCATTTTTAAAAACTTTTTTTAAAGTCATATTCTTTACCAAAAATTGGTTAATTTTTCTCTAAACTTACACTATAGGATAAATCAAAATTATTTTGAGTAAAAAAAGACAAGGCCAAATCCTTGTCTAAATACATAGTTTATTTTGATTCGTACATTTCTTTGTTATCTTCTAGTTTATCAGTTGTTGTGGTTGTTTCATATACTTTAGGAGCTTTACTTTTCTTAAACATTGTGTAAGCAGTGTAGTAAATTACAGCTATAATAACAAAAGTTAGTATGTCGATATTCGCATTCTTTACCCCCCCAATAAGCTATTACTACCCCTAGTAAACCAAAAAGGTTGATAAGTACTGCTGCTGTTCTATCATAAGCACCTTCTTTGATAAATTTGACAGATCCAGCTGGCATAAGTAGGGCACAAGATCCCATCATGATTGGGAATGCTAGTTTTATATTCATACCAAGTAAAGAAACCATGGCCATACATGGAGCATATAGACCAACTCCCGCACTCATTAGAGCACCAAGGATAAAGTTACCAATGATAGCTACTATTAGTTTCCAATCTGTAAATCCTATAGCACCATTTTCCATTTCAAATAGTCCAAAGTATGGGTGGGTAATAAGCATCACTGTTGCTGCTATAAATAAAGCTATACCCATTACTCTTTGAATTTTTCTCTCATCCATTTTAGAATAGCCTCTGCACCAATATATGAACCTAACACTACTGCTATCATAAGAGCAAGTGTTATAGCATCCATCTCTACTGCAGAGGTAAACAAGATTGCCTCAAATAATGCTGGTAGAGTACAAGAAACATTTAGTGTACCTGGTATAACTCTATCGCTAATATTTATTTTCAAAGCATTAAATAAAGCTACTATGGCCCAAAAGAACCTATACCTAAGGTATCAGCAAAGTTAGTTATAAATCCTATCGCTGAAAGTTTTGCTTTTTCTTTACCAGGAGTAGTTTTTATATCTTCTTTATGTTTTGCTACATCAAGTCCTAATGCACCAGCAAATCCTACAAAGGCGATGTAAAATAAACTTTTTAATACAGTTAATATCATCTACATCCCTACTATGAAAGGATGAATCCGTGGTTTAGTGGGTCTTCTTCATCGAAAATAAAGTTATTAAATCCTGTGATGTAAGCTGTACCTGTAATTTGTGGAACAATTGCATCAAATTCGCCAACTTTTGTTTCTTCAACAATTTCACCTTCGAAAATTGTTCCAAGAATTGATTCGTAGAAGAATTTTTCACCTACTTTTAATTCACCTTTTGCAAATAAAGTTGCTAATTTAGCAGATGTACCTGTACCACAAGGAGATCTGTCTACTTGACCTTGGCCAAATACTACACAGTTTTTAAGTGTTGCATCTGGGTTGTCTGTTTCTGACCACCATTCAACTAGGTCAACAGTTTTGATGTGTTCAAGAGTAGGGTGTTGGATTTCAATTTCATCATTGATAATATCTCTAAGTTCGATACCTAAATCTCTAAGTTTTGCTGCATTTTCTGGAACAATTTCTAAACCAATTTGTTCTACTTTTACAATTGCAAAGAATGATCCACCAAAGGCTATATCAAATTTGATTTTTCCGTATTCTGGAAGTTCTACTTCTTGGTCGGCCTTATATAGGAAAGATGGTACGTTTTTGAATGAAACTTTTTTAGCAACTCCATCTACAACTTCAACATCACCACGGATGATACCAGCTGGAGCTTCTTGAACAATGTGAGTAACTGGTTCTACTGCTTCTACAATTCCAGTTTCCACAGCTATTGTCATAGCACCGATTGTACCATGACCGCACATATTTAAGTATCCACCACCATCCATGAAGATAATTCCATAATCAGCTTCAGGGTCTACTGGGTCTACTAGCATAGAACCAAACATTTCATTATGTCCTCTAGGTTCAAGCATGATACCAGTTCTTACCCAGTCCATGTTATCTTCTAACCATTGTTTTTTTTCTGGTAATGTTGCTCCAGGAACTTTTGGGAAACCACTTACTACAGTTCTTACTGCTTCACCTGCAGTATGTCCGTCTACAGCGTTGATATTTTTTTGAAATTTCATAATAATCTCCTTATAAATAAATAATATCTGCTAATAATATGTAAATACAAAGGCTTGTTGAATTTAGTAGGAAAAGCATAGTCAGTACAACAAGCTTTGTATATACGTAAACGATTTACTCTACCTATAGATTAACTCTTAGAATAATTTTTGTCAATCTTAGGCAAAAATTTTTAGATAAAGGTTTTCTTATAAAGTGAAATCAAAGGGAAGATTGCTCTTCCCCTTAATATTCAAATGCTAGTTAAGATTTAATATATAAATCTAGATTGATGCCTCATATTCGTAAGGAAGTGGAACAATGTGTCCTGGGCTTTCTAGAGTTTCTAGAAGCTCTAAACTTTCTTTTACGATTGCTGTTTGCATTTCTACATTGTGTGGTTCACCAGCGTTTGCTCCCATTGGAACTCTTGGAGCAGATACTCTTGGTGCACCGTTTTGTCTAGCTACTGGAGGTAGTGCAGCGATTAGCACTGTTGGGATACCAGCTTCTTCAATTGCTCTCTGCAAAATCACGGCAGAGCGGTGGCAAGTACCTCAGCCAGCAGTTAGTATAGCAGCATCAACTTTTTCATCTAAAAGTCTTTTAGCGATTTCTGGACCTACTTCTTCTGTGAAGACTTGTACGTTTCCACCGCCACCCATTGTACCAAAGTTTTCTGGTGCGATAGCTCCGATAAATCCTTCATCTACTAATTCTCTAATTCTATCAATAGGGAACATACAGTTGATATCACGGTTAACGTCTGAGTTATCGTATCCACCGTGTGATACCATTAAATCTTCTGATTTTGCATCTCCAGGAACTATTCTGTAAGATGTATCACCAGCTAAGTTAAATCTTTTGTCACTTTTTAAGTGTACACCAGCACATGTTACAAGTGCTACTGTCATATCTTTTAAATCTTTGTTGACTTCAGCCCAAACTGGATCTGGAGTAATAGGTACAAAGATTTCTGATTTTAAACCTTTTACAGCCATTAGATATTCTCCTTTTCTTCGTATTCTTCAATTACTTCTGGATAAGTTAACATTATTCCTACAATATCGCCTACTTTTGCAGGTCTATCACTAATTATCATTCTTTTTGGTATGTGTAGTTCCCCAAGTCTACCAAAAAATGATATATGAACTCCTCCATCGGAGACATCCATTATAGTGCCTTGTAGGTAATTTAAATTACCCATTGGATCGTCATATTGGTTATTATGCATCTGTTGGATCGAAATCGTCTGCTTCGTAGATTTCTTTACGTTTTTTACTCATTTTTAGAGAAGTTTCGTTTGGAACTAATTCGATTTTTTGACCAGTTTGTTCTTCGATAGCTTTTACGTTAGCTTCTTTTACATCTGGTGTCCATTTTCTGTTTGGTTCTTCGATTTCTTCTCCTTCAATCTTAGCTCTTAGCATTTCTAATGCTCTGATAGCATCTTCTTCTGCAAGACAGTTGTTTTCTAAGATTTCGTTTTCGATACCTTGACGAGATTTGTTGTTATCAACCATTGCATTCATGTGTTCATTACCAACTACTAATTGTCCTTGAACAGCTGAATATGTCATACCTACTACTGGTACTCCACGTCTACCAATTTGATCAATGTGGCTTGCAAAGTCGATGTGGTTGTTACCAAATCCTTCTGTTGTAACAATTGCACCTTCTAAGTCCATTGTATCAATTGCATTTCCTAAAAATCTTGATACATATGATTTATCTGTGTTTGCTTGAGGGCTACCTACAAACATTACACCACAAACGTCATAGTCAGGATCTGCTAGAGCTTTTAATACAAGTGGTTCTCTAAAGTAGTGTCTAGATGTTTCTTTTGATGCTGGTCCTATACATGTTAATGCGTGGATAACACCATCTAGTACTTGAAGTGGGTTTACAATTACTGGTACGTTTCCTAAGTCTACGTTAGCTTTTGCTCCTTCAGTACCTACTGGTTCTGTTGGCCAGATATAGTTATCGTGCATAGCACCTTGACCCATGATTTCTTTTACGATTAGGATTTTGTGTTTACCTGGGTGACGAACGTGCTCAAATTCATCTACTCTTTCAACAGCTGATTCATCAAGATCTTTTAATGCATTTCTGATTTCTTGAGTAATTACATCTGTTGCTCTATGTGCTGACATTGGTCCTGGTCTTTCCATGTTTGTACCAGCTTTGATTGTAACATCAGTTTTGATTAGGATATCTCCATCATCTGGTGAACCTGGTCTGTTAAATAGGATGTTTCTATCCATTTCACCTTCTGATGAACCGAATTCTCCGATTTGTACTCCGTTTTCATCTGTACCTGTTACTACAATTACAGCACCTTCAACAAGTCTTGTTGTTCCTTCACCAATTTCTGCACCTTCTAATTTTGTTGCAATTGGTTGAACATCCATGATTGTATTTGAGTATTCACCGTATTGTTCTGGTGTGATAATATCAAGTTTGATATCCATTACTAGTTTTTCAGAATCGATTGCTTTTTTAACTAAGCTTTCATCAATTGTGATTACACCATTTTCAACTTTAGTTTCATCACCCAGTTTAACTTCATTAATCTTAACTATTTCTCTTTTAAGAAGATTTTTTTTTACATCTGCTTCGCTTAATTCAGCTGCACTTCCGTCAACTTCTGATGGATTTGCAACTAATAGGTTGCTATCACCTTGAGAAACTGCGCTTGCTCCATTTGCTGCTGCTGATAATGGAATTTCAAGGTTAATGTTTTTACCTTCTCCAATGTGGATTTTAACTACACCATTACCTAATTTTGGTGCTACAGCATTTCCTGCTTGTGTATTTAAAGCAGCGTTTGCTTGATTTGCAGATGCAGTTTGTGTTTCTGCTGGGCTTACTTCTTCACTAGCTTCTTCTTCCTCTTCTAGAGATTCTTTGTAGTCATCAGCATTTGCTGGTGTTAAAGCTGTTAGTGAATCTGCAGTTGTGTTAAGTGTAGCTCCCATTACTTGACCGATTGTTAATGTGTCTTCTGGAAGTTCAAGAATTCCCATATCAACCATTTCATCAAATAATGCTGGGTCTTCTAAGTTATGTTCTGATAGCACTGTTCCTGCTTCTGCTCTACAGCAAAGAACGGCAGGGTCATTTTTATGCTTTTCAGCCATTTCTTTTGATAGTGACATATGTCCTCCTTAATAAAGATATTTATAAATAACTACTAATGTAGTACTTACTTATATTACTGTTATTATACTATTTTTTGAGTATATTAACAATATTTTAACTAAATTATATATTTATTGAAATTAGTAAACTAGAATTCAAATTCTAATCTGATATCTTTTCCTTCTTCAATATAAATTACAAATCCGTTATTTTCTGTTTCACTAAAGTCAAAACTTATATCAACATCTTCGCTACTTGTTGCTGCTAGTGCTTCTTCGTTTGAAACTTCTTGGCTAGTTTCTTCTACTGCACTTACAACTTTTGATGTATCTACTAAATCTGGTGTGATAGCTGTTAGACCTTCTACAAGTCCTTTTAGTTCTGCACCTAAAACTTCGCCAATTGTTAGTGTATTTTCAGGAATTTCAATAAGTCCTAAGTCTACTAATTGGTCAAACATTGCTGGATCTTCTAGAAGCGCTTCATTTACTGCTGTGCCTTCTACTGATCTTAAAGCTAATACAGCTTTTTTATCAAGATTTGCTTGAGCTTGTTCATGTGTTAATGCCATATTTGCTCCTTTACTTCATTGCTCTTGTTCTTTCAAGACCCATTGAGTCTTTAGCATGGTCTGTAGCATGGTGCATTTCTACTGGGATATTTGCAACGTTTGCTGCTACTGTGTTTGAACAATCTGTGCAGTGACCGATTAAAATATCAGTTGCGCCATTTTTGTAAAGATTTAATACTTTTTCTGCTTGGCCTGGGCAAATACCTGGGTTTTGACATTTAAATACGCCTGGTTTTACTTCTTTAGCGTTTTTACATGTTTCATAGCCAACTAAGTCTTCTTCTTTGACACCCATCATTTCTGCAATGTGAAGTAATCTATCTTTGTTTGGTCCACAAGCACAACGGATAATTCCAAGGTTTGTAACTTGTTCACATGGGTCTGCTACTATAATTCCACCAGCTGTTTTTGATAAAATTTCTTCTTCAAGCATTGTATGACCTGTGTATGGTCCACCGATGATGATTTCTCCAGAGTTTTCACGAACTCCACCGAATTCTTCGATGATGTCAGAAAGAATTGTACCGATTGGATATGTTCTTACTGCATATTCGTTTTTGCCTAAGTTATTTAGGTTTCCAGCAACAGTCATCATTTTGTCGATAAGTGGTTTGCCATCTGTATATGCATCGTAAATTGCAATAGCTGTCTCAGAGTTCATTACAACTGCATTTGCAACATTTGGTAGGTCAGTTACTTCTAGTAATTGGTTTAAAACGTCTCTGATGATAGCACGTTCTTCACCAACTGGATACATATTTTTAAGTGGGAAAACTCTGATGTCTGTAATATTGTTTTCTTTAAGAAGTTTTGTTAATGCTTTGATTTCTTCAGTGTGAATTATTTTCATAGCAATAAATGCCATTTTTGCATTAATATTTTCTTTAACAAGTTTTACAGAATCTATGAATTTTTGTGGATTTTCTTTAATTTGTGCAATGTTATGCTCAAGTATTGGCTCACATTCTGATGCGTTGATTAAAAGATATCCCTCACCCTTTAAATCTGTATTAAGTTTTACATAAGTAGGGAAACCCGCACCACCTAGACCGATAATACCAGCTTCTCTTGCTACATCTGCAAGATTATCTTTTTTATCTATTTTTAGATATTCTTTATTATCATCTGTTTTTTCTATGTAGATGGCTTCATCAGTTACTTCTTTGACTTTACCATTTACAGATGAATAGATTGGTACTGATAATTGTTCAGGGTCAAAATCAGCAATTTTTTGGCCTCTTTTAACCTCATCACCGTCTTTTACGATAGGTGAAGCAGGAGCACCAATACCCATTCTTAGGTTAAATTTTAACATTCTATACTCCTTTTACTGTGTTATAGTAAATTAAAAACACATTCATGATTGCGTTTATTTGATAAAGACGTCTCTTTACCTATAATAATAGTATGTTTTCTTATCAAAAAAGTCAAGTTTATGCATACGTTTGCTTTGCTTAAAAATACAGAAATAAACTTTGCAAAAAATCATCGTTTAAAGTAGTTTAGCTAATGTTTTTTAATAAATTTTAACAATCTTTTTAGGAAATTTTTTTATAATCCTTAATAACAAATATATTATTAATTTTGTTGTTGTATTTTTCCTTAATATAGCTTATAATGAGAGTAGCAAAAGGGAGTAGCCCAATTATTTAATCGTCAGAACGAATTTATTTCCGGTTAAATAAACCCTCACACGGTGGCAAGACTTTTGGCAGTTTTGGCCAAAAGTCTTTTTTATTACCATTTTTGCTAAAATATTTTAGGAGGAATTATGGACTACCAAGGTTCTAGAGAGGAATTATTAGAAAAAATTAAGTCGAATCCAAAGACTGGTCTTTCTTCTAGCGAAGCCCAAGCTCGTTTGGAAAAATATGGCCCAAACAAGATTGAATCTTCAAATAAAAAATCAATGCTAGAAAAAATCAAAGAGCAAATCCTTGATCCAATGGTAATTTTACTTATAGTTGCATCCATTATTTCAGCTTTCACAGGCGATAAAATCGAAGCAATAATTATTATTGCAATTGTAATTATCAATGCTATTATGAGTATCTACCAAGAAGGACAGGCTGAGGATAGTGTAGCAGCTCTTCAAAAAATGAGCAGTCCTGAAGCAACTGTTATCCGTGATGGAAAACGCGGAAAAGTAAAGGCAGAAGATCTTGTTCCTGGAGATATTGTTATCCTTGAAACTGGTGACATCATCCCAGCTGACATTAGACTTCTTGATTCACGAAACTTACAAATTGACGAATCATCATTAACTGGTGAGTCAGTAGCAGTAGAAAAGGATGCCCAAGCTGTTTATGATACAGAGGTTGGTATAGGAGATCGTAGCAACTCAGCATTTTCATCATCTATAGTAACTTATGGTCACGGTGAAGGTGTAATAACTGCAACAGGTCATGACACAGAAATTGGCCACATAGCTACAAGTTTGGACTCTGTTGAGGATAAGGAAACACCACTTCAAAGACAATTAAAGGAATTATCTAAAAAACTTGCTATTCTTGTAATTATAGTTTGTATCCTTGTATTTGTAGTTGGATACTTTAGAAGCAATATGACATGGCTAGAAAACTTTATGGTTGCTGTATCTCTTGCAGTTGCAGCTATACCAGAAGGACTTACAGCTGTAGTTACAATTGTTTTATCAATCGGTATGAATCGCATGGTTGAACGTAAGGCTATTGTAAAAAACTTAGTTTCTGTAGAAACTCTAGGTTCTACAACAGCAATTTGTTCAGATAAAACTGGTACACTTACTCAAAATGAGATGACCATTACCAAAGTATTTACAGACTTTAAAGAATTTGACGTAGATGGATCTGGTTATACTCCAGAAGGTGATATAACACTTGAAGGTGAAACTATCGCAGATCATGACCAAATTAAACTTTTAATGACTGTGGCTTCATTATCAAATGATGCAAACTTAATTGAGAGAAATGGACTTTATGAAATAACAGGTGACCCAACAGAAGGTGCTATGCTAACCCTTGCTGAAAAATGGGGCATTGTCCAAGAAGATTTAAATGAAGCTCATCCAAGAATTGATGAAATCCCATTTGATTCTGATAGAAAAATGATGACAACCTTCCACGAAATGGATGGAACTTATTATGCAATGACCAAGGGTGCGCCAGATATTATGATAAATAATTCAAGCAAAATCATGGTTGATGGCAAATTAGAAGATTTTACAGAAGATATGAAAAAACAAGTTTTAGAAGAAAATACAAAACTTGCCAAACAAGCCCTTCGTGTAATGGCATATGCTTTTAAACCTTATGAAACTTTAGAAGGCGAAGAATTAACAACAGAAAATATCGAACGCGAAATGGTATTTGTTGGTCTTACAGGTATGATTGACCCACCAAGACCTGAAGCCAAAGCTGCAGTTGCTGAGTGTCACGCATCTGGAATCGATGTAATAATGATAACTGGTGATTATTTTGAAACTGCCCTTGCAATTGCAAAAGAACTTGGTATTGCAGAGCATGAAGACCAAGCTATGCAAGGAAGCGATTTAAATAACAAATCAGAAGAAGAAATTAGAGAAATTGTAAAAACAAAAAGAATATTTGCCAGAGTTTCTCCACAAAATAAGGTGCAATTAGTTAATGCCCTTCAAGCAAATGGCAATATTGTTGCCATGACTGGTGATGGAGTAAACGATGCGCCTGCAATTAAAAATGCAGACATTGGTATTTCAATGGGTATTACAGGAACTGACGTTGCAAAAGACACTGCAGATATGATTTTAGTTGACGATAACTTTGCAACAATTGTAAATGCAGTAGAAGAAGGAAGAGTAATCTTCTCAAATATCAAAAAGTTCGTAGGATTCCTACTTTCATGTAATATCGCAGAAGTTTTAATAGTATTTTTATCAATTCTATTTGGACTTCCAAGCCCACTTACACCTATCCAACTGCTTTGGTTAAACCTAGTAACAGATGCTTTCCCAGCACTTGCCCTTGGTGTAGAACCAGCAGAAGCTGACATCATGGAACGCCCACCACGTGATCCAAGCGAGTCAATCCTTTCTGGAGAGACAGGTAAAAATGTAATCTTACAATCAATTGCAATTACAATATCAGTACTTGCAGCCTATATCATTGGCCTAAACTACATCTTCCCAAATAATATTGAAGGTGCACACACAATGGTATTTGCAACCCTTATTACAAGTGAGCTTTTAAGAGCATTCTCTGTAAGAAGTGAAAAATTTACATTAAAAGAACTTGGGTGGTTTAGCAATAAAAACTTATTAAAGGCAAATCTACTATCATTTGCCCTACTACTTTTAGTTATGTATGTGCCACCATTAAGAAGACTTTTCGAACTTCAATTTATTTCTTGGGAATGGTTGATAATAATCCCATTATCATTCCTACCATTAATAATAGGAGAGATTAGAAAAAGAGTTAGAAGATAAAAATAAAACCTAAGCCACATGGCTTAGGTTTTTTCTTACATAAATTGATATATTATAATATAAAGTACCCCAGAACTTGCATCTTTCTTATAAAAGAACATCCATAAAAATTTTCTTAAAACTATCTATATCTATATCAGAAACAAAATTCACATTTTTATAAAGATTTGAATGAGCTCTTAAATCTGCAACTGTCATACCACGAGTAAATTCTCCCCTCGTTTCTACATCCATGTGGACCATCTGGCTTTTAAAAATTTCTGGATTTGTATGATACATGACAGCTAGGGTATCGTGCATAAAGGTTGTGTAGTTTTCCTCTGCTCCTGCTTGTTTTATCCTTATATCCATAACAGATGATAAGATTTCATTTATTTTTTTATCTGATTTTTTAAATTCCTTATGCATATCTATATCATAAGAAGTCTTTGTTGTTACATTTAGGCCGACCATATTTATTTTTATGCCACTAGCAAAAACAATGGCAGCGGCTTCTGGGTCAGCAAAGATATTAAACTCTGCACTGGCTGTCACATTGCCCATGCCAATTGCACCACCCATGATTGTAATTTCCTTTATTTTTTCTTTTAAGTCTGGACGAGCTAGGATTAGACTTGCAATGTTTGTAAGAGGGCCTACTGCAATGATTAAAGTCTTTTCATTTTTTTCTAAAACTTCTGCCATAGCCTTAATTGCTGGTTGGTTTTCTAGTTTTGCAAGCTCATCATCCTTAAATTTATATCCTAAAAGGCCATTTTCTCCGTGAAATCCTTCTGCTGAAATTTGCTTACCCAAAATTGGTTTATCAAGCCCCTTAAATATCGGAACTTGCCAGTCCATGGCATAGGCTAAGCCTTGTAAATTTCTTGTTGTGTGTTCAATTTTTACATTGCCCGCAACTGAGGATAAGATCTTTATATCAAAGATTTCACTTTTGTTTAAAAAACTCAGGGCAAAGGCATCGTCTATGCCAGGATCTGTGTCAAAAATTGTAGGTATTTTCTTCATTATTAGCTAATCTCCTAAATATAAATTTTTTACAAAATAAAAGACGGAATTAATCCGCCTTATCCCTAATGATTAATATATCCATGATTTCCAAACTATATCCTCACTTGGACTGTATAGAATTGGGCCGTAGGCATGATCTGGAGTTGCCTCATCTTTTTCAGGACCATGGAGAGGATTTATTTGATTTTCAAGGGCTGTTCCCTTTCTTTTTTCAAGTGGAATTGGGGCACCATCTAAGTAAAGAATATACTCATCGCCCACATTTAATTGCTTAACAAAATCTACAATTGCTTTTTGTGGCATATTTTCATCCACTCCCGATTCTGAAGTTACATATAGACTTTTTAATTTAAGCTTATATGCCCCTTCATCAACCTGCTCCACGTATTCAAATTGCCCATCAAAAGTACTTTCATGGATTTCATCAGTTCCAGCTTTTTTTGCCGCTTCTGCAAGCCCAGCATCAAATCCATCACCATTTTTTGTTGCAAAGTATTCTCCAGTAAATTTTCCCTCTTTTAGGAAGTTTAATCTAGTAAAAATTTGAGGACTATCTTCGCTAATGCTATCGATTTTTACACCTTCAAGTTGTTTAAATACGGAAACTCCCTCTTCTAATTGGTCACGGAGGACTTCTTCTTTAATATTTTTGTGATTTTCTAAATCTTGCTCAATGGTTTCTCTTTTTAATTCTGGTTCTGGATTTATAATTTCTTTTCTTTTTAAGGGTTCTTTGCTTTCTTCAGTTGAAACGCTATCTTCAGTTGAAACTTCTTTTGAAACTTCTTTGTTTTCAACATTTGTATCTGTATTTTGATTGCCACAGCCAGCCAAAACTGCAAGCATGGCTAAAACTAATATTTTATTTTTCATTTATTCTCCTAAAATAAATCTATTCTTTTCTCTACGCCCATAGACTATACTATTTTATACCCTACAAACCAAAAATAATTCCAAGTAGGGCACTGATTCCAATTATTGCAATCGGATGAATTTTTTTGAATTTTATAAGGACAAATAGATAAACAATAAATAAAGTCATTGGCAATAATTTTACCAAATCTCCTGGATTTCCTGTTTGTCTAAATAGAGGAATATTTAATAGGGTCATGGCAATTACAGATGACATGGCTCCCAAAATAAGTCCTGCCGTTGCGGGACGAATAGTTTCAAACATATCGTGAACTATTTTTGATGACTTAAATTTTGCCATCATCCTTGCAATTATTAAGGTAATAATTACAGGACCAGTTATTAATGCAAGGCTTGCAAAAATTGCCCCGGGGATTCCATAGGATTTAAATCCTGCAAAGCTAGAAATATTTATGCCGATTGCCCCAGGAGTTGACTCTGAAACTGCAATCATATCTAATAGTTCTTCCTCACTAAACCAACCAAAATTTTTGGCCATTTCTTGTAAAAATGGAATGGTGGCCATGCCGCCGCCTATGGCAAAAATTCCAGTTTTAAAAAATTCCCATATTAATCTAAGCATCTTTGCCCATCCTTCCTAGCAAGATACCAAATACTCCTACTGCAATGACAATAATTACCGGTGATATTTGCAAAAATCCTATGGCAATGAAGGTTAGTAAAAAAATGGCAAATTTTAGAGGAGTCTTGGCATTTTTATTAATCATTTTTAAAACTGAATAGAAAACCAGGGCAGAAACACCCACACGTATGCCAGCAAAAGCGTGCTGAATCCATGCAATATGGCTAAAGGCCCTTAAAAAGTTTGCAATTACTAAAATAACTATTATAGAAGGTGTTATAAAACCAAGGGAAGCTATGATACCGCCAATATTGCCAGCTTGGGAAAAACCACAAAATGTTGCTGTATTTACAGCAATAATCCCAGGTGTGGATTGGCCAATTGCATAATAATCCAGAATTTCTTCACGTGTGGCCCAATTTTTATTATCTACAACTTCCCTTTCCAAAAGCGGAAGCATGGCGTATCCTCCACCAAAGGTAAAGAGTCCAATTTTGGCAAAAGTAAGGTATAAATCTATTAAAATATTCAAAATAAACTCCTTTTTTGTTTCTCTTTTTTAGTATATCACAAATTTTTATTAATTTAGATTTTACAAATAAATAACATGGTCCTAATAGAATTTTTTTATAATAAATTCTGGTATTTATAAATAGAAAAGGAATAAAAATGCAAATTATAGAAGAAAATTTAAAATTAAATAAAAAGGATAATCTGACCCACAGGCGATTTCCCTTTAAACTTGATGAAAGTTATGACAGATTAGTCATAAAATTATCCTATTCTCCAACCCATGTTCCTAAGGGAGAAAATATAGAAGTTTTAGAAGAAGCTGTTGAAAAATATTTAACTGATGAGATTTATAGTGATGAAGACCGCACAGGAACTCTTGGTGCAAACATTGAAAATTTCCTAACTACAAGCTTATTTTATGAAGGAAAATTTGTTGGCGCCTACCACAATAAGGCAAACGACCAAGGAATTGTAATCAGCCCAGAATTTTCTTCCAGGGGTTATAAAAAATTTGAAATAAATTCAGGTTCCTACGAATTTGTCCTATCCATGCACTCTTGCAATAGTGATGTAGATGCCAAAATTTCATTGGAGGCTATAAATGAGTAATTTAAAATATATTCCAGTTTTGCTCCACTCACACAGCCACCATTCTGATGGTCACTTAACCCCAGAAGAAGTGGTTAGAAATGCCAAAGATTTTGGTTACAAGGCCATGTTTTTAACTGACCACAACACTGACGCTGGCGTGGATGAAATATTTGAAAAAAATTTTAATAAAGACATTTTGCCAGTTTTTCATGGCATTGAATGGACAACTTTTTTTGGCCACTTGCTAATTTTGGGCTCTCATGATTCAGGAAATTATACTAAGGCTACACTAACAAATATTGAAGATTGTATCGATCAAATCCGTAGCGAACATCCTGATGCAGTATTTTCCATAAACCACCCCTTTGACATGGGAAACCCTATTTGTACTGGCTGTCACTTTGAATTTAATATAGATGATTATTCTAAATTCTCCTATTTGGAACTTATAAATGGAGAAAACTCTGAAAATAGCAAGTCAACTCAATTAGCCTATAAGTTTTGGAAAAAACTTTTAAATGATGGCTACAAATTAGCTGCCCTAGGCGGCCGTGACTGGCATGTCAAATCTAAAGATGATGATAGTGTACCTATTAATATGCTCGGCATAAGTGGCGAAATTAATGAAAAAAATATCCTAGCTGCTATTAGAAATGCAAATACTTACCTAAGTTATGGTCCAATTTTTACCTATGATTTTGAAAATATCGAGTTAGGTAATCAGATGAGTGAGGGTGAATTTGCTGGGAAAGTTACTGTCACAGAAGGTGAATTTAAAAATACTTCCTATATAAATTTAAATCCCAAAAAATTTGCAATTTATAATAACAATGAAATAATTTTCGAAAAAGACATTTGCTACGGGGAGGATATTGATTTTATTATAAATCCCAAAAAGGGGTATCTAAGATTTGAAGTCCTTGGGGATATGAAGGATACAGAAAATATAAGACTAGTAACTACTTCCCCAATATTTGTAAAATAAAGGAGAAAAAATGAAATTATTATTTGATTGCGACGGTACAATCCTTGATTCTATGCACATTTGGGTAGACCCAATCAACGAAATATTTGAAAAATATGGTTTTAGATTAGACACTCTTTCTAAAGAAGAAAAGGGTAAAATCGAGGCCCTACCATTAGATGGCATGTGCGAATTTATAGCAGATGAACTTGCAGAAGATATGAGCAAGGAAGATGTCCGTGAATATTTTGATGAAATCATCAATGACGGTTATAAAAATTCTTTGATGCCAAAAGATGGTGCTCTTAAAAAATTACAAGAACTTCATGAAAAAGGATATGAGATGGCAATAGCTTCATCAACTGACTCAATTTATTTAAAACTTGCCTTTGAAAGACTAAATATTGACCAATACTTTAGCTTTTTAACAACTCCAGACCTTGCAGATTCCAAAAAATCTGACAAAGAATATTGGCAATATGCCATCGATCAATTTGGAGTAGATGCAAATGAAGTAATCCTATACGATGATGCCCTTTATGCAATAAAAGCTGCAAATGCTGTAGGTATCAACACTTGTGGAGTAAAAGACTTCCCTTACAACGAAAACGAGTGGGAAGATATAAAAGAAAACGCGACCCTATATCTAAATGGTATTTGGGAAATAGATGCTGATAATTTATTAGGTTAGAGAAAATATAAAGGATACCGGTAATTCGGTATCCTTTTTTATTTGAAATCAGTATAAATTTAGCCAACCTAGAATTATCTAATTTTACACCATCTTTGATGGATTAACTAATTGACCAAATTCATCATCTGATAAAAACCCTAATTCTCCATTGGCCTCTTTTAAAGTAAGTCCCTTATCAAAAGCATATTTTGCTAGTTCACTTGCCTTATCATAACCAATTCTTGGCGATAAAGCTGTTACAAGCATTAGTGAATTTTCTAGATTTTTTTCTATATTTTCTTTATTTGGTCTTAGACCTTCTATAAGATTTTCCCTAAAACATTTTAATGATTTGGCTAATAAATTTATGGATTGGTCCATATTGTAGATGATTAGTGGCATATAGGCATTTAATTGTAATTGGCCCCCGCTACTTGCCATTGTTATTGCAAAGTCATTGGCCATTATTTGGATAGCAACCATTGTTAAAGATTCAACTTGGGTTGGATTTACCTTGCCTGGCATAATCGATGATCCTGGTTCGTTGGCTGGAATGTTTAACTCATTTATCCCAGACCTAGGGCCACAGGATAAAAACCTAATATCATTTGCAATTTTATACAAATCACTTGACAAAGTTTTTATAGCTCCATGACTGGCTACTAAGGCTGATTTGCTGGATAATTGGTAAAATTTGTTGGTATCTGAAATAAATTCTGTATCCAAAAGTGCTGATAATTCCTTAGCTACATTTGCCCCAAAAGTCTCAGATGCATTTAAGCCAGTGCCAACTGCAGTCCCTCCAATTGCAAGTTTTCTTAGAGATTGACTAGTGGTTTTTAATATTTCATAATCACGCTCAACCATTACTCTCCATGCAGAAATTTCTTGGGAAAGTCTAATTGGGGTTGCATCTTGCAAGTGGGTACGTCCAGTTTTTATAAGATCAAATTCATTTTCTTTTTTGTATAAACTTTCAATAATCCCTTCAATTTCTGGAAATAAATTATCTTTAAGATTTAATAAACTTGCCACGTGCATGGCTGTTGGAAAAACATCATTTGATGATTGGCTCATATTTACATGATCATTTGGGTGGATTACTTTCTCCCCAGCTTTTTTGTTTGCAAGATTTGCAATTACTTCATTGGCATTCATATTTGTTTGAGTACCAGATCCTGTTTGCCAGATGCTTAGTGGAAATTGGTCATTGTAATTACCAAGCAAGATTTGATTGCATGCATAATTAATCAAATCTTTTTTATCATCAGAGAGTTTGCCCTCATCATTATTTACCTTTGCAGCTGCCTTTTTAACATTTACTAGGGCCATTAATAAGGATTTTGGCATGGTTTCAGTTTCTTTTGGGAAATTTTCCATAGACCTTTGAGTTTGGGCTCCCCAAAGGGCATTATCTGGGACTTCAATCTCCCCTAAAGAGTCTTTTTCAATTCTTTTTTTCATTTTCACCTCTTAAAATAAATCTTCCTCATCAAGGATGCCAGGTTCTATCATCTTTTTGAAGTCGAGTATTTTATCCACTTCTGCTTCTGTTAATAAATTTTCATCTAGGACTATATCACGGATGCTTTCCCCTGTTTTTAGTGCTTTTTTGGCAATTTTCGATGATTTTTCATAGCCAATATGTGGGGCGAGGGCTGTCACAAGTCCTACACTTTTTCCAACTTCTTCGCTTAATTCTTCTCTGTTTGCCACAATATCATCGATACAATTTATTCTTAATGTATAGATTGCTCCTTTTAAAGTTTTTAAGGATTCAAAAAGTTTGTGGAAAATCACTGGCTCAAAGGCATTTAGCTCTAGCTGTCCTGCTTCAACCGCCATTGTTACTGTCAGATCATTACCAATTACTAAAAATGCAACTTGGTTTACCACCTCTGGAATTACAGGATTTACCTTACCTGGCATAATGGATGATCCAGCTTGTTTGGCAGGTAACTTTATATCAAAAATCCCAGTTTGTGGACCAGAGCTCATAAGTCTAAGGTCGTTAGAAATTTTTGAAAGGCTAGCTGCAAAAGTTTTTAAAACAGATGAAGCAAAAAGGATGCTATCTAGGTTTTGTGTTCCATCTATCAAATCTTCATTTTGTTTTAAAGAAAGACCACTTACATCAGCAAGTACATTAACAACCTCATCCACATATCTTTTATCAGCATTAAGGCCAGTACCAATTGCAGTGCCGCCAAGATTTACAAAAGATAAGTCATCTATGGCTTTTTCAAACCTTTTGACATCACGAGATAACACCCTTGCGTAGGCTGTAAATTCTTGGCCAAGGCTCATTGGTATAGCATCTTGGAGTTGGGTCCTGCCCATTTTGTAAACATCAGCAAATTCTTCTGCCTTTTTGTTCAAAGAATCTATAAGTTTGTTAGCTTCTTCGATTAATTCCTTAAAATATCTAATCAAAGCAATTTTTCCGCTAGTAGGTATCACATCATTGGTAGACTGACCCTTATTTACATGGTCATTTGGGTGGATGATTTTGTATTCCCCAGCCTTGCCGCCAAGGCTAATCTCAGCAATATTTGCAATCACTTCATTGGCATTCATATTAAAAGAAGTACCAGCCCCACCTTGGATAGGGTCAACAATAAAATTATCTCGATTTTGACCAGCAATCAGTTTTTCACAAGCTTTTACAATTGCATCAGTTTCTTCCTCTGATAAAAGTCCAATTATTCCATTTTCAATAGCACAGGCTTTTTTCACCTCAAGTATGGCATCAATAAATTTTCCATCCATACCAAGGCCACTTATATTAAAATTCTCAAAAGCCCTCTGACTATTGGCTCCATAAAGAGCGTTTTGATCTATATTAATCTCACCAAGAGAATCATGTTCAATCCTAAAATTACTCATATGTCTATCCTCCATATTTTAATTATATAATATAGGAAAAATCTTACAAGGATATTAGAAAAAGGTTTTTATTTATAAAATAACAAAGAAAAAACACCAAGAAATATCTTGATGCTATTCCAAATTAAAAAGCAAATAAGTAATAGATTTTTTAGCAAGGATTTTTTTGTAAAATATATTTGCTAGCTCTATTGCTATGCCAGGTAGGATGACAATAACTAGTAGGTTTGAGATTTTTACTAGAATTATTGCTATTGCTGCTAAAAATGCGTTTAGAACTAGGATGTCGATTATGTTTACTATCACTAATGCGATTGCATTTTTTGATATTTCTGCAAATTTCATCTCTGGATATTTTGCCATTAGGTAAAAACTTAGGGCCATGGCATTTATAAGTACAAAGGCCATTATTATATTTAGGTAAAATAATCCTGTAAATAATGGATTTATGGATGTTGAAAAGTAAAATAAATCTACTGCAAGTATTAATATTAAACTCACATACAATAGGCTAATTTTCAAGTATTTTAGTGAATAATTTATAATATTTTCCTTAAAAAACTTAAAAATTTTTATTTTTTCCTTATACCTTTCACGGTCAATTTTCTCATGAAGGTCAAAGAGCATAACATTTGCCCCGGCAAAGGTTAAAAATCCTAGGCCCATTACTAGAGAAACAATATATATTAGTGAATATGACAGATAATAATATATCTTTTCAAAGGCCTTGCTTATTATATTTCTAAATTTCCTATCCATTGTCTACCTCGTTAATCTTCATCCACTTACCCGACTTAAATCTTAGGGTAAATAATAATCTTCTTAGGGCTTCATCTAGGATAAATATTATCCAAACCGCCCTAAGTCCCATGCCAAACTTGCTTACAAAAAGATATGAAAGCGGAATTACTAAAATATATGTTGTTACAATACCAACTATTACTGGGAATTTTACATCTTTTAGTACGTTTAATGAATTTACCAAAATTTCATTTGACACTCGCATTGGATCTAATAATATTTGGAAAAATAATAGTTGTGTTACTATTTCAGTTATTTGCGGATTTTTGGTAAAGATACCTACCAAAAATCTGCCCAAAAGTGCTAGGATTAAATTTACTCCAGCAGCTAAAAAGCTAATCCTATTTGCATTTGTTACTCCAAAATTTTTTATTTTTTCAAAATCCTTGTTTCTGTAATAATTACCAATCACAAGATTTCCAGCAACCCCAGCAGCAACCCCAATTGAAAATATAAATGAAGTTATAGTTTGGGTATAGATCTTGGAACTTACTGCAATAGTTCCCAGGGATGCTATGATTGCAGTTATTATTGTCTGGCTAAAATTATAGGAAATTTGCTCCATGGCTGATGGGATGCCAAGGGTCAAAATTTCTTTTTTTAGGGGAATTTTCCTAAATCCTTCCTTAAAATCAAATAATTCTGGGATTTTGCTTTTTAGGGTAAAAAATGTCAAAAGCATACCCAAAAGTCTTGAAACAAGGGTTGCAAGAGCAATATATGATATGCCCCCTAGATTAAAGATAACTATTAATGAGTTACCTAAAATTACTAAGACTGTATTAATCACCGAAACTTTTACCGCTATTTTTACAAAACCAAAGGCACGCAAGGTCCCAAGCATGAGGGATGTCATGGCCAAAAATATGATTGAAACCGAGACTATCCTTATATATATAGAAGTTTCGTTCAAAAGTTCCCTGGGTGTTTGCATAAGCATCAAGAGGTCTTTATTGAATAAAAATACGGCTATTACAATCAAAATGGCGATAATTACATTTAAAATCACAGATTCTTTAAGGATTGATTTTACATAGGCCATCCTTGATTTTTCTGCATTTTGGATAACTAAAATGCTTGCTCCAAGGACTACAATATTGGTTATCATTGCAAAAATATTGAGCAATTGGTCAGAAATCCCAATTGCTGCTACCATTTGGTCGTTAAATAAGGAGAATAAAAATACATTAAAGTTGCCTATAAGGGTTAGGAAAATTTGCTCTAGTAAAAGCGGCCAAAATAAATTTTTATATTCTTTGGTAAAAAGTTTTCTATTTATCTGCATCAATCTGTATGTTTCTAGTTTTTATTTCAAAAGGATCTTTTGTAATTTCAATAACTGTAGCCCCTTTTGCTACATCCCCATAGGCTTGGTAGCCAGAAGAATTTGCAAAGGCCAAGTGGATACCAAAAAGCTCACTATCAAAGTTATTTTCGTGGTCATGACCTACAAGCATGCCCCAAATTTCTCCATTTAGTAGCATATTTGCAAATAGTCCAGTATTGATTTTTGGAGCTGAAATAGCTTCATTAGTTTCTTCTTGGACACCGTATAGAATATTTTCCTTACTTTGCCAGTATTCTGGGATTGGAATGTGTTGGAAAATTATACCGCGTTTTATGCCATCATTTTTTTTATTTTTATCAGCTGTGTGCCTAAACCATTCCACTTGTTCTGGTAAAACCCACTCATAGGTTCCAAAGCCAAGCTTATCGTCAGCACCTGAATCAATAAAGTATAAATATGCAATATCTTCTCCATTGTCTGATAAAGTAATCACATAATTTTCCTTATCATCTATAATAAAGCTATCTTTTTTTTCTGGCTTTTTGCTGATAGTTTTTTCATAGATATCCCTAAGTTCACTTCGAGTTATACCCTCTTCACTGTCATGATTTCCAAAAGTTATAGCAAGGGGAATGTCATATTTGTCAAAATATTCCATTACAATTTGAAAAACTTTATCAGAATTTTTTACCCCATCAGACCACATGATGTCGCCTGTGTGAACAATCAAATCTGGCTTTTCATCAGTAAGAATCTTATCGATAAGATTAAAAGTCCTAATATCATCCTCATGGTGGGGTAGATTTCCAAAGTGGGTGTCGGTAAATTGTACGATTTTAAATGTATTATTTTTAAATTCCATATTATTCCTTTACTGATCCTATGGTGATACCTTGGACAAAATATTTTTGTATAAATGGATATAAAATTACAATTGGTAATATAACTACAATGATGGTTGCCATTTGAAGGGAGTCTCCAGTTACCTGAATCCTATCAAGCTGCTGGTAGGCTGCTCCTGAATTTTTGGCCAAAATATCTGCAAGCCCTTGTTGGCGGGTGAGCATATCTTGAAGGATTGTAGCAAGTGGTTTTAGTTTTTGATTTCTAACATAGAAACTTCCTGCAAACCAGTCATTCCAATGGCCAACAGCTGTAAAAAGTGTAACTGTAGCAATGGTTGGCTTACTCATTGGTAATACCATATCTGTAAAAATCCTAAATTCCTTCATTCCATCTATCCTTGCAGCTTCTACAAGGCTCATTGGTACTTGAGAAAAGGCAGATCTAAGTAGCAAAATATTTGTAACGCTATAAAGGCTTGGAATAATGTAAACCCAAATGGTATTTGTAAGACCCAATTGGCTAAGTACCAAATAGTAAGGGATAGTTCCACCACCAAATAGCATGGTAAAAAATATAAAGAATGTAATCTTTCCCCTGCCTGGCAGGTCAGGAATTGTTAGGGCCCAAGCTGCCATACACATTAAAAATACACCAAGTGCTGTACCAACTACAGTTCTAAATATAGAAATGAAAAATCCATTTATAAGGTTATCTTGCTTAAAAACTTCTCTAAAGTTTTCAAAAGTAAATTCTCTAGGGAAAAAGGCTATGCCTCCTCTGGCCGCATCTTTTCCTGAGTTAAAAGCAAGGGCTAGGATGTGTAAAAATGGCAAAATAATGGCAAGGGCCATAAGTATCAAAATAATATAAAAAATAATTTGGGACCATCTGCTTGTTTGGATGGCTTTTTTTGAACTGTCCATAATCCTCCCTAAATAAAAGATTCTCCGAGAAAATATAAAATATTCTCGGAGAGGCTTTTTATTTTAAAATATTAATAGAATATTGTATCTCCATCTTTTTCTTTTTCTTCTAAGAACTTACAGAAACCTTCGATGTCAGCATCTTTAAGTCTTTGACGAGATTGTTCTAGGATTGCATTTGCTTCTTCTTCGCTTTTTGCATAATATGCTTTAAGGATTGCATCATCCCAATCTTCTAGAGCTTGAGTAAGATTTCCATCTTCTCCTTCAAATTCGTATAGGTAAGCTTTTGGATATAGACCATCGATTACTTCTTTGTCTTCGAATTTTTTGTCGTAGTTATATTCTTCAAGAAGTTTTTGAGCTCCACTAGCTTCGTCTCCTCTTACGCTATCTCCCCAAGATTCTTCACCAAAGTCTCCTAGGTTGTCCATGTCTGTGTATGCAAAGTGTTCGCCCCAGAATGCTCTAACTCCTCTGAAACCTTCTTTGATAGCTTCATCTGGGTTTTCATCTTGAAGTTCAACTAATTCTTTTTTAGGAACTGGTTTGCCATCTACCATATCGTAGTGTTTGCCTTCTAGACCGTAGAAGTATAGTAGTTTTCCTTCTTCACTAGCCATCCAGTCAGCAAATTTAACAACTTCTTCTGGATTTTCTGTTGTTGCTGGCACTGCCCAACCTGTGTATCCAGACTTGTATGGTTTTACCATATTATCAGATCCATCAACTCTTTTAATATCTCCAAGTGGCATCCATTCGCCATTTGCAATTTCTGGTCTATAGTTGTGTGAGTCTGATACGATTGCAAATGATTTGTTTTGGATACCTTCTTGGGCACGAGTTTCTTCCATTGTGTAGAATTCTGGGTGCATTAGACCTTCTTCTAACCATTTACGTACTTTTGCAACTCTTTTTTCACCGTAATCTGTCATAGATTCGTGTTTAACTGTATCTCCGTCTTTGGCAAATTTTTGTTCGCCTTCACCTTGCCACATTAAATCTCTATATGGTCTTGGTCTTTCAGAACCACCCCATGATGTTGGTCCAAGTGGAGTTACAGGGTTGCCATTATTGTCTTCATAGCCACCTTTAGCAATTTTGTCAAGTAGTCCTTCTAAATCATCGCTTGTTTTGATGTCATCTGTTTTTACGCCAAGATCTTCAGCAATATCACGTCTGATAAACATATTTCCAAATAATTTACGTCCTGGGTCTGCAGGATTTCTATTAATTGACATATGAACTAGGTATGTTGCTCCATCTTGGTCATCTCTCATCATGATATTATCTTTTGTATCTGTTGGAAGATAGCCTTCTTCAAAGTATTTTCCGTAAATATTGCTTTCTTTTAGTGCACCTGAAATATCATGGAACATTCCTTCATTACTTGCTTTTAATAGTAATGGGAATTCTGGTCTACCTGAGTTGTCTAGGTAAAAAGCAACTGCATCTGGAAGGTCACCTGATGAAAGTCCTGCTGCAAGAGCTTCGTAAGAATCTTCATTTGATACTGATTCGATTGTTAGTGTGATACCTGTTTTGTCTTTGATATATTGAGCGATTTCTGGGCTCATTGTGCCTTCACCAGTATCTCCCGCTGATTCGAATACTAAAAGTCTGATTTCACGATCTGCTATCCATGTATCTGGTTTGTCTGTGTTTTCTTCTGCTGTGTTAGCATCTTTTTTGTCAGCATCTTCTGTTTTGTTTTCTGCACTTTGAGTTGTTTCTGTCTTGTTGTCAGTTGTGGTATTAGCATCATTGTTTCCACAAGCTGTTAGGGCAACTAAACTCATTGCCATTAGCATCGCTTTGCTAAAAGTTTTTTTGATATTCATATTCTCTCCTCTTACCATAAAGAATTTTCGCCGTATTTATCGGCTGCTTTGTTAACTGCAACTGTCAGTCCAAGTCCTACAAGTCCTTGAACAAGTCCAACTGCTGTTGCTGGACCGTAGCGAGCTTTTTCAAGCCCTGTTTTTACTACATAGGTATCAATTATTTCTGAAACCTGGTAGTTTCCTGGATTTTGCATCAAGTAAACTTGGTCAAATCCTGCTGATAATATCCCACCTAGGGAAATGATAAATAAAATCATAATTGTTTTTGAAATCCCAGGCAGGGTTACATGACGGGTTTGCTTTAATCTATTTGCTCCATCTATAGCTGCAGCTTCATAAAGCGATGGTGAAATCCCCATTATTGCTGCATAATAGATGATTGAGTCCCAACCAACATTTTTCCACAAATAAGATCCAAATACTGCAGGATAGAAAAAACCATTTTCCATCATAAAAAATCTGGAACCATCACTGGCCCCTATATTTCTTAAAAGGTTATTAATTAAACCTGTATTTGGGGCAAAAAGTTTGTTTAACATTCCAATTACGACTACCCAAGAGATAAAGTATGGTAGGTAGCTTACTGATTGGAAAAAAGATCTGTGTTTGGTATTTACAATTTCATTAAAAATTAAAGCCAAAATTATTGGGAAAGGCAGGTAGATAAACAATTTTATTGCTGAAATAATAAGGGTGTTTCTGATATAAATAGGTGTTTGCCTATCAGAGAAAAAATCCTTAAAATATTGCAGGCCTACCCAGCCCTTGCCATACATGCCAGAGTTAAATGAAAATTTTCTAAAGGCTAGGATATTCCCTGTCATTGGCCAATAAGAAAATATTATGAAAAAAAGCAAGGCAGGCAATAGCATTAGATAAAAAGTTTTATATCTTGCCATTCTTTGCCACAAAGTTTTTTTCACCGGCTTAAAGTATGGGTCATTGTCGTTATCATCATTATTTGGAGGCTTGGAAACTGTGTGTTTGGCTATGTGTTCTGTCTGACTGATTTGATTTGTCAAGTTGTTTGTCTGATTTTCCACTAGCACTTCCTCCTTCCTTAACAATATTTTGATAATTTTTCTCATTATCAAGGACAATTCTATCTGTAGAGTCTTTATCAAAGAAATTTGCAAATTCTAGGTCAAAGGCAAGGGTTAAGTCTTGATTTCTAGCAAACTCATCTAGGGTGTTTACTTTTGCAATAATATTTTTTTCATCAATAGTAAAGTGAATTAGTGTCTCAGAACCAAGCATTTCTGCTAAACGCACCTTGGTAGTAAATGGTACATAGCGCTCATTTGCTTCTGATAAATCACCGGCTAGGACAATATTTTCTGGACGGATACCAAAAATTATTTCCCTATCCATATATCCTTTAAAGGCTAGTTGAGTAAGAATTGTGTCATTTAGTTTTATAATTCCCTGGCTAGTCTTTAGCCCTTCTTCAGTAAGGGTAGCTGGGATAAAGTTCATAGCAGGAGATCCCATAAAGCCTGCAACGAAAATATTATTTGGATACAAATAAATATCCTTTGGTGTAGAAACTTGTTGGATGACTCCATCACGCATCAACACAATTCTATCAGCCATTGTCATAGCTTCCACTTGGTCGTGGGTTACATAGATAGTTGTGTTGCCAAATTCCTTAGAGATGTTAGAAATTTCTGATCTGGTTTGGACTCTTAGTTTTGCATCAAGGTTTGAAAGCGGCTCATCCATTAAGAAAACTTTTGGATTTCTAGAAATGGCACGGCCAAGGGCAACCCTTTGGCGTTGACCACCAGATAATTCTTTTGGAAGTCTATCTAGATAGTCAGTAAGACCAATGATCTCTGCAGTTTTTTTAACTGTCTTGTCAATCTCATCTTGATTTTTATTTTGCATTTTTAGACCAAATCCCATATTTTCTGCAACTGTCATATGCGGATATAGGGCATAGTTTTGGAAAACCATGGCTATGTCGCGGTCTTTTGGATGCACATCATTCATCAATTTATCTTCAAAATAAAGCTGTCCTGAAGTGATATCTTCAAGGCCTGCTATCATTCTAAGTGTTGTGGATTTTCCGCAACCACTTGGGCCTACAAGTACGATAAATTCTCCATCTTGTATTTCAAGATTAAAGTCTCTTACCACGTGTTGGCCTTCTATATAATCTTTGTAGATATGCGCAAGTTTAATATTGCTCATGCATGCTCCTTGTAAGTACTAATTTAGAAAAAATTTGAAATGCTAATAAGATTTGAATTTTAGGCACGAAAATAAGCTTGCCGAAAAACCAGCATTCGCTAATAAATATAAAGGATATTTATTAGATTGATATTATATAGATGTAAAATCATAGGAATTAAAATCCCTTTAATTTTTAACATTTATTTGCAATCTTTTTCATGATTTGTAAATACTCTTAATGATATTTTTACAATTTCCCCTATTTTGTAAAATTTAGTTAAAATATGAGTAAAGTATTTTTAATAAATCTGCCCAATAAAAAACCCAGTAAAACTTAAAATTTTGCTAGGTTAAAGTGATTTATTAAGTTTTTTTCTATTAAAGCTCTCTTTTTATTTTTTTTAAGATTAGTCCAAGATTAAAGGATCCCTTTAAAATTGAAGTAAAGGTCATAGCAGTCCATACTCCTGCCACCCCAAACATGGGCATAAATACTTTTGAAAATGGTATTCTTAAAGTATTTAGAATTATTGCAATGAGGGCCGGAGTTTTGGTGTCTCCCATGCCATTAAAGGCACCATTTAGGCCAATTTCAACCGCCATAAAAATTTGAGATACCGATAATATTGCTAGATACAAGGCTCCAAGCTCTATAGTTTCTGGATCATTTGGCACAAATATTCTAATTAGTGGATACCTAAAAATATATAAGACAACCATTGAAATTGCCCCAATTAGAAATACAATTTCAAAAGATTTTCTAATAATTTTTTTTACCCTTTCAAATAGTTCTGCCCCATAATTTTGACCAACCATGGCTGCAATTCCAACTTGTAAACCCTCTGTAGTATTCCAAGTTATAGATTCTAATTGACTGCCTATAGAATAAGCCGCAACCGCCGCTTCTCCAAAGCCAGCCATAAACTTATTTAAAATCACACTTACAATTGCCATATAGGCATTCATAAGGGCTGCTGGCAAACCAAGCTTAAAAATTTGCCCCATCCAATCACTTCTATAATCAAGTTTTATTAGGGAATTTTTTAGTAATTTGTTTTTGCGAAAAATTACAATTACAAAGATAATTGTTACAATAACTTGGGCTAAAACTGTAGCAAGGGCTGCTCCGCGGACTTCCATACGAGGAAATGGTCCCCATCCAAAAATTAAAATAGGGTCCAAAATAATATTTGCAACAAGGCCAATAGCATTAATTTTAAAGGGCGTCAAGGAATTGCCCAAGGATTGGAAACTTTGGGACAAGACAGGGTTTATAAGGAAAAATGTAATCCCAAGTCCCAATATAAAAATATATTCACGAGCATAAGTACTGGCAATTTCTGATAAATTAAAAAATGAAGCATAGGCATTGCCAAAAATAAGCATTGTTATTGTGTAGATAATAGCCAAAATAAGAGTTAAAATATAACCATTATTTAAGACCCTAATTGTCTCTTTGTGGTTTTGCCTACCAAAGGCCTGGGAAGCTAAAACTCCCATACCAATTTTTGGTACCATAGTGATGGCATTTGCAATCCAAATTAAAAATCCAGCCAGACCCACTCCTGCCAAAGCATTTGATCCCAAGCGACCAATAAAAAACATATCAACAAAAGCATAGGTAATTTGTATAAAGGCAGTAAGTGCCAGGGGTAAAGATAATTTTATAAGAGATTTGGTAATATCTCCCTTGGTTAAGTTTACATTTTGATCCATAAAAGTCTCCTTTGATGATAATACTTTACGACTTAATTTTAAATTGTCATTAATAATCGCTGGGTATGATTTTTATATGAAAACCAAAAGCAAAGAATGATAAATGTCAAGCTTTACATGGGTGATGAAGAACTTCACCAGGATATGTATGAAGCTCGCCGCAAAATGCAAGATTTTAATAAAATTATAATTATCCCAAAAAGAGTGAGGCAAAGCTTCGCTCTTTTTTGATAAGTATTTGCAAAATGATATTATTTACTTTTTAAAAAATAATTCACTAAGGGTGTCTATCTTTTATTTCAAATAGATATTATCCAGCTATTCCCACCATAAACGCTACCCGGAACGAAGCTTTTCAGTAAAGTTAGATTTTTTCTATTACTAAATAAAAATTCCCTAACACCAAGGTATTAGGGAAAATAAAAAGCATTTTATATTTAATTTTTTTCTTTAATTTGTTCCATCAATGTATTTTTCACGAAGTCTAATAGCTGAAGGACAAACTGCTATTCCGCCTTCACCAGTTTCACGAAGTCCTGATGGTAGGCTATCTCCTACTCTCTTCATTGCATCTACTGCTTCATCAAATGTTACAAATACTTTTACGCCAGCCATTGCCATATCAGCACTTGCAAGTGCGTTCATAACTCCATTTGCATTTCTAATATTACATGGGAATTCTACCATGCCGCCTATTGGGTCACATATTAGGCCCATTACATTTAGCAAGGCACAAATTGCTGCGTTTTCTTGGGTCTTTATGTCATAGCCTCTTAAATAGCAAACGGCTGCTGCAGCCATGGCTGATGCTGATCCAGTTTCTGCTTGACATCCACCTTCAGCTCCAGCAAATGTTGCATTGTCAAAAATAACTTGGCCCATTTGAGTTGCTACTAGCATGGCTTCTTTTAATTTTCTATCATCATAGCCATATTTGTGATACATTATCATTAATGTTGCTGGCAGAATTCCTGATGATCCTGCTGTTGGGGCTGCGACTATTTGGCCCATGGCTGCATTTACTTCACTTGTTGAAAGTGCCATTGCCATAGCTTTTGCTGCTGTATCTCCCAAAACTGTATCTCCACCTAGGAAATAATCATTCATCACTTTTGCATTTCCACCAGTCATGCCTGTTACTGAAACTACTGGCACTTCTAGGGCTGCATGTGAAGAGTTTTTCATGACATCTAGGGTTCTTTGGAGTCTGTCAAAGATTTCTTCTTCACTTCTTCCTGTATTTTCTATCTCATCTTTGATTGAAAGTTCCCAAAGACTTGCATTTTCTTTTTCGCATCTTTCTTTTAATAATTCAAATTTAGTGATCATATTTTAATCCTAATCTATATATTTAATAAAGGTAAAGTCTTTACCATTTTTTATTGTCTCAAGGGCTTGTTCTGTAAGTGGCTCATCTAGTTCGCAAACTAGCATTACATTATCACCATCTTTTATGGTTTTCATTTCGTGGATATTGTAACCATTGCTATATAAAATATTTGAAACAAAGGCAATTATCCCTTTTTGCTCACCGTAGGCCATAAATAATGTAGGTCTTTTTGCATAATATTCGATTGGATTGCCATAAATTTTATTTATAACTATGGCCCCACCACCTATGGATGATCCTTGGATGTCTACAGGATTTCTGCCATCTGGGTATTTAAAAACCATTCTTACAGTGTTTGGATGGACTTCTCCAAGGTCTGTTTCTATAAATTTATAGGAAAGTCCCGCCTCTTTTGCATATTCAAAGGCATTTATTATCCTATCATCTTCTGGGCCATAGCCTAGAACACCACCTACTAGGGCCCTATTTGTACCATGCCCCTTATAGGTTTTGGCAAATGATCCATGTAAGTAAAAATCTACTTCATTAAAGCCTGGATCTACCATTCTTCTTGCTACATTTGCAATTTTTGCCGCACCTGCTGTGTGCGATGAGCTTGGACCGACCATAACTGGTCCTATAATGTCAAAAATTGAAGCATTTACTGCCATATTTACTCCTTATCTACTAAAAAATATAAGCTAGCACAAAATAATATGCTAGCTTTTCTCTTTTTCAAAGGCTAACCCTATTATTTTGGGTCATTAATAACTGGTATTGGTTTCCAATTTTTCTTGCCTAAGATTACTTTATTATAAAATTTATCTACTGCAGTTGCAATAGCTACATCACCAGAAATATTAGCAGCTGTACCAAAGGAATCTTGGGTCAAGTAAAGGGAAATTAGTAAAGTTGCCATGGTTGATTCTGGAGAGATACCTACTATTGGTAAAAATGGTAAGGCACTCATTACAGCCCCGCCTGGTGCACCAGGTGCTGCTACCATTGCAATACCCAAAGTTACAATTAGTGAAAGCATCAATCCATAAGAATGTGGCAAATTATACATATAAAGGATTGTAAAAATACATCCTGTTAATGTTATCATACTCCCTGGTAGGTGAACTGTCGCCCCCAATGGCACAACAAATTCTGCAATTTCTGAGCTGACCCCATTATTTTTTGCACATTCTAGGTTTACCGGAATAGTAGCTGCTGATGATTGGGTTCCAACCGCTGTCATATATCCTTTGATTTCATTTTTTATCATTGCAAAAGGATTTTTGCCTGTGTATGATCCTGCAATTATAAACATTATAGTTACATATAATAAATGTAGGATTACTATGCAGATAAATATTTTCCAGAATATGCTTAGGACTGTAAATACTGAACCGGTATGGCTCATTTCTGCAAAGTTTCCAAAAATAAAAAATGGTAATACTGGAATAATAGCTACTTCTAGGACCTTGGTAATAATTGCATTAAATTCTGAAACGGCCTTGTATAATACTTCTCCGCTATTATTTTTTCTAAGCCAAGAAATAGAAATCCCCATCATAAAAGCAAAAATCAAGGCACTTGTTACATCAAAAAAAGGTGTAATTGGCACTTTAAAATATGGTTCTAGCCCATCTTTTTGAGAAGCAATTATCGAATCAACTTGGGCAGGGCTAATAAATTTTGGAAAAATATTGCTTGCCATAAGATATGATAAGCTTCCTGCAACTAGGGTTGAAATATAAGCAATTAAGACCGTAATTGCTAGCAATTTTCCAGCACCCTCTCCCAAATCAGAAATCCCCTTTGTAACAAAGGCTAAAATCATAAGTGGGATGATAAATGATAAAAATGATCCAAATATCTTTGAAAAAGTAACTGCTACCCTAACAAGCTCTACTGGCAAAAACCTACCGGCCAATATACCAAGAGCAATGGCTATGATTAGTTTTGGCACTAATCCAATGTTTTTAAAACGTCCCATAAAAATCTCCTGTGAATAAATTTATTGTATGTATATCATTACAAGCTTATTATAACATGCAAAGATATAAAAAGAAAATATAATCACAATAATTTTTAAAACGTTAATATAGTCTAGCAAACTTTCTCAGTATTTTTCAATCTTAATTAAATAAAGTAATAATGTGATAAATTTATAGCAATCTTAGGCAAATTAAAACCGCTGGAAATTTCCAACGGTTTTTTTTATACTTGTTAATTATTTGCAAGTACCGCCTTTTTGGTATCTTTCTTCGATTACATCCCAGTTTACAACTTTCCACCATTCTTCTAGGTATTTGGGTCTAGCGTTTTGGTAGTCTAGGTAATAAGCGTGTTCCCAAACGTCATTGCCTAGGATGCCTTGTTTACCTTCTAGGATTGGATTGTCTTGGTTTTTTGTAGAGATGATTTCTAATTCTCCATCATTTAGAACTAACCATGCCCAACCTGAACCGAATTGTCCTTTTCCTGCTGCTTCAAATTCTTTTTTGAATTCTTCAAATGAACCGAATTTTTTATCGATTGCTTCTTTTAATTCACCAACTGGCTCGCTTGATCCACCTGGTTTCATTGTATTCCAGAATAGGTTGTGGTTTAAAACTCCGCCAAGGTTGTTGATAAGTTTTTGTTTTTTATCAGCATCATCTGTAATATCATCGATTGCTTTTAGTAGGCATTTTGGACATTTTTTTTCTTCATATCCTGTTCCTTCTAAAAGTTCATTAGCTGTATCAACATAAGTATTGTGGTGTTTATCGTGGTGGAATGTCATTGTTTCCTTTGATATAACTGGCTCTAGGGCGTCATATTCATAAGGTAATTCCATTAATTCTAACATAAAATCCCTCCTATTGGGTTATTTTTCATTTTTTCGTTTAGCTACTTGCCAACTTATTTTTATTATACCCAATAATGATTATTGTTATCAACTATTATTTGTAAAATTAAAAAGCACCCTATTTGGATGCTTTTGATGACTCGATGGCCATTTTTATATTTTCTTTTAATTTAGCTTGTTGGTCTTCAGAAACTAGGGTTCCTTCGATTGGGTCACCTATAATATTTCCGTTTTTATCAACTACGATTGTTGTTGGGTAGACAAATATGCCTTCTAAATATTCTTTCATATCTCCCTCATAGTCTACTGCAAGGGCCTTATAAGTTGGTTTTTTATCTTTTATGATTCTTTCATAGGCTTCTTTTGTAGACTCATCGTAATTTACATCTGTACACATTGATACAAAGTCAACGCCATCTTCTTTTTTAAGTTCATCTGCCAAGTCATTTACTTCATCCATTTCTTCTATACAAGCTGAACACCCTGTAAACCATAAGTTAATTACTGTTGCATCATTTTTTGCAATATCTTCATTGGTAAATGGATTGCCATCTTGGTCTTTTGCTGTGAAATTTGGAAGCATTTTTTTATCGGCCATTTTTGTTGGATCTGTTTCTTCCATGGTCATATCTTTATCATCTTTTGCTTCTTTATTGTCAGCTTCTGGCATTTCTTTTTCATCTGCCTTTTGATCTTCATTTTTCATTTCGTCTTTGTTTTGCTCAGACATTTCAGTTTTTGTTTCATTTTTCATTTTTTCATCACTTGCTTGCTGGCTATTGTTTTGACAAGCTGCTAGGGTTAAGCCTAGCATAATGATTGTATAAATATTATTTGCTTTTCTCATTTTCGCTCCTTTGTATAAAAGAGGAAGATATGGCTTTTGTCGGACAAGATTTTGTACATTCATGACACCTAATGCACTCTAAGTGTGCATTATTTTTTCTTATATCTACATCCATTTTGCAGACTTTCTCGCATTTGCCACAGTCGATGCATTTATTTTTATCCACATCCATTTGATAAAATGAATATTTATTAAAAAATGAATAAAATGCACCCAGTGGGCAAATCCACTTACAAAATGGCCTATAAAATAAAATCGATAATATTATTGTCGCAACAAGTATCCCAAGCTTTAGGTTAAAGAGACTGCCTAAGGCCAGCCTTAATGAAGGAGATTTAATGGCAAGGGGAATGGCTCCCTCGATTATTCCTTGTGGGCAGATATACTTGCAAAAATAGGGAGGAATTACTTCATATCTGCCGCGCATTACAAACGATAAGGCTATTATTAGGGAAAATAATATTATATATTTTATATATCTTAGGGGTTTTAACTTTTTGGTGGAGAGTTTTTTGCTAGGTATTTTGTGTAGTAAATCTTGGAACCATCCCATGGGACAGAAGAAACCACAGATGAGACGGCCAACCATTACTCCACAAAATGCCATCATGCCAAAAACGTAATATGAAAACTTATATTTTTTTGACCCCATGACTGCTTGCATAGAACCTATTGGACATGATCCTGCAGCTCCTGGGCAAGAATAGCAATTAAGTCCTGGCAAACATAATTTTTTTGTGCTTCCGCTGTAAATTTTGCCCTTAAAAAAGTTTGGTATATGAAAATTGTAGGCCAAGGCGGTTAGGGCTTGAATTGTGTTGCGGCTGAGATTTTTTATCCTATCCAATGCCTATACACTCCAAACACAGGTTGATTGCCTTGGTAAATACACTATTAACTTCACCCCTATAAGCTCCATATACCACAAAGCTTATAGAAAGTACTAGTAAGATTTTACTAATTATTTTTTTGTCCATTTCTATCATATCTTTACCTCGTAAATAATGATAGCAAATTAAATGTTAATTTTCTGTTAAGAATGAAATAATAAATTTACTGCCTGATGGATTATTGTTCAAAACTTTAATTTCAGCACCCAGAGAATCTACTATTTGCTTAGAAAGTGCAAGGCCTATACCAAATCCTTCCCCAGATCTAGAATTGTCTGCCTGGTAAAAAAGATCAAAAATTCTTTCTTTTTGCTCATCGGTCATACCAATGCCGGTGTCTGCAATTTCAATTATTGTGCGATTTTTTTCCTTTTTTGTGATTATATCTATAGATCCATATTCCTTGTTATATTTGATAGAATTTTCGATAATATTAAATAAAAGTCTTTGAAGAAGGGCATCATCTGTTTGGATACACAAATCTTCATCTTTAATAAAGTTTACATTTAAATTTTTGCTGGCAATTTTATCTTCTAGGTCAAATAAAATTTCCTCAATTAGAGTTCCCAGATATACTTCAGTGATATTTAACTCTTGGTTTTTTGAAAACATCAAAACAGATTCTATTAAGCTTTTTAGTTTTTCAATATTTTGGTCAATTTTTTCTATAAAAATAGCTTGGTCTGGGCTAATATTTTTTCTTTTATAAACATCAACTTGGGCCTTCATAACTGCAACTGGAGTGCGCAATTCGTGGGCGACATTGGCTGAAAAATCTTTTTGCTTTCTATAGTCCCTATAAATTCTTGCCATTAATTGGTTAAAGTTTTTTGATAGGTCAACAATTTCACTTGACCCATCTTCGATTAATAGTTTTTCTGAAAAAGTTTCTGGTTTATTTATGTCAATTTTTGCAATATTTTGCTGTAATTTTTTGAGTGGCTCTAATATTTTTGAAATAATGAGGGCAAAAATTAAGGAGCCTATTATAATTACAATGCCAGTTACTACTATTGTATAAATCCTAAAATCTGCTGTAGATTGCAGGTGGGCATTATTTACAGTTACAACCACAGAATTGCTGTAAGATGGCATATATTTTTCAATTTGCCTTAGCATTTGTTCAGTCATTTGGATTTGTTTTTGGTTAATCATGTAGTTTGTAATGCTAATCATGGCTATAAAAATAATGACAACCGCAGTAATTAGCTTAAAAACTATGGATTTGTAGACCTTATCAGCTTTCATAAATCCTATAACCCTTGCCAATTACATTTTGAATCTTGTTTTCACCGCTTAGTTCCTTAATTTTCTTCCTTAAAGATGACATATGAACTCGAACTGAATTTGAAAAGCTATCAGCATTTGAGTCCCAAACGTGGTCAATCAGCTCTTCGCTGGATACAAATCTCTCCTTATTCAAAAATAAATATTCCAAAATCCCAGTCTCTTTTTGGGTTAAATTTATTTTTTGATTATCAACAAAGGCCTCGCGGCTGGCTGTGTCAAATTTCATATTTCCAGCTTCTAGAATTGTTGATTCAGTTACAGATTTGCGACGTAAAAGTGCTCGCATACGAGCATCAAGTTCCTTTAAATCAAAGGGCTTTACCATATAATCATTGGCTCCAAAATCTAAACCCTTGACCCTATCGTCAATGTCAGACCTTGCAGTAAGCATAATTATATTTACTTCTTGGTTAAACTTCCTAATTTCATCAAGGACTTCGAATCCATCTTTTTTTGGTAAATTTATATCAAGTATTACAATATCATAATTTTCTATATAAGCCATATCAATAGCCTGATCTCCATCACTAGCCTTATCAACCGCATAACCATACATAGTTAGGCCTTCTTCTAGTAAATTTATTAAATCTAAATCGTCTTCTACGACTAAAACTCGCATAATTACCTCCATTTTAATATGATTATAGCACATGGATGGGTTAATTTTTGGTAAAGAAAATTATTTTAAAGGCTAATCTAAAAAACCTTTCTACATTTTAAATTTAAATAATTATATATTTTTTTAAATAATATTTGACTTTATTGTTCTAAATAGTTTTAATTTCATTAAATAAAAAAAATTAAAAGAGGTGTTAAAATGCATGTTTCAAATCTTAATATAGTTTTCATTATCAATATTATTATATAAGAGGCTAATTTTATAGGTTATTTTTATTCATAAAATAATTAATAGAATTGGTCCTATTTGCGATTTTAAAAAACATGAATGGGACCTCTTTAAGACTCTCATTCAAATTGAATGGGAGTTTTTTTTATTTTATTTAGGAGGAATTAATATGGAAAGTAAAAGGATATTTGAGTCATCAAATAGCGTAGAGAAAGTTAGTTTTAGAAATGTAATGAGAGTCGCGGGTGCGGTTATTGCCTTTTTGATTGGATCTGGTTTTGCATCCGGTCAGGAAGTTTTTCAATTTTTAACCGTTTATGGATATAGGGGTTTAATCGGGTCCATAATAGCAATGGTTCTTTGCTGCTGTGTGGCTGGAATTTTAATGTATTATGGGTATATAACTAAAAATGATGAAAATTCTAGTCCCTACTTTCATTACTTGGGCAAGTATTTTGGTAAATTTATGACCTTTTTTTGCATTTTTAATTTTGATAGTAACGGTTTCTGGGACAGGGGCTACTCTAAACCAATATTTTGGTCTAGATCCTAGACTTGGAACAGTGGCTATGGCTATTATTATAAGCTTGGTCGCCCTACTTGGTTTAACAAGGGTGGTAGATGTAATTTCTTTGATAGGCCCTGGCCTTATAATTTTTACATTGACAATTGCAATTTATACTTTAATTACAAATCCAGGTGATTTTGCATCTGCAGATCAGGTTTTAAATAATCTAAAAGATGTGCCTTATGAGGCTGGTAATTCGCGATCATATTGGTTTTTGGCTGCAGTTTTATTTGTTGCTTACAATATAGTTGCAGGTGTCCCATTTATTGTCGAACTTGGATCAAAAGAAGTTACTAGCAACAAGGAAGCTTGGATTGGTGGAATTGTTGGTGGAGTTGGACTTATGTCAGCAGCATTTGCCCTAAATTTAGCAATGCTTGGCCATGTTGATGAGTTGGTAAATGCTGAAGTGCCGCTTATAACTTTAGATCAAAAAATGAGTCTTGTCGTAAGTTTTATATTTGTTATAATTTTATTAGCGGGCATATTTTCAACATCTGTTCCCATGCTTTTGACAGTAACAAATACATTAACAAAAGAAAATACCAAAAAATCCACAAAAAGTATGCTAATAATCCTAGTTGCCTTCCTAGCCCTAGTGGGTGGACAATTACCCTTTGGTAAGCTAGTAGGTTTGGTATATCCATTTACAGGATATTTTGGTATAGTAATGATAGTTTTATTTATAGTAAAAGAGCTTAAAGAGAGAAACGAAAGAGAATAAAGGAGAAAATCAAATGGAAAATTTAAAAAATAATGAAAAATCTGTGGAAATGGTAAAAAAATCTGACCAAGTCTATGCCAGCGCTGGTCAAATCCGCTATTTTGATATATGCCTAGATTCTGCCAAGGGAGCTATCCTTAAAGATATGGATGGAAATGAATACATTGACCTATTAGCAACTGCTTCTGCAATGAATGTCGGCCACTCCCATCCAAAGGTTTTAGCAGCTATGAAAGAGCAAATGGAAAGATTACTCCACTACACTCCTGCCTACTTTTACAATCCAAAAGTAGAAGAGTTGGCCAGAAAACTAATCGAATCCACACCAGGAGACTTTGAAAAAAGGGTTATATTTGGTAATTCTGGATCAGACTCAAATGATGCGATGATGAAATTTTCTAGGGCCTACACAGGAAAACAAACAATAGTATCATTTACCGGATCCTACCACGGATCTACATATGGTTCTATGACCCTATCTGCAGTTAGCTTAAATATGAGAAGAAAGATGACTCCCCTAGTAACAGGAGTAGAATATGTACCTTTTCCAAATACCTATGACAGAAGAGAAGACGAAAGTGAAGAAGAATTTGTAAATAGATATTGGAAATATTTTGAAGATGCACTAAATACATATTTACCTGTCTATGAAATAGCGGGAGTAATAATAGAGCCAATTCAAGGTGATGGGGGATTTTGGAAGGCTCCACAAGCTTATATGGATAGGTTATATCAATTTACAAGAGAAAATAATATAGTATTTGCAGTAGATGAAGTAAACCAAGGTCTAGGCAGATCTGGAAAAATGTGGTCAATAGAACACTTTAACATAGAACCAGATATATTAACCACTGCCAAATCCCTTGCATCAGGCATGCCTCTTTCAGCAATTGTCGGAAGAAAAGAAATAATGGATAGCCTAGAAGCACCAGCCCATTTATTTACAACCGCTGGAAATCCTGTTTGCTGTGCAGCTGCCCTTGCAAGTTTTGATGTAATAGAAGAAGAAAATCTAATAGAAAAATCTAGAAAAGACGGAGAATATGTAAGAGAACGCTTTGAAAAAATGCAAGAAAAATATCCAATAATAGGCGATGTCAGAATATATGGCCTAAACGGTGGAATTGAACTAGTTAAAGACCAAAAAACCAAGGAAGCAGACTCAGAAAGCGCATCAAAATTAATCACATATTTAAAAGACAATGGAGTCTTAATGATAACAGTAAAAGGAAATATTTTAAGATTCCAACCACCACTAGTAATAACAAGAGATCAAATAGACAAGGCCCTAGATACCATAGAAAATGGACTTTCCGAGCTTGAAAATGGAAATCTAAAGCTAGATGATGATAAAAAAATAGGCTGGTAAAATAAAAAGTAAAATGAAATATTTAAACTCAAAAGGACTAGGTTATGGTTAACCTAGTCCTTTTTGAATACTTTGGCAAAATATAACTTAAATTAATCCTATACCACGAATTATCCTAGGACTTTAATTCTTTTCAGGCAAAAACTTCCAATATTTTTTTGGCATATTTGCTTGCATTAATTTTTCATTCTTTCGCTCATCTATGCCAATCGCTTCATAAAAGCCTCGCCAGGCGTCCTTGAAAATTGCTTCTTTATCGCTATCTTCTGCATTCATTTCCAAGATTTCAACTTCCTCATATTTTCCAAACTCACAAAGGCTTGCTTTTTGACGGTTTTTGTCAAAAATTATAAATTTTTCAGCCGGCATTCTTTTTAAAAAGTGCTGGGTGATGTAGACCAAAACATCATTTTCAGGTGTGATTTCTGCTAATAGATAATTATCCTGAATTTCTCTAAATCTTGTAAAGCCCTTGTAAGCATGGACTTCATGGTTAAATTTGTGGACTATCCTATTAAATAAAACTGCAGATTTTTTGGCAGATCCTAGGTAGGCATTTCCAAAAACTAGGCATGATTTGGTCGTTACTGCAATTATTTCTTCTTTTTTAGGGTGTATAGATTTAAAAACCATAAAGCAATTTGCTAAAAATTCCTCACCAATATTCTCTCTAATACTTGTAATCACTCGCTCAGACTTTGCTAGGTCAGTTTCAATTAGCTCACTTTCCAAAAAATTTACCTGCTTACTTTTAGTTTTTATCTCACAATTACCAATTTCCTTGTATTTTTCAAATATAACTGTAAAAATCCCGTCTAGGGTCCCGTCGTAATAATAAATCATCTTAACCCACATCAAACATTGAAAGTTGCTGGAAATTTTTTGTATCTGGTGCGCTCATCAAAACTTTTAGGTCATTTTTATCCCTAAATTTTAGCCCCCTATAAACTCCATTTACCAAAATAAAATGTTTGGCTCTTTTGGTTGAAATTTTAAGAGCCCTTAGGCTATCATAAGTTAGTTTTCTAAATTGTCTGGCCTCGATGATGCGATTTGCATAAGTCCTCCCAAATCCAGGTACCTTCATCAAATCAAAATATGAAGCCGTATTAATCTCAATCGGAAATCTTTCTATATTATTTATGGCCCAATTACTCTTTGGATCTATTGATAAATCAAAATTCGCATCATTTTTAGAAAGCAAATCATCAGCCTTAAAGCTATAGCCACGCATCAAAAAATCCGCCTGATAAAGCCTGTGTTCTCTTAAAAGCGGAGCTTTGTCAATGCCCTGGGTAAATTTTGATTTTACAACCGGTACAAATCCTGAATAATATACACGTTTTAAGGCATAATTATTGTATAATTTTTCACTAGTTTTTATAATCTCAAGGTCAGATTCACGGCCTGCACCAATAATCATTTGAGTTGTTTGGCCAGCTGGCAAAAACTTTGGGGTGTGGGCAAATTTTTTTCTGTCATCTCCATAAACCATCATTTCATTTTTCACATCACCCATGGGCCTTGTTATATCTGCGATTTTTTTCTCAGGTGCTAAAAGTGAGAGAGCTTTTTGGCTAGGCAGTTCAATATTTATGGACATCCTGTCAACTAAAAGCCCCATTTTTTTGACCAAATCTTGGCTAGATCCAGGTATGGCTTTCATGTGAATATATCCATTAAAATTGTATTTATATCGCAAAAGTTCTGCAACTTTAACCAATCTTTCCATGGTATAATCTGGATTTTTTATTATACCAGATGATAAAAATAATCCCTCTATGTAATTTCTACGATAAAAATTCATAGTAAGATTAGCCACTTCCTCAGGGCTAAAAGTTGCCCTCTGAGTGTCATTTTCCCTACGATTTATGCAGTATTCACAATTATATATGCAGGCATTGGTCATAAGGATTTTTAAAAGTGAAATACACCTACCATCTTCAGAATAAGAATGGCATATCCCACCCATTGACCCATTACCAAGGCCATTATTTTTATTTTTCCTATTAGATCCGCTAGATGAACAAGAAACATCATACTTAGCCGCATCCGCAAGAATCTCTAATTTTTCTCTAATATCCATAGTAATTCCTCAAAATATTTTCACTAATGGAATCTCTCGTGTGGTAAAACTTATTATACCATTTAGGTCACTTATTGTCTATAAGGATTTTTTAATAAGTAAATTAAAAAACGAGCTCATATAAGCTCGTTTCTTAAAGAGATTTTTCTATTGGGGATCATTTTAAGTATTCAAGCAGTTGCTTAATATCTTCCACAACTATATCTTCTTTGCCTTCATAAGTTGCATTGTACTCAAGAACTATATCTGCATCTGGTGTATATTTTTTGTATAAATTTACAAAATCTTTTAATTCATCGTAATCTTCCGATACACTTAAATGTTGATCATGAAGTCCGTCATTTGTATGAATATGGTAGGAAACAATTTTTTCTGAAAGTTTTTCAATTATATTTTCTAAATTCCAACCATTGGCTTTTACATGACCAATATCTATTAGTGCATTTTCTTCCCTAATTCTTAGAGTTTCTATAAATTCTTCTTCATCAAATAGCGAATTTTTTCTTACTCCTGCATTTTCTATTACTAATGGTGTTTGAGACCAGCCCTTAATTTCATCCAAGTTTTCAAAGGCATTTTTTATCATTTCTTCTTTGCCCTCTATAGTTTTATTGTTGGTATGGAAAACTATATATTTAGGATTAAGTAATTTGTCAAATTCTAATGATTGCTTATAAAGTTCAATAGTTCTATTATATAAGTCGCTTCCTTTAGGAGCACTGTGGTCTGTTTCTAAATATGGTCCATGAAAAGTGATAGAATATTCTTTTAACTTTTCTATATTATCATTAACTTCGCTAACGAAATCTTCTGAATTATTGAAAATAAATAATTCAATTCCTACTTGGTCTTTATCAAAATGATCTAGGATTTTTGTTACATTCATGACACTTTCTGGTTTGTACATATTTGTGCTTATATAAATCATCTTATCTCCTTGTAATGTTTTCCTGACTATCATAGTCAAATAGATTAATAGATTTTTCTGGAAAAGCTATATTTATTTCATCTCCCGTTCTTATTGAGTGATTCTCTGATGTAAGACATGCAGTTGCATCAGCCAAGTCAAAATAATAAGCAGTTATGGAACCTAGGTTTTCAAGATATTTTACCTTAACTCTTAAACTGTTCTCTGTGTCTGATTCTACTAATTTTATGTTTTCTGGTCTAATTCCTAGGTAATATTTTTTATTAGGAGTTGTATCAATTGATGGTAACAATTCTTCTTTTACTTTAATTCTACGTTCTTGATCAAAAATTAAATCTCCCCCATCGAAAGATACTAGGAATACATTCATTGGAGGCGAACCAATAAATTTAGCAGTAAATACATTAGACGGATTGTTGTAAATTTCGTCTGGACTACCAACCATCTGAATTTTGCCAGCATTCATTAAAACAATTTTTTGAGCAACTGTCATAGCTTCCACTTGGTCATGGGTTACATATACAAATGTCATGTTAAAATTATCATGAAGTCTGACTAATTCACGACGTGCTTGAAGCCTTAGTTGAGCATCTAAGTTTGAAAGTGGTTCATCCAATAAAAGATAGGATGAGTTTTTAGCAACTGCACGTGCAAGTGCAACTCTCTGTCTTTGACCACCGGATAATTGATTTGGTTTTCTATCGCTATATTCTTCTAGAGCTAGCATATCCAAAACATTTTTTAACCTACGTTCAATTTCACTTTTATCAACTTTATTAGCTTTTAGACCATAAGTTATATTTTCTTTTACAGTCATATGAGGATAAAGGGCATAATTTTGAAAAACCATGGAAACGTCGCGATCACCAGGAGCTACATCATTAACTACTCTATCATTCATGATTAATTTCCCGCCTGAAATTTCTTCAAGACCTGCAATCATTCTTAGGGTAGTTGATTTTCCACAGCCTGATGGACCAAGTAATATTACTCTTTCACCTGGTTCTACTTTTAAATTTAGATGGGGTATTACTACATTGTCCCCATATCTTTTTTCTACATTATCAAATATAATTTCTTTCATCTATTTTACTCCTGAACTTGCATAGGTTCCTATAATATATCTTTGGAAAATTAGATATAGAACAATTGGTAAACTCATAGTAATAACTGACACCGCCATTGCAATAGGAAAATCAGTTCCTCCTTCTGCAGACATAAACATTTGTAAAGCAAGTGGCAGAGTAAAATTATCACGTGATTTTAAAATCAAGGTTGGCCATACAAATTCATTCCACGAATTTATATAAAACATTATGCCAGATGATACTACCGCTGGAGATACAATAGGAAAAAGTATATCTTTCATAATATGAAAATCGGATATATTATCCATTTTTGCAGCTTCTATTAATGATTTTGGGATGGTTCTCATAGCCTGTCTTATTAGAAATATACCTGCCACATCAGCAAACTGAGGTAGAGCTACCCCTATTAATTTATCAGCTAATCCAAGTTTTGAGATCATTAGATAATTTGGAACCATTGTTACTGTAAATGGTATAAACATTGTCATAAGCATTAGAAAATAGATAATATTTTTACCTTTAAAGTCAAAATAAACTAGACCATATGCTGCTAGTACGCTAGTTACAAGTTTAAATATAGTAACTGTTGTTGAAATAAAAAATGAATTGCCTATTATTTTTTTTATTGGAAGTCTTTCAGCTACATATTTAAATGAATCTAATGTAGGATTTTCTGGGATAATGCCCATAATGTTATTTGCACTTTCTTGCATAGTTTTAAAAGAATTTGAAATTGCAAAAACTATTGGGAATATCATGAGTATTACGAAAATTAATAAAATTAGATGAGTTAACCATTCATTTTTAGTTTTCATAATATACTCCTTTTTCTATATATTTATATTCTAAGAATAATAAAACAGCAAAAATAAGCATAGTTATCATAGATAAAGCTGCACTTACTCCAGTTCTATAATACACAAAAGCCTCATGATATGATTGGTAAATCAAATTTGATGAAGCATAGTTTGGCCCCCCTTGAGTAACCACTTTTATCGGCGTAAATATATATTGTAGTCCTTGAACAATTGATGTAATTAGGACATAAATACCTGTTGCTGATGACATTGGTATTACAATGTCAGTAAATAATTTAAAATTACTAATTCCTTCTAGTTTTGCAGCCTCTATTACTGAAGTGTCTACTCCCAATATTCCTCCCAAAAGAACAATATAGTTATATCCAAAACTCTTCCACGAAGCTATTAATGATAGCCCTGCTATTACCCAACCATCAGTTTTTGACCAATTTGGCATAGCAAGTCCTATCTTTTTAAGAATGATTGCCACAGGTCCTGCTACTGGGTTTAGAATCCAGACAAAAAGTATTGAACCTATAACTAGTGACAATATAGAAGGCAGAAAGAATGCTTTTTTATAGAAATTTTGAAATTTACTAATCATAAAACGGGATATAAAGGCTAATATATAGGGAATGACAAAATTCATCAAAAGCATAATAATTATATAAATAAATGTATTTATAAAAATTTTTCGTAAAATTGGATCACTTAATACAAGTGTATAATTAGATAAACCTACAAATTGCTTTGTAGGTTTAATCATATTCCAATCGAAAAAACTTAAATACAAGGTATATAGAAATGGTGCGAAGACAAATACTGCAAAAGCAAGTAATGCCGGAAGCATTAATATATATGGTTTAAGTTTTTTCATTTTTTACTCCATTATGCGGTTAATTTCCTCTTGAGCTTGGGTCATTGCATCTTTTGCTGATTGTTGACCGCCAAATATTTTATCTCTCATGTCAAGAAGCATTTGTTCAGCTTGTAGTCCTGCATCACCTGGGAATGAAGCCCATGGTGCTACATATGGCATTTGTTCTATAGCTGGTTTCATGAGTTCATTTCCAGCTAAGAAATCTTTAAGTCCATTTGGATCTTCATCAACACCTTTTCTTGGAGGAACATATCCAGTTCCTTCAGTCCAAGCTGCCATTGATTCTACGCTATAAAGGAACTTTTCAAATTCCCATGCAGCTGCAATCTGTTTTGGATCTTTTGCTGTGATTGCAAGCATTGATCCTCCTGCAGGTAACTTTCTTTCTTTATCTCCAAATGTTGGTGAAAGTGTTGTTTCTACTTTAAATTGAGCACCTTTTTCTACTGCAGCTCTTTTCGCTATTGTTGTGTAGTACAAAGCTATTTCTCCATTAGTAAAGGCTTGAAGACCTTCATCAAATCCAAGATGAGCTGCTGATTTATCTTCATTTAGCATATCAGCCATAAGTTGCATAGCTTCAAAGCCTTCTTCTGTTGCAAAAGCAGCTTTTGGTTTTCCGTCTTCTAGTTCAATCATTTTTCCACCATTTGATTCAATCATAGCTTGTTGAGCCCAGAAGTCAGCTGGTTCTTGCTCATAGAAACCATATTTTCCAGTTTTTTCAGTTACTATTTTTGCATATTCTCTAATTTCTTCCCAAGTTTGTGGAGTTTTGTCGCCTAGGCCAGCTTCTTGCATTAAATCTCTATTAATATATAATACAGGATTTGATAGAGAGTATGGAATGCCTACTTGGTCTCCATTGTTGTTTACAGCTAGATCAAGAACGTTAGGTAAGAAATTTTCTGTTAAGAAGTCTTTGTCATCTGGTGCGTATTGATCGATTGCATCTTGTGGTGACACATACTCAAAGTTATTTGAGAAGTATTCAAGAAAAGCCCAACCAACTTGGACAATATCAGGTGTCTTACCAGCTGCTTGCTCAGCTTGTAAATTTTGCATTAGCCCTTTATACATATCTGGGTTAAATCTAGCTACTACTTGGATATCATCATGTTCTTCATTGAATTTGTTTACTAGTTCTTCAACAGTTGTTCCACCTTGAGTTTCGGCGTTTACATGCCAGTACTCAATTGTAGTTACTTCTCCGTTATTTTCTTTAGTAGTTTCAGATGATTCTTTATTATCTTCAGTAGCTACTTCACTTGATTCTTTATTATCTGTATTATTAGTTTCTACAGTTTGAGTAGTTGAATCAGAAGCGTTATCATTTGTGGTGGTTTGATTATTACCACAAGCACTAAAACTTGCTAACATAAGTATACTTAGAGCAAGATTTGATAATTTTTTTATATTGACCACATTTTTCTCCTTTATCAATTATTATGTGTACATTTTAATTATTATTTATAAATTTAGTTTCAAATCAATGTAAAATACTTGTAAAATATTTGTGCGTTAATAATAAACATAAAATAGAAAAATAAAGGATAGAAATTAACTACTTTTGCATTTTTTAACCATAATAAAACTTTACCTTGAAAAATTACTAGTTAACTTTTTTTGCAAAGCGGGTATATCTTTTGTAATAAAAGGTTGATAGTATTTATCATTTGAAGGAGGAGGGTATGCTTTTACAAAAATTTAGAAATGTAGTTTTTGCTTCAATTATCGTTGCTAGCTTGGCTTCTTGCTCGAATCAAGGTGCTAATGATAATACTATGCAAGAATCTAGTAAAAATCAGCAACAAATAGATGAATCTCAAAGCGAAAATGTTACAGAAAATCAAGATGAAAGTGATAAAAGCAATATAGGTGGTGTAAATCTTACTGAAGATGGTACTTATATTGCAAGCTTTGATACAGGTAAAGAAGGTAGTGAGAAATATCAGGATTACAACCTTAAAATCCAAGATGACACTCTAACTATAGAGGGTCCTTTGCAATTTATAGCAAGTGGTGAATCTGATGATGACATTAAAAATCTAGATGAGCAAAGAAATGTATTTACAATTGACCAAGATACTTCATTCCAAGTCCAAGATACTTACACCCAAGAAAATCACAGCCAAGAAGAATTCCAGCAAATTTTTGAGGAAACTAAGGGCAAACAAATTGCTCTTTTCGTGGAAGTACTTGATGGAAAGGCAATAGTGGTAAATCTGGGTTACAAATCATAGTATAGATTTTATATAAATAATTTGAAGGATATTTTAAGGAGGATTTTATGAAATTTAGGAAAATGAAAAGTACAATGCTAGCGGCACTTATGTTTACAAGTTTTACCGCTTGTGCAAATAATGAAAATCCCGCAGATACAAATTCCCCAGAAAATCAAGCCCAGCAACAAGCTGAAAGTACAGAAGAAGATACTCAAAACACCGATCAAAATCCAGAAGAAATTACTGACAATGAAGAAAGTTCTGATGAAAATACAGAAATAAATATCCCAGAAGCTGTAAATCTAACTGATGATGGATCTTATACTACAAGTCTAATCCCTGGCAGAGAAGGCGAAAGAGAAGCAGACGGATCTTGGGCAAATGTTTACGACATGGAAATTCAAGGGGATAATTTAATTGTAAAGGGATCTTTGGACTATGCTGAGCCTATGCGATCTGAAGAAGGAACAATCCCTATTGACAATCAAATAAGCGTATTTAAAGTCAACGACAATTCTAACTTTTTCTCAAGAATTGGCCGTGAAGACATAAGTGAGCATAGCCCAGAAGATTTTATAAAATACTACAATGAAAACAAGGATCAACAAGAGGCTCTCTTTATAGAAGTAAGAGAAGGGATTTTATATGAATTGATGATGGTTTCTGGTGAACAAAATTAAAAATTATCAATTTTAGATTTATTTTTCCTAAAAAAAGGGTAAAATAAGCTAAGGAGGATTAAAATGAAAATTAATACTTTTAACAAAACACTACTTGCAGCTTTCATGGCCGTTAGCCTTGCCGCATGTACAAACTCAGGAACTCCTGAATCAAGTGCAGCTGAAAATACAGCCGTAAGCACAGAAGCAAGCGAAGAAAACAAAGATATAATCGATGAATCAATAAAAGAAGATAGTGAAAATAACAAACCAGCAGAAGAAAATGAATCTGTTGACAAAGAAGAAGAAACTGAAAATAAAGACTCACAAACTGCAGGTAAAAAGGAAGAAAAAGATTCAACAATTGATGTAAAAAAAGAAGAAGAAGCCCAAGCATCAAATCAAGAGCAAAGCCAAGAAAATAATGACATCAAATACGAAGAGCGTGATGGACTATATTTCTCTACTCTGGCAGCATCAAAAAATGGAGAGCGTGACGAAGAATTCAATTCTCCATATCTTGCAAATCTAAAAATTGAAGGCGACACTCTAACTGTTGAAGGCACTATTGACTATTTAGTAAATCCAGAAGATTTTGAAAGTGCTGAAAAATATGAAAGTGCATCTTACAATTTCAAGCTTAGCGATAATGTAACCCTTCAAGCTGTTGGTGGACTTGCAGAACCAGAATACTTCTCAAAAGAAGAATTCGTTGAATATTACCAAAAAGTTAAAGATTCAGGCCTAGCCCTAAAAATCGACGTTGAAAATGGAATAGTAACAACAGTTTCATTTGCTTCATAAAATAAAGATCTTAAAGGTGATGTAGAAATACATCGCCTTTTTTTATGCCTATTTTAGTGAAAATTAAAATCAATGCTTAAAAAAATTTAATCCGGGTATAGAAATAATAAGTTTATACATTAAAGTATATAGAATATAATTAACATATCACTTTATCTGTTGTAAGGTTTCCCTTGAATTGAAAGGAGTAAAATATGAAAAACAAAATAAAGTTGGCCTTACTACTTTTATTATCCCTTAGCTTTTTAGGAGCATGTAACAATCAAAAAACATCTTCAAATCCAGAAGTAGAAAAAGAATCGACTGTCTCAGAAGCCGAAAATGAAGTAACAGATAAAAGGGAAAAAATTACTGAAAATAAAGAATCCAATCAAGTTCCCAAAGATAAAGAAAAAGAAGAAGTTGATAATAAAGACTTAAAAATTTCGGAAGAAAAGCAAGATGAAGAAAATGATGAAAATCAGTTAGATCAAGCATCCATAGATAAAGACAAGTTATTCGAAGAAATCAAAAACGAAAATGATAAAGTAATAAAAGTTCATATGCAGACAAATATAGAAGATACATATCCAGATAGAACAAAAAAGCAAGCTTTATTGCAGATCCAGTTTATGATGAAAATCAAAATATTATAAAGGGTGATACTAAAAAAGAATTGAGCAATGGCTACCTACAAGAAATAAAATTTGTTGAAAATGATGATAGCCGTGCCATGATTTTAGAAAGACAACCCGGAGAAGAAGAAACAAGTGTTTCAGATGTCAAAATTGAATCCTATGACATAAAACCAGACTACCACCGCCTAGTCCAAGCTATAATGGATATGAAAGATGAGCTAGAAGTTAGTGAGAATGCTGATTTTTACAAATTAGAGATTAAAGATAAGGCTATGGATATAATTAAATATATCCAAGAAGAATATATAATTAATGTAAGTGATCTTGAGCAAAATCAGATTGAAAAAACTATAGAAGTTGAAATAGATAAAGAGACTAAGCTACTTAAAAAATTTGCCCTAAGCCTTAAACCAAAAGTTAAAGAATTAGAAGGCAACAAGCTTACAGCAGAAACAACCCTAAGTGACCATGAATTAGGAAATTAAAAAAGAGTCCCAAATGGGATTCTTTTTTAATTTATCCACCAAGAATAAAAGAAAAGGCTAATTGATAACCCGCTCTAATTGCAAGATTTATAGAATTAACATGAGAAAACTGACTAGTATATATGACAGTAATATCAGGATTTTCTTTTTGTGCTAGTACTGCTAAATTATTTATCAAAATTGGAGTAACTTCTCTGTATTTAGGAGAAAAATCAAATTTCTCAACGCCAATATCCCACAAATATTTTGAATTTCGACTTGCCCCAGCAATAGCAATCAGCTTTTCACCATCATAATATGATAGGACAAGCTGGTCATCAAATATCTCCTCATCAAATGAAAAGGCAAATTTAACTAAACCCTTAAATTTATTATAATCCTGTTTATCAATCCTTTTAAATTCATAATCACTTTCAAGTTTTGTAAAACTAGGCCTAGGAGCCATGATAGGACCCATATTTTTTAAAGACATATCATACTTTTTTAAAATATTTTGTAGTTTAAAAATATTGTCCATCTCCATAAACCAAGCAGCTGGGAAATCAAAATAAGTTTCTTCTAATTCATCCAATAATCTTTTATCAGAAGAACGAACCAATAAAGAATTACCCACACAATTAATAGCAAGCTTATCCTGGTTGTAATACAAAAAATCAGCGTTGGCCTCATTATAAATAAAGTGATTTTTCCCATCTAATAAGTCTTCAATATTATTGTCAAAATCATTTTCTAATTGCCTTACTAGATTTAAATCCATATAAGCCTCCCTTTTTTTATGCCTGCAACAAGTTAAAATCTACGACATTTAAATATTTTTAATAAAAATAATTTCACTTTTAATATCGTACACATTTTAGAAAAAATAATCCAGACAAGCTTGGCTTATCTGGATTATCTTTGTTTTATTTTGATAATTCTAAAACTTGACTTTCTGGCATATCGTGCTCATAATTCCATGGGTCTTTTGATTCTGCATATCTAATAAATATAGAAATAAGAGCAAAAGCTGCTAGTAATTGGATTCCATAAGGGATAGATCCTTCTTAGTGTATTTGATTTTAGATTATACAAATAGGTGTGATAAACCCAGGTATTTATAAACTATAGTATTTTTATAGTTAAGGGGCTTCAATTATTAGATATGTTAACCGTCAATTTACTTTGTGTCTAATCTTAATAATATAGCATTCATTGCAACTATGACTGTTGACGCAGACATTAGAATTGCTCCTACTGCTGGACTTAATGTGAAGCCAATAGGGGCCAAAATTCCCGCAGCTAGAGGGATAGCTATAAAGTTATAGCCGGCTCCCCAAAAGAGGTTTTGTTTCATTTTACGAGTTGTTTTGTGTGCTAATTCAATGAATGATTCAATATCTCCTGGATCAGATTGAGTCAATATGACATCAGCTGAATCAAGTGCAACTTGAGTTCCAGCACCGACAGCTATACCAACGTCTGCCATGGCAAGAGAAGGGGCATCATTGACACCATCACCTACCATGATAACTTTTTTTCCTTCATCTTTAAGTTCTTTTACTAACTCATATTTATCTTGTGGTGATTGATTTGCTTTATATTCAATCCCTAAATCTTCTGCTGCGCCTTGAGCCGCTTTTTCATTATCACCTGTTGCCATAATTGGCTCTATATTGTTCTTTTTAAGGGCTTTTATTAACTCTTTACTAGTTGGTTTTAATTCGTCCCCTAAAGCTACAGCAGCAATGGCATCATCGTTTTCTACTAAGACACTAAGAGTTGCTCCTTTTGGAATATCCATATCCAGATTACGTCCGTAGGCTTTTTGGCTGATTAATTGGTAACTATGGCCCTTGGCTTTACCTTCTACCCCAGCACCGGAAATCACATCAATTGAATCAAATGATACTGGACTTATATCTTGCTGTTCGGCGAAACTAATAATTGATTGAGCAATTGGGTGGCTAGACCCACCTTCAATACCTGCCAATAATGCAGTGATATCCTCTTTTGTATATTTGTCATTAAGAAGTTTTACATCTAATACTTTAAACTCACCAGTTGTTAAAGTACCCGTTTTATCTAAAATCATCACATCTGCATCTTGAGCTATTTCTAAAGCCTCACGGTCTTTTACTAGTAAGCCACGACTGGCTCCTAAGCTTGTGCTACGGGCGGTGACCAATGGAATAGCCAGACCCAATGCGTGCGGACAAGCTATAACTAATGTTGTGATAGCAAATTTTACTGCCGTTGGGATGTCCGCTATAAGCGTCCATACTACAAAAGCTATTAGTGCGACAGTTATCGCAATATAGAACAGCCATCCCGCAACTTTTTGAGCAATATTTTCTGCACGAGAAGGTTGACTTTGAGCTTGGCTGATTAAATCTTGTACTTGAGATATAAAGGACTTATCACCTGTCTCAAGTACTTTAATATAAAGAACACCTTCTCCATTTGTTGAGCCCCCGATCACTTCATCGCCAGGACCTTTTTTAATTGATTTAGATTCCCCAGTCAAAAGGGCTTCATTTAAACGTGATTCGCCACGCTCGATAGTTCCATCTGCTGGCACATTTTCTCCAGCTTGAACTCGAATTAAATCACCTACCTTTAAGTCAGCAACTGGACGTGTTTCAATTGAATCGTCATCTAATACTACATGAGCATCTTTTGGTACTAGCTTAGCCAGTTCTTCTTGTGCATCTCCTGCTTCTCCAATAGCTTTCATCTCAATCCAGTGACCCAATAACATGATTAATAGTAATGATGCAAATTCAAAGAAAAAGTCCATCACGTGTTCACCCGTTACGTAGCTTGCTATTACAGTATAAATACTATATAAATATGAAACACTTAAACCTAAAGAAACGAGAGCCATCATTCCAGGTTCTTTTTGTTTAAATTCGTCAACTGCCCCTTGATAGAATGGACGTCCACCATAAATAATTAATATAGTAGATAAAATAGCTACTACAATATCAGAATATGGAAAAGTAAACTGGAATGGTAGGTCAAACCCAGCCATAGGGGATAAGAGCATAATAATGATTCCTAGTGGTAATGACTTTAAGAATAGTTCCTTAAAGTTTCCGTGATGATGGTGGTCATGCCCACTGTGCCCGCTGTGATCATGCCCAGCATGATGTTCTTGATGTTGATCGTTATGATCTTTATGTTGTTCCGTGGTTTCGTGCTTGTGTTTTGAGTTATCCATGTCGCCATGATTATGGTGACTGTGGGATGAATGTTTGTTGTTATTGTTCATTTTAAATTTCTCCTTATGCTTAATGATGATGTAAATGACATTTGCATTGTCCTTCTGGACAATTACATTCCACTTCTTCTACTGCGTTAGCTTTCTTCATCTCTAATATTTCTTCGAGTCGCTTAATATCATCAAAGCTTAAGACATGATCTTCAATTATGTTTCCTATTACATACCCGACTTTCTTTCGACAAATACGGTTGAAAATATCATCTGTATAATCTCTTACAGCTTCTTTCTCTTCAATATTGGCAGTATAGATAAATTTTCTTCCTTCTTGCTCCGTAGTTAGCATACCTTTTTCAACTAGTCTGCCTAAGATTGTTTTGATAGTGGATTGTGTCCAGTCCATTTTTTCTTTCAATATGGAGATAACTTTTTTACTAGTTACTCGACCATTCGCCCAAACTACGCGCATGACTTCCCATTCAGCGTCTGTGATATGAGAGTCAACTACTATTGTGCTCATTATCTTATCCTCCTTGTTGTTTACACGTGTAAACTTTGTGCTTGGTATCAGTTTACAACTGTAAACCATGTTTGTCAAGTCTTTTTTATAAATGTAACTAGCTATGATTAACAGATGCGACAGAATTTAGAATAAGAGGATATAATATTTATTACCAATGGATAACTCTTTTATATACTCAAACAAGAAGTTTACTATGGTATAGAATTTAAAAGTTACAAGCAATTAAAAAATAAGGTTATGTCAAATTCTGCAAAAAAATCAGGATAAAGATAAAATTAAACGGAATGTCGCCTGCTGATTACAGATTACATTCCGTTTAAAAATATTATTAAATTATCCCGTGTTTGTGGGTGCAGCCAATTTATGCTGGCTTTATTTTGCTAATTCTAAAACTTGACTTTCTGGCATATCGTGCTCATAATTCCATGGGTCTTTTGATTCTGCATATCTAACAAAAATAGAAAGTATTGCAAAAGCAGCCAGTAAGTACTGGTAGAATAGGTATGGCATTATATCTACCGGTGCTAGTAATCCTTCGGTAAATTTAGCTGCTACTAATAATTGGATTCCATAAGGGATAAGTCCTTGCCCCACACATGCGAATATATCTAGTAAAGAAGCCGCCCTTCTTGGATCTACCTTATAGTCATTTGAAAGTCTTTTTGCAATTGGTCCTGAGATTACAATTGATACAGTGTTATTGGCAATTGCAAGGTCCATAAAAAATACTGTCATACATATACCAACTTCAGCTGTTTTTTTACTGTTAACAAAGGATAAAATCTTATCGTTTATAAAATCTAGGCCTCCTTCTTTGTTTACCATATAAGATAGGCCCCCTATCATCATTGATAATAGGAAAATTTCAGTCATAGATGTAAATCCTTCATATACTAATTTTGATAATCCTAATAAATCAAATCCATTTTGAAAAAGCATTATTATGCCTGAAAATAAAATACCGCTTGTTAAAACAACAAATACATTAATACCAATTAAGGCTGTGATTAATACAAGTAGATAAGGCAATACTTTTATTATCTCTACAGGTCCTGTTGGAATATCTACAGCAGAATCAGGTCTACCTAAGAATATAAACAAAATTATTGCAATAATAGCCGCCGGCAGGGCTATTTTTATATTCATCCTAAATTTATCTTTCATGCTTACATTTTGAGTTTTTGTAGAGGCTATAGTTGTATCAGAAATAATGGATAGGTTATCTCCAAACATAGATCCACTTACTAAAGCTGCAAGGCTCATGGCTATATTTAGACCAGCTCCTTGGGCTAATTCAATTGTTACAGTGGTAAGTGATGAAACTGTACCAACTGATGTACCTGTTGCTGTAGCCATAAAACCAGATATAACAAAAATACCAGCAATAATTAGGCTAGGAGGTATAAATTTTAAACCTAGATTTACTACAGCATCACGACCACCACTGGCTTCTGCAACTGCAGAAAATGCACCTGCCAGTAAATATATTAAGCACATAGATATAATATCTTCATTTCCACATCCAGCAATAAAGTTTGCAAACTTAGTGTTAAGATCATCTTTAAACATTACAAAAGCCACTATAACTGCAACTAAGGCTGCAACTGGTGCAGGCATTTGATAAAAGGCCATCTCTACACCTTGGTTTTGTAAAATAATACCTGTTACAAAGTAAATAACTATGAATACCAAAAAAGGTATTAGGGCATATCCACCAGATACTTTCTTTTTATTTTCCATAATTACTCCTAATCATTAATCGCTTGCGGCATCTCTCCTAGTTTGGCATCTTTGCCATATTTGCTAATTGCATATATAAATGCATCTAGATTTTCTATTGGTGTACCTACTGGTGAACCACAACCTGTTGCTGCAATATATCCACTTTTTGCATCAGCAGCTTTTTTTATACAAGTTTTTACAGATGCTATTACATCATCTATGCTACCATTTAGCATAACTTCTACTGGTGGAATATTCCCCACTACTACCAATTCATCTTCTATAACATTTTTACAATCTTCAAGGTCTTCGCAATTATCAACACTGAAAAAATCTATATCCAAGTCTTTAAAGTACTTCCATTGTTTATTAGTATGGCCACATATATGTAAGTTTGGCTTTACTCCATTTAATTGGTAATATAGGTTTAATTGTTTTTTTAAATATGGTAGAGAAAATTCTTCAACTTGCTTTGGACTTAATATATCATCGCATCCAACTGGGTCTACTACCATAACACTGCTAGGCCCAAATTCATCTTTAAATGCTTGTGACCAGGCCATATTTGCCTTAATACAAAATTCTAAAAGTTCTTTTACCTTATCTGGTTGTTTTCTTAAATCTCTTAAAAGCTTAGCTATTGGCCTGATTGCTGCTGCTGTTGTAATCGGTCCTGGTATTTCAGTTTCAATGCCCATATCAGGAAATCTTTCTTTAAGTATACGAGCTCTCTGAAGTTTTGGAGCTAAAACCTCGTTTGTATATGGATCTGGGATTTCTAATAAAGACATATCAAGCTCATCATCCATGAGAAATTTTTCTATGTAATCGATGTCATTTTCTGGGAAAACTAATTTAGAACCCAGGGCATGGCCCATTGTTCTTAGACTTAACTCCTCTGTTAAGCCAACCATTTTATAATGATCGTATTTGTACTGGATAATATCTGATAGTTTATCCACATCATCCATATCTCTTATGGTGTAATTTAATTCATTTGCGATTATCCTATTTGTACTCATAATGGCAAATGGAATATGGTCTACTCTTTGGCCACTTAGATAGGCCCCAGCTCTTTCTGATGAGGTCATCTCGGGCTTGTAATCTTTCATCAGTTCTGCTAATTCTTCTTTATTCATTTCTCCTCCTTGTTTTTACTGGCAAACAGCCTCTGGCATTTGTCCAATCACTGCATCCTTACTGTATTTTCTAACTGCATATATAAAGGCATCTATATTTTCTTTTGGTGTACCAGCAGGTGTCCCGCATCCTGTTGCGCAAATATATCCATTTTTATTATCAGCACCTTTTTTTATGCAAGTTTTAACAGCCTCTATTACATCGTCTATGCTGCCATTTCTCATAACTTCGACAGGAGGTACATTGCCTATTAAGGCTAATTTTTCCTCTATATCTTGCTTGCATTCTGCTAAATCATGGCAATTATCAACACTAAAAGCTTCAATGTCGAATTCTTTTAAGTCTTCCCATTGTCTACTTGTATGACCACAGATATGAAGATCAGGCTTTATAGTATTTAGTTTATACAGGCTGGATACCATTTTTTTTAAATATGGGTATGAGAATTCTTCTACTTGCTTTGGACTTAGTATGTCATCGCAAGCTACTGGATCTGCAATCATTATCTTAACTGGACCAAATTCTTCTTTAAAGGCGCTAGCCCAAGCCATATTTGCTCTTACACAAAAATTCAAAAGCTCCTTAACCCCATCTGGATTTTTTCTAAAGTCTCTTAAAAATTTACTAATAGGTCTTAGCGCCACGGCAGTGGACATTGGACCTGCTACAAATGTTGATATTGGATGGTCTGGGAATCGTTCTCTTAATTTTCTTGCATTTTCTAATTTTGCTTTTAATATTGTATTTGTATATGGATCTGGGATTTCAAGTAAGTCCATATCTAGTTTTTCATCTAAGAGATAATGGTCTACATGGTCGGTGTCATCTTCTGGAAAAACTCCAGTGGTTCCTAAAGCATAACCCATAGCTCGCAGATTAAGTCCTTCAGAAATTCCACAAATTTTATATTCATCACTTCTTTTTTCAATAATTTTTATTAGATTATCTACATCAGCTGTTTCTTTTAAGCTATAGCCCATGTTCATGCCATATACTACATCCAAACTCATAATATTAAATGGCAAATGGTCAACTCTTTGTCCATCAAAATATGCTTTTAATCTTTGATTTGAGGTCATTTCTGGCCTGTAATTTTCCATCTCTTTTTTTAATTCTTCTTTATTCATTTCCACCTCCTTAACCTATCTTTTTTAAACTTTGCTCCCCAGTAATATATTTTTCCAATCTTCTAATTAAGATTAAGTAAATAACTACATTACCCAGCATATGATTTATATCAAATGGAATAGATCCTACATATAGGGCCATAAATGAAAATTTGTTACCGTCTATCAAAAAGACTTGCATAAGTGTTATTAAAAAACCATATATGAATCCCGATATACCCAGGCATAGAGCCTTACTCATATCATTTTTAACTAAATTAACTTTATTAAATAAAAAATAATTAAAGATAGCTAAAATCCCAAAGTCTATTATCTGAAATAAAACCCAATATCCAAAACCTAAATAAAAACTAGTGATAGTCATAGTTATAGCATTAACTATAAGGGACTCATCTAGTTTGCCATTTATAGCTAGGATTAAAATAATATCAGAAAGTATTTGAACATTTGGTATCAGGGTAAAATGTATCCTTGTTAATACACATATAGCACAAAGACCTGCTAGTCTTGTTAGTTTTTTAGTATCCATCTACATTTGTTCAAATCTAAATTCTATTTTGTCATCATCCTTTACTTGATAATCACCAATGCCTACTTCAGCCATTTGATCATTTACATAATACATCCAGTATTGATTTTGCTCTTCATCTTGCTTTATGCCTTCTAGTTCTGTCATCATTCCATCTTTAAATACTGCTTTATGATTTTTCTCCAAATAATCTTCTAATCCATTTTCATCTATTTGGGCCTCTTGGCTTAAAATTTCTTTGTCATTTACAGTATCTTTAATAGTAATCTCTACATTAGTAGTAGCTTTTGCTTGCTGGTTGCTTTCTGTATTGGTCTCTTCCTTGCTTTGTGTATCAGCCTGATTGCTACAGCCTGTTAGTGTAAGTGTTGTTATTAGTGCAAATCCTAGTAGATATTTTTTTAAATTTTTCATATTTTTCTCCTAATTAAATTGCATTGATTTTGCAAAAGTTCTTTCATAATTTTCTGTTGTGGATAACTCCACATAATAGATTTCTTTTGATAAATTTTCTATCTGATCTATTATTTTGTTATTCATCAAGGCCATATAAGCACCAATTAAGGATGAATTGCCTACATAAGTTATCATATTTTCAGCTTCTTTTGGTAGAATTCCTACTCCTATTATGTCTTCCTTTTTAAGATGGCTACCAAAGCCTCCTGCTATTATTACTGAGTTTAAATCTGATATTTCCATATTTTCAGCTTTTAATAGGGTCACAAAGCCTGATAATATTGCTCCCTTGGCTAGTTGGACTTGCCTTATATCTTTTTGACTTAAATATATTTTAGATTTTTCATCTAAAATTATGATTCTTCCCTTTTCATGATTTTCTTTTATATATTTTTTTCTAAAATCATTGGCTGCTAGTTTGTCTGGGTCAACTATGCGGCCTCTTTTATTTACAAATTCGTTTGCTACTACTTGCGAAACAGTGCTTAATAATCCGCTACCGCAAATCCCCTTTGCCTCTTCATCCCCTATTGTCTCAATAAAAATTTTTTCATCACTTATTTTGACTCTTTCTATAGCACCACTTTCTGCTCGCATTCCACATTCTATATTCATTCCTTCCAGGGCAGGTCCTGCAGCTGTGGAGCAACAATAAAGTTTATCTTTTGTTTTTAAAACAATTTCTCCATTTGTTCCTATATCTATAAAAAGGGTATTCTTCTTATTTTTTAAATCTGTTAAATATACTCCTGCAACTATATCACTTCCTACAAAGGCGGATACATTAGCTAGGGTAATCAGTCTTGCCTTTAAGTCTATGCCTATTTCATTAGCCAAAAGTCTTTGTGTACTTAAAAATTCTGCCTTATAAGGATATTTTCCTAAAGATCTTGCATCTTTTCCCAATAACATATGTAGCATTGTGGTATTAGCTGCTACAAGCATTTGCTTAATAGATTCTCCTGTTACTTGATTGTTTTGGCAAAGTTCTTTTATCATTTGATTTATGGTATCTACTATGGCATTTTTTAAATGAAGGATTCCTTTTTCATTTTCATATTCATAGGTAATTCTAGTCATGACATCCAAACCATATTTGCTTTGAGGATTTATACTTGATTTCTTATCTAGGATTTCACCATTTGATAGATTAATTAAGTTCATTGCTAGAGTGGTGGTTCCAATATCTAGGGCAAGTCCAAAACCAGTCCTATAGTCCATTTTAAATTTAGGTATTTGACCTTGGTCTAGAACTTTTATATCAGATTTTTTACTTTCTATAGATATTTCAATGTCAGTTTTTGGATATGTAAGACATGCTAGCCTTATATTTGCATTTTGTTCAGCAGGGGATAATAGTGATTTTTCTTCGGAACGGAGAGAACTTATATTACCTTTTAGAATCTTCACCTTGCACTTACCGCAAGTTCCCCTGCCATTGCAAAAATTATTTATGTCTACCTTATTTTCAATAAGGCTGGATAAAATATTTTCCCCATGGGATAATATTTCTTTGTTTTGCTTATTAATTTTTATTTTCATCAGATTTCTATTTGCCAATAAGGCTTTTCGCTACTTTTACAGCTTCACTAGCATTTTCACTATAAGCATCTGCACCAATATCTCTGGCAAAGCTTTCTGATACTGGACCTCCGCCAATCATTACCTTAAATTGGTCACGGATACCTCGTTCATTTAATAAATCTATAACTTTTTTCATATTTCCCATTGTAGTAGTCATAAGGGTTGACATCATTATAAAATCAACATTATTAGAAATAGCTTGGTCTACAAATGTTTCTACCGGCACATCTTTACCTAAATCAATTATTTTAAATCCTGCTGTTTCAAGCATCAATTTTACCAGGTTTTTCCCAATGTCATGAGTATCGCCCTCAACAACTCCTATAACGGCACTAGCTATATTATCTTCCTGACTAGTATCAATTTCTTCTTTTAGGACATTGATGCCATTATCCATAGCATCTGAGCAAATTAATATATCCGATATATAATATTCTTCTTCTTCAAAAAGTTTTCCCGCTTCATTCATTCCTTTAATAAGGCCATTAAAAATTGCTTCTTTTGGGTCATAGCCCTCAGCCAAATATTGTCTACAAAGATCAGCTATTTCTTCATCCTCCATTTCTACGACCATCTCAGCCATCTTATCAAAATATTCTTCTTTACTTGGCATTTAATCCTCCTTCAAAACTATTTTATTTACCTTCTTAAATTCTTTATCAGCTAAGTTTATACACCTATCCCCCATAAGAGTACTTAAATTATCAAATAATATATCAATGTATTTTTTTTGATTATTAAGTTCTATAGGCTCTAAAAAACCCTTATCCAAGTCAATTATTGCAAAAGTAGACTTTGGACAAAGATGCAATGTAAAATCATAATCATTTGCTAATTTATCAATTTCTCTTAAAAAATTAAGTAAAAAATCATCCACATAGTTAGCAACTTCACGAGGCCCCAAAACCTTTGGACTTAAAATACTCTCAGTAAAGCTAAAAACCCTCACACCCATATCAAGCATTTTTTTTATGTAATCGATATATATATAAGTAAGCTTGGAATAAAGACTTATTAGAGTTTCACGTTTTTTTCTCATAGCCCTCATAACGTTAGTAGCACCAATAAGATTATCAAGGACAGAAATTGGACCCCTAATCTCAATTACAGTTTTATCCGCTCCTAAAATATCTAGAGCCTCAATCATAGACAAATACTCAGCTTTACTATAGTCCATATCAAGTTTTATATCCTTAATATTTTCATAAATAGGATAAGCAGTACGCCCATTTTGAAAACTTACACCCAAGCAAACCGGAATCATAGGAACAACTGGTAGAGAAACATACCTTCCATCTTTAGCATAATCTGCCATAAGTTTTGGATTAGTTAAAATTTCATTGTTTTCAATAGGTCTTTCAGGATTATCAATACATTCATAAGAACGAATCATAAAAACCTCCAATTCCTAAATTAAAATTAGGCATAAAAAAATTAATGCTCATTATAGTATAGATCTAGGTACGCCAAGAACACTTCAAAAAGGTGTACTTTAGGCAAAACCTAACTTTTTGAACTATAATAATCATTAATCACCAATTTTTTATAAGCATATATAAATAAGTGTACTTTCCAAAATGGATTATTTATATATGTAATCACATATAATTTATCACGTATGTATAAATATGTCAAAAGATATAATATATTTAATATTTATATATAATTTTAAATAATATTTAATTGTTAAAATAATAATCTTTAGAAAAAAATCTATCAGTACAAAAAAAGAACTAGTAATTCGACTAGCTCTAGCTTATTTGACGATTTCTACCAAAACTCATTAGCTTCGCTAATTTACCGCCACTACCGTGGCTCATTTTGGGGTTAAATGTGCAAAATCAATGCACATTTAACACTCTACCGGGAGGTCACCCTCCGAGTACCATCGGCGTAATGAGGCTTTCACCTTCGGTGAACCACTCCGTGGAGGATCCTTCATGAGCCGGATGGGCTTGTTTTCTGTGTTCGGTATAGGCAAATATGCCTTGATTTGGGTCCAGGAGTTCAGACACCATCATTTGCCCCGGAAAGTAGCGCGGGATCGCGGATAAGCCTTCGTAGAAGGCGACTTTTAGTGACAGGTGTATATTTTTTGTACTAAAAAAGACTTAGTCAAAAGACTAAGTCTCTCGCTTCGCTCGACCATTCCATGGAGGGTCCTCCATTAGCCGGACGGGCTTGTCTTATTTAGCAACTTCCTACTCTACCGGGCTTAAACATGCCTTGATTTGGCATGTTTAAGGCTAAAACTTAGTGTGATAGCACGAATGAGTTTGCAATGGCAAACGGGTTTTAGCGGATCACCCTCCGAGTACCATCGGCGTTGCTAGGCTTAACTTCTGTGTTCGGTATACATAAATATGCCTTGATTTGGCATATTTATGCCGAAAACTTAGCCCGGTAGGGCGGAAGAGCTTTTGAAAAAAGCGGGTTTTCGTGTTAGGTGTATCCTGTTAATAAAAAAGAACTAGTCACTTGACTAGTTCTAAATATTTGGCGATTTCTTACTCTACCGGGAGGTTACCCTCCGAGTACCATCAGCGTAATGAGGCTTAACTTCTGTGTTCGGTATGGGAACAGGTGTATCCCTCATGCCATCATCACCATATTATATTTTCTTGACCTAACCCGAAAACTTGTTTTCGTTGGTAGGTCAAATGTCGCGCAGTCCAAATCTTTGATTTGGCTAACGGAGCCGACGCTTCCAACTTAAGTTTGAGTCAGTATATTTTTATGACCCTTAAACTGTTCGTAAATGTCATCCAAGCTGCTTCGCACCTTGGGACATTCTGAACGAGGTCCTTCCATCATTTTAGCTTTGCTAAAATGGGATAGGACTCTCAATAGCAAACAATATTTCCAGTCAAGATTTAAAGTTTAGTATCCATTAGCTTAATGCATTACTGCACTTACACCTTGGACCTATCTAACGTATTTTCTTTACGTACTTTTAGAAATCTTATCTTGAGGGTTGCTTCGTACTTAGATGCTTTCAGTACTTATCAATTCCATACTTAGCTACCCAGCTATGCTCCTGGCGGAACAACTGGTACACCAGTGGTATGTCCATCCCGGTCCTCTCGTACTAAGGACAGGTCCTCGCAAATTTCTTACGCCCACGCTGGATAGGGACCGAACTGTCTCACGACGTTCTGAACCCAGCTCGCGTGCCTCTTTAATGGGCGAACAGCCCAACCCTTGGGACCTACTTCAGCCCCAGGATGAGACGAGCCGACATCGAGGTGCCAAACCTCCCCGTCGATGTGGACTCTTGGGGGAGATAAGCCTGTTATCCCCGGGGTAGCTTTTATCCGTTGAGCGATGGCCCTTCCATGCGGTGCCACCGGATCACTAAGTCCGTATTTCTACTCTGCTTGAGCTGTATCTCTCGCAGTTAAGCTCGCTTTTGCCTTTGTACTCTACGAATGGTTTCCGTCCATTCTGAGCGAACCTTTGAACGCCTCCGTTACTTTTTAGGAGGCGACCGCCCCAGTCAAACTGCCCAACTGACAATGTCCTTTGCCCTGATTAAGGGTCAATGTTAGAATTTTGATATTAGAGGGTTGGTATCCCAAGGATGGCTCAGCGCACACTGGCGTGCACGTATCATCGCCTCCCAACTATCCTGTACATCTAATCTCAAAATCCAATATCAGCCTACAGTAAAGCTCCACGGGGTCTTTCCGTCCTAGCGTGGGTAAGTCGCATCTTCACGACTACTACAATTTCACCGGATCCTTTGTTGAGACAGTGCCCAAATCGTTACACCTTTCGTGCGGGTCGGAACTTACCCGACAAGGAATTTCGCTACCTTAGGACCGTTATAGTTACGGCCGCCGTTTACTGGGGCTTAAGTTCTAGCCTTCGCATTCGCTAAGCCTTCCCCTTAACCTTCCAGCACCGGGCAGGTGTCAGCTCCTATACTTCATCTTACGATTTTGCAGAAACTTGTGTTTTTGGTAAACAGTCGCTTGGGCCTGGTTTCTGTGGCCATATCGCTATGGCTCCCCTTCTCCCGAAGTTACGGGGACATTTTGCCGAGTTCCTTAACAAAGGTTCTTCCGCGCGTCTTGGTATTCTCTACCTCCCTACCTGTGTCGGTTTTGGTACGGGCGCTTTGGTCTTGATAGTGACTTTTCTTGGCAATTTGAAATCGGCTACTTCTCTACTCATGTTTTCGATACCTATCACACATTGACCTTGGGATTAGCGGATTTGCCTACTAATCAGTCTTTGTGCTTAGACTGCCTTCCATCGGGCAGCTTAGCTTATCCTCTTGCGTCATCACTTCTCTATAGCGACTTTAAGCGGTACAGGAATATAAACCTGTTATCCATCGGCTACGCCTTTTGGCCTCGCCTTAGGTCCCGACTTTCCCTGAGGGGACGAGCCTTGCTCAGGAGTCCTTGGGGTTTCGACGGGAGTGATTCTCACACTCCTTCTCGCTACTCATGCCAGCATTCTCTCTTGTATTAAGTCCACGCCTGCTTTCGCTTGGGCTTCTTCCCTAATACAATGCTCCTCTACCACTGATAGAGTATTTAAAATTGCTGGTAAATACTTTGACGTTTTAACCAGTTACATATATTAATATATGCGATTGTTTTCGGTGATAATCGTAGTTTCAACTTACCTTTTACTTGTGATTTTGCGTAATTAATTAGTTGATAACTCGTTTATCTTGATTGTATTGTTAATATTTCCGTCTAAGTTTTACCTTTTTCTCATTATTTTCTTAGGTTGATGAGCGCCGTAACTTTCTTGCCAATCGAGCTTTGCTCTCTTGGGAAAGTCTGACGGCTGACCTACCTGCAATTTATTTCATAAATTGGGTTAGGTCTAGCAATTTTAAATTCTCTATCAATCCGAAGCTTCGGTACTGAATTTTAGCCCCGTTCATTTTCGGCGCAAACCCACTTGACCAGTGAGCTATTACGCATTCTTTAAATGTATGGCTGCTTCTAAGCCAACGTCCTGGTTGTCTTAGTAGGTTCACATCCTTTTCCACTTAATTCAGATTTTGGGACCTTAGCTGTCGGTCTGGGCTCTTTCCCTTTCGACTTAGGAGCTTATCCCTCTAAGTCTGACTCCATGATCTGATTTTTTGGCATTCGGAGTTTGATAGGCTTTGGTACGGTAGACCGCCCTAGGCCAGTCAGTGCTCTACCTCCGCAAATCTTTAATCATAGGCTAGCCCTAAAGCTATTTCGAGGAGAACCAGCTATCTCCGGGTTCGTTTGGTTTTTCGCCCCTATCCACAGTTCATCCGATGCGTTTTAAACCGCACCCGGTTCGAGCCTCCAGTGAATTTTACTTCACCTTCACTCTGACCATGGATAGATCACCCGGTTTCGGGTCTATCATATCTAACTTTCGCCCTATTAAGACTCGCTTTCGCTTTGGCTGCATCTCTTAAAGATTTAACCTTGCTTTATATGATAACTCGCTGGCCCATTCTACAAAAGGTACGACATCAGGCTGTTGCCCTCTGTCTGCTTGTAGGCACAAGGTTTCAGGTTCTATTTCACTCCCCTTTCGGGGTTCTTTTCACCTTTCCCTCACGGTACTTGTTCGCTATCGGTCACATGTTAGTATTTAGCCTTAGGGGATGGGCCCCCTATCTTCACAGCAAATTTCTCGTGTTCACTGCTACTTGCCCCCACAATATATTTTCTTTTGCTTACAAGACTGTCACTTTCTTTGGTTCATCTTCCCAAATGATTCTGCTAAAAAATATATTTCTTACTGGGTTGGGCTTCTTTCTTTTCGCTCGCCGCTACTTGGAAAATCGAGTTTTCTTTCTTTTCCTCCTGCTACTTAGATGTTTCAGTTCGCAGGGTCTTACTTCGCTATGGCTATGTATTCACCATAGGATGACTGTGTCTTCCACAGCCGGGTTTCCCCATTCGGAGACCTAGGGGTCATTGCTTGTTGTGAGCTTACCCTAGTTTTCGTTCACTTACGTCCTTCTTCGTCTTCATGTGCCAAGGCATCCACCTTGCGCCCTTTCTTTCTTGACTGGAAATATTGTTTGCTATTTAGTTTTAAGCTTATCCTGAGTGAGTTCAAAATCTGTGATTTTGAATCATTTTAGAATTTGTCCTTTAGGGCAAATGATAAAATGACGCCTCTTATTGTTTATATTAAGACTACACTCGGATGAGTGGTTCATGTTAACAAATATAATTAAACTATTAATTTGAGTAACAAGTGTTTCTAATTGATAGAGAATAACGTATCATTCTCTTTGAAACGGCGACTTGTCGCCGTTTCAATCCTTAGAAAGGAGGTGATCCAGCCGCACCTTCCGATACGGCTACCTTGTTACGACTTCACCCCAGTTACTGACCCTACCTTCGACTGCTGCTTCCTAAATGGTTCGCTCACAGGCTTCGGGTATTGCCAACTTCCATGGTGTGACGGGCGGTGTGTACAAGACCCGGGAACGCATTCACCGTGGCATTCTGATCCACGATTACTAGCAACTCCAACTTCATGCACTCGAGTTGCAGAGTGCAATCCGAACTGGGACAGGCTTTTTGAGTTTTGCTTAACATCGCTGTCTTGCTGCCCTCTGTACCTGCCATTGTAGCACGTGTGTAGCCCAAGTCATAAAGGGCATGATGATTTGACGTCATCCCCACCTTCCTCCGGTTTGTCACCGGCAGTATTGCTAGAGTCCCCAACTTAATGATGGTAACTAGCAAAAGGGGTTGCGCTCGTTATGGGACTTAACCCAACATCTCACGACACGAGCTGACGACAACCATGCACCACCTGTATTTCAGTTATCCGAAGATATAGGCTCTTATCTCTAAGTGCTTCCAAAATATGTCAAGACTTGGTAAGGTTCTTCGCGTTGCTTCGAATTAAACCACATGCTCCGCTGCTTGTGCGGGTCCCCGTCAATTCCTTTGAGTTTCACACTTGCGTGCGTACTCCCCAGGCGGAGTGTTTAATGCGTTAGCTGCGGCACCCAGATTTACTCCAGACACCTAACACTCATCGTTTACGGCGTGGACTACCAGGGTATCTAATCCTGTTTGCTACCCACGCTTTCGTACCTCAGCGTCAGTTAATGGCCAGAAAGTCGCCTTCGCCACCGGTATTCCTCCTAATATCTGCGCATTCCACCGCTACACTAGGAATTCCACTTTCCCTTCCATTACTCAAGGTCCCCAGTTTTAGAAGCTTACTATAGTTGAGCTATAGCCTTTGACTTCTAACTTAAAAACCCGCCTACGTACCCTTTACGCCCAATGATTCCGGACAACGCTCGGTCCTTACGTATTACCGCGGCTGCTGGCACGTAATTAGCCGGACCTTATTCGTATAGTACTGTCATTTTCTTCCTATACAAAAGATTTTTACAACCCGAAGGCCTTCTAAATCACGCGGCGTCGCTGCATCAGGGTTTCCCCCATTGTGCAAAATTCCCCACTGCTGCCTCCCGTAGGAGTCTGGGCCGTGTCTCAGTCCCAATGTGGCCGTACACTCTCTCAAGCCGGCTACTGATCGTTGCCTTGGTGAGCTGTTATCTCACCAACTAGCTAATCAGACGCAAGTCCATCTTACACCACTAAACATTTTGACCAGATTATCATGCGATTGTCTGGTTTCATAGGGTATTATTCTCCGTTTCCAGAGGCTATCCCCTTGTGTAAGGCAGGTTACTCACGCGTTACTCACCCGTTCGCCACTAATCCATTCATTTTCATTCCGAAGAAATCTAATGAGTTTCATCGTTCGACTTGCATGTGTTATGCACGCCGCCAGCGTTAATCCTGAGCCAGGATCAAACTCTCATGAAAAATATTTGGCTACTATTTTAAATAGTAGATTTTAGTTTTATTCATAAAAGCTTTTTGATTCAAGCTCTTTTCATTTACACTGATTTTAAAATCAATGCGTGATTTATTTTTATCCTTTTCTATATAATTATTATAGATAAGAATCATTGTGACTTTTCCAAAATATGAAAAAGTCTGTTTTTGGTTACTCAAATTAATTGATTAAGTTTAATTACTATTTATTTGTAGATAAGTTTTTACTTATCTGGTTCAATTTGCCGTGTGTTAACGACAAGATATATAATACCACGATTAAAAATCATTGTCAAATGTTTTTGATAATTTTTTTAATATTTCTGCCATAAATTACTTTTATAGCAGGTGTGGTATTTTTATATGATATACCATTTAAAAAGTTTTGTCAAATATAATTTGAATTTACTTTCTAAGTGGTGCTATTAATTTTACTAGGTATTTTTAATTGTGTCAAGCTTTATTTGATATTTCTTCTATTACTTAAAATATTTATTATTATCAGTAGACTAGTTGTGATTAATACACATAATACTGCCATGGCCATGCCTACTGAAACTGACCCTTGTTCGAACTCGCTTGTTATAAAGGTTGAAACCGTCATGACATTTGGTGGGCTGATGATAGAACTTGCTACTAGTTCCCTAAATGAAATTATAAATGTCATCATGGCTGCTGAACTTATACTTGGTGCTATTAGCGGCAAAATTACTTTTCTAAAAGTGTAAGCCCTGCTTGCTCCACTAATTTTGGCGGCCTGGATGAGATTATCTCCCATTTGTAAAAAAGATGATGACACGTATTGGATTGTAAATGGTAAAAACATCACTGAATATACTAAGACCATAAATCCTACTGTATTATATAGGGGCATGACATTATAGATTTTGTTCCAAAAAATCATAAGACCTATTACAAATACAATGTTTGGTATCATTTCTGGTAAAATGGCGATATTTTCCAAATATTTTTTCCATTTGCCTTGGCGATATAGACTTACTACTATAAATGTCCCAATTATTGCGCAAATAATGGCAGTTGCAACTCCTAATCCGAAACTTGTCAGAAGGGCTCTTTTTGCTGCTGACCTATTTTGAAATAAATCTACATAATGTTTACCAGTAAAATTGCCAGCCTTTAGTCCATAGCCCCTTAAGTTTATAAGAGATGTGGCAATTATTGAAAAATATGGGATGCCTATTGAAAATATTATTAGGATTATAAGATAAATTACTGCTAGCACATCAAAAATCACTGGATGATTCATATCCTTGATGCGGGCAGATTTTTGTCCTACTAGGTTATAGGTATTTTTTTCTGTGACCCTATTTTGAACCATGCGCATAAGCATACATATAATTACAAGTATAGAAGATAAACTTGCAGCTTTTCCAAAACTAATTGGTGCTACTGTTGCGTATCGGTGGATGTCTGTTGTAAAAACAATAAAGCCGATTCTCCTACCAATAGTTGCCGGGGTCCCATATTCTGAAAGTGTTTTGATAAATACTAAAAGCATGCCAATTGCATAGTTACCAGTAAGGAGGGGGAAAATTATTTTTCTAAGCCTATATCCTAAACCAGCACCTGAAATCTTGGCACTTTCGTCCATATTGGCAGAAATATTTCCAATGGAGTTTTTGATAATATTGGTCATAAATGGGAAAATATGCAGGCTCATTACCATAACCAAACCAAAAAGTGAGAAGAATTTTTCACTAAAATTGCCAGTTGCTGGAAAAAGCTGTTGGAAAAGTCCTCTTTTTTGGCAAAATAGAATCCAACCCATGGATAGGATATATGGAGGAGTCATAAAGGGAATCATAAAAATTATTTCTAGCCATTTATATTTGGCTAATCTTGATTTTGTAAATATAAATCCCAAGGGTGTTGCTATCAAACTTGCAAATATTACTACTAATATTCCTAATAATAAGGAGTTTTTTATAGTAAGAAGATTATCTTTGGTAAAAATTAGCTGGGCTGCTTGGCTAAAATTTAAGCGACCATCTATGATGATCGCTCTTAAAAATACCGTTGCTATCGGTGTTACTATAAAAAACAAAAGTAGTAATAAAATTAGATAATTACTAGTTTTTGTCTTTTTCATTTTATTTTACTAATGAGTTCATTTTTGCTGAGATTTCATCAGCATTTTCTAGCATGTAATCCCAATCTAGGTTTTTAAATTGTGGAATGTCTGCTACATTTGTTCTCTTATCTGTTGTAATATCAGATCTACCTGGTAGTAGGTATGCATCTGCTACTAGTTCTTGAGCTTTATCTGAGATTAGGAAATCAATAAAGGCTTTTGCATTGTCCATATTTTTAGCTGATTTTAAAATCATTGCTGGTCTTGGGTTGATAACTGTTCCGCTTTTTGGATAATAAATTGCTAGTGGTTCTCCATCTGCAATTGATTTGTATGCGTTGTAGTCAACACCTGCAAGAAGAATTGCTTTTTCTCCAGTTGTTACTGCTTCTAGGGCTGCTTTGTTTGCTCCTGGAATTGTTAGTCCATTTGCTGCAATGTCTTCCCAAATTTTCCAATCATCTTTGTTTTGTGAGAAGTATCCTGCTAAGAAGTCTTTTGCTGAACCAGATTTTTCTGGATCTGGCAATGCTATGTCGCCATTGTATTTTTCATCTGCAAAATCTGCCCAATCAGCATCTAGGTTTTCTACAATAGTTGTGTTATAGATTACTCCAACTGCTGATGCACTTGTACCAAATAACTCTTTATCGCTATCAATAAAATCTTCGTAAAGTTTGTCAGCATCCTTTGCATCATAGCTTTCTAGGTTTCCTTCTTTTTTCATAGCAAGACCATCAGACCAAGATGCTAAAACCACAACGTCTGCTACTGGATTGTCTTTTTCTGCTTCTAGACGAGCAAGAATTTCTCCAGTTGTTCCTTCAAAAAGATCAACTTTTACACCTGTTTCTTCTTCAAAAGCTGCAATGTATTTTTCATTAAGTCCTTTTGGGCTTGGCATATAAACTGTTACTGATCCAGAAAGGTCTTTGTTTTCTTCGCTTGAAGTTTCTGCTGGAGCAGCTTCTTCAGCCTTTTGTTCACTTGTTTCTTCTTTAGCTTCTTCTTTTACTTCTGGTGTTTCACTTGTTTCAGTTTTATTTTCTTCTGCACTTTGTGTTTGTTCTGCAGTATTTTCTGCTGGTGCTTCTGTTGTGTTTGCATTGCCACAAGCTGAAAGTGTAGCGGCAATAGATATTGCCATAAGGGCATTAAGAATTTTTTTCATAATTTCTCCTAGTTAAATTCTATAATATTTTTGCTATCGGCATAAAGATTTAAAATCTCCCCTGCCTTTTTTCCGTTTTTGGAATTAAACGACCAATTGTTTCCCATATAATCCAGATAAATTATGTAAGAATCTCCTAAAAATTGTGAAGAAACAACTTCTGTTTTATATAAGGCTGAGCCTGGGATTTCCTTATCAGTAAAATCTTCTGGGCGAATCATATGGTTTTTGTCCAGCCAATTAGATTTGCCAATAAAGTGCGCCACAAAATCTGTTTTTGGATACTTATATATATCTTCAGGACTTGCCTTTTGTTCGATGTGACCGCTATTCATAATGATAATATCATCTGACATAGACATGGCTTCTTCTTGGTCGTGGGTGACAAAAACTGCAGTTTGTCCCATATCTTTCACAATTTTTGTAATCTCAAGGCGCATTTGTTCCCTTAAAATAGCATCAAGAGCAGAAAGGGGCTCATCAAATAAAACACAATCCGGGTTGTCGCTAATGGCACGAGCAAAGGCAACTCTTTGCTGTTGACCACCAGAAAGCTCTCTTGGAAATCTATTTTCATAACCATCCAAATGCACAGTTTTGAGGGCCTTTAAAACTTTTTGCTCAATATCTGCATTATTTTTTTTCGCCCTTAGAGGAAAAGCAACATTTTCAAAAACTGTCATATGAGGCCATAGGGAAAAGTCTTGAAAAACAAAGCCTAGACCACGTTTTTCTGGAGGAATATTTATATTTTTCTCACTTGAGAAAATAACCTTATCATCAAATAATATTTCTCCACCATCTGGTATTTCAAGACCAGAAATCATCCTTAAAACGGTAGTTTTTCCGCAACCAGAAGGTCCTAAGAGAGTGGTAAAAGAATTATGGTCTATGACCAAATTCAAATCCTTAATACTAAAACTATCTGAAAACTTTTTATTAATATTTATAAGTGAAATTTTCATCCTATCCCTGCTTTCTTAGAATCTTTGCTGCAGCAATAATTTTACCTAATTAATGTATAAGATTTGCAAAATATTTGTAAAGTTTTTGTAAAAAATCCACCCCTGACATTATGGGGTGGATTAATGAAAACTATAATATATCTTATTTTAAACAATCAATAACACTTCCGCTCATATCTTTCATATCTAGATTATAAATCTTATCTATTGTAGGAGCGATGTCTACCTTTGTATAAAATACATTTACTAAATATGTAATACTTTGGTAAATTTTGATTATTGTTTTTTAAAATATTTTTTACATAAAAATCAAAATACTTATAAAATCTTTATAAATAAGCAAGATCTTAAATTTATATAAATTTTACAAATACTTAATAAATAAAAAAGCATACCCAAAAGTATGCTAATTTAAAAATTCTTTTACTTTATTCGGATAGTCCGTTATGAGCCCGCTTGGATTTAATGGTAAATATTGGCTATAATCATAGTCTGCTTTTCCAAACCAAATATTTAAACCAATATCATTTTCAGCAAATTTTTCTGCCATTTCTTTATCAACGACAAAATTCATTGGGTGGTAATATTCCATGCCTAGATTTTTTACATATTCCCATGCTTTATAAAGCCTGGATGATTCTAAAACTCCACATTTTATCTTTGGATCAATATTTTTAAATCTTACTAAAGATTGGTGATTAAAAGATGAGATTATTATTTTTTCAGTCATATCATATTTTTTTATAAGCTCATAAACTTTTTCTTCTATGCCCCTATAATCGATAATAGAATTTTTTAGCTCGATATTGGTAATTATTTCTTTGTCTTTGGCAAAATCAAAATATTCTCTAAGGCTTGGTATTTTTTGAATCTCACAATCTGGATATAGTTTTGAAGCATTTAGTTTTTGTAATTGATCTAGGGTTTTTTCACAAACTAAAGCCTCACCATCTGTTGTTCTTTCTAATGTTTCATCGTGAATTATTACTAATTCCCCATCTTTTGACAAGTGCACATCAAATTCTATACCATCTGCACCAGCTTCTATGGCTTTTTTAAATGCTAGCATGGTATTTTCTGGATATTTTCCCTTAAATCCCCTGTGGGCAAAATTTATCATCTTTTCCTCCTAAATTTTTATACATAGTAGTAAGAAAATATTTTTATTCTATATATTTATATGAAACCAAAATAAAAAAGGATTGCCCAATATTAAACAATCCTTTTAATTTTATTTAATATTTTAATATTTATAGTTAATTAATCACAGTAGTCGCCAAAAGCTTTGGCTCCACCACCGATACCTCCACCTAGTGTTCCAACAATTGTTCCTGGAACTCCTGCAAGTGCGGTACCAGCTAATCCACCTGTGGTGCCTCCTTCAATAATCCCCCCTGATACACCAACTATGCATTTTTTATCATACCTAGCTGCATGGGCTGATTGAGTTGGCAATACCAAACCGATTCCTAATGCTAAAGATGCTAAGGCTATGTTAGCTTTTCCGATAATTTTTTTAAAATTTTTCACGATGCTTCCTTTCCTTTTCAATCTTTAATTATTAGTTTCTAAAATTATTTTTTCAAATATTTCTTGGCTAGCCATTAAAATAACTACCCGCTGATTTTGCCCTTAAACATTTTTTTAGTAAAAGTTATAATATTTTATAAATTTTACTATTAATTTACTATTAGATTTTCCGCTTTATTCTGATATAATACCATAAAAGGCACTAAGGAAATATTATGAAAACAAATAAAAATGAAAAATTTAATAATATTGATGGTTTTACTGGTAAACTAGGCTTTACCCTTGCATCTGTGGGATCTGCGGTTGGCATGGGAAATATTTGGCGTTTTCCTGTTATGGTTTCACTTTTTGGCGGGATGAGTTTTTTATTGCCATATTTTCTTTTTGTAATTTTAATCGCATCTACAGGAGTTATTGAAGAGTATTCCCTAGGTAGGCTTACTGGATCTGGTCCTGTCAAGGCTTTTTCTTTTGCAACAGGTCAAAGGGGCAATAAAAATATCGGAAAAAATTTGGGGATAATTCCTGTTTTGGGATCTCTTGCCCTGGCTATTGGCTATACTGCTGTTATGGGCTGGATTTTTAGATACAATTTCTTGGCCATAAATGGAACTTTATCTAGTTTTGCAGGCGACAATTCTTTGATTGCTATGACCTTTGACCAAACTGCCAGTGATTTTAGCAATAATTTTTGGATAATTGTAGCTGGTATTTCTTCTATGATTATCATGTCCTTTGGTATTGCCAAGGGCATTGAAAGAGCAAATAAATTTTTGATGCCAATTTTATTTATTTTGCTACTTGGTCTTGCAATTTACATTGGGACAAATCCTGCTGCTAGCAAGGGCTACCAATATATTTTTAGCCTTAATAGAGATGAATTGCTTGACCCCAAGCTCTGGGTTTTTGCCTTTGGACAAGCATTTTTCTCCCTATCTATTGCGGGAAATGGATCTGTGATTTATGGATCATATTTGCCAAAAAATGAAGATATACCTTCTTCTGCCAAAAATATTGCGTTTTTTGACACCATAGCAGCCCTTCTTGCTGCCTTTGTAATTATTCCAGCAATGGCCATTGGCAATGCTGACCTTACTGAGGGTGGACCGGGACTAATGTTTATATATTTGGTAATTGTTTTTAACAAAATGGAAGCTGGGAAAATTTTGATGATAATATTTTATTTGGCCATACTTTTTGCAGGTTTTTCATCAATTATCAACCTTTATGAGGCTCCTGTGGCATATATACAAGAAAAATTTTGCTTTAGCCGAAAAAAATCCGCACTTATTATAAATGGACTTGGTATTTTAGCTGCAATCCTTATCCAAGGCATCGTCGGACCTTGGATGGATTTTGTTTCAATATTTATAGCTCCTTTGGGCGCACTTTTGGCTGGAGTGATGTTCTTTTGGATTCTAGATAAAAATCTTGCCCTAAGCGAAGTAAATAAGGGGCGTAAAAAAGCCCTGGGCTCATGGTTTTATCCACTGGGAAAATACCTTTACTGTACATTGAGCATTTTAGCCCTAGTTCTGGGGATTATTTTTGGGGGAATTGGATAAAAATTTTAAGAGTAGATTATTCTGCTCTTTTTTTATAGAAATTATTGATAATTTTCTATAATCTACTAAAGTTTATTATTAAATTTTGATAATAATGGATATATACTGTATAAGAAAAAGGAGGTTATTATGATGGAAAATCAATTACTTCTTAGTTCAGTATTTGTTGCTGGATTTTTATCATTTTTTGCTCCTTGTACTTTTCCATTGATGCCGGCCTACATCGGCATAATTACCGACCAAAATAGTGAATATAAGAATCTTAAATTTGGCAGGATTTTTATAAATGTTGGAGCAATTATAAAAACCATGACCTTTGTCTTAGGTCTTGCCACAAGTTTTGTGATTTTAGGTTTTGGAGCAGGATTTTTGGGGAAATTTTTTAGCAATAGATGGATAATTTTCCTTGGAGGCTTGCTGGTATTTATCCTAGGCCTTCACCAAATGGAGATAATAAATATAGAAAAATTAAATAAGTCTAGGGAAATAAGTTTTAAAAACAATAAAACAAAGGCTCTTGGGACTTACTTGATGGGACTATCTTTTTCCCTAGGATGGACTCCATGTGTGGGACCCATACTAGGAGCTGTTTTATTAACCTCAGCAAGTCGTGGTACAGAACTTTACGGAGCCTTTATGATGTTAGTTTACTCACTGGGACTAATGATGCCATTTTTGATAATGGCAATCTTATCGACCACCCTTAATAAAAATTTTAATTTTTTTAGTAAACACCTTACATTTTTAAAAAAATTGGGCGGATTTTTGATAATGATTATGGGAATAGTCATAATGACAGGCCAACTTTCAAATCTAACAGCTTTTTTCAACAATTTATTTTTATAGGAGAAAAATATGAAAAAATTAATATTACTTGCAATTTTCGCCCTATCTTTGACCCTATCTTCTTGTGATCAGCAAAATAAAGAAGATATCGATGACCAAAAGTTACAGGCAGAAAACCAAGTAGAAGAAAATATTAATCAGCAAATTAAAAATGAAAAAGAAATAGAAGATGAAAAAGAAACAGAAAGTGAAGATTCTATAGTTTTAGAAGACAGGGATGGCAATCCAGTTTCTCTGGCAGATTATAAGGGCAAGAAAACTTTTGTAGAGTTTTGGGCTTCTTGGTGTCCGATATGCCTAACCGGCCTAGAACAATTGGACCAATTATCCAAAAACGCTAGCGACTACAATATTGTAAGTGTAGTTTCTCCAGGACTTTTAGGCGAAATGCCAAAAGATGAATTTATAGAATGGTTTGATGACCTTGGCCATGAAAATATTGAAGTCATATTTGATACAAATGGAGAATTTATAGATGAATTTAATATAAGGTCCACTCCTACAAATGTATTCTTAAACTCAGATGGCGATGTTGAAAAAGTTCTGCCAGGGCAAATGCCAGAAGAAATGATCAAGGAAATCCTAGCTGAAATTGAATAAGAAAAAGACCTTATCTAGGAAACTAGGAGGTCTTTTTTTTATTAGATTATTGCTTTTCTTAAGTCTTCTAAGGCTTCACGTGCTACATCCATAGCCTTTTGCATAGCATCTTTATTTGTCATATCAACGCCCGCTTTTTTAAGAACATCGATTGGATATTCACTTTCACCAGCTTTTAGGTAGTTTAAATAAGCTTCACGGTCTTCATCACTACCATTTAAGATTTTTTGGCTAAGGGCTACTGCGGACATAAATCCTGTTGCATATTGGAATACATAATAGAACATATAGAAGTGTGGGATTCTTGCCCATTCTGCAGAAATATATTCATCAACTTCTATATCACCACCAAAGTAATCACGGTTTAAGTCACCATATATTTGGTTAAGTTTTGCAGCTGGGATAGGCTCTCCCTCTGCAACTAATTTATTTACTTCGTGCTCAAATTCTGCAAACATTGTTTGTCTAAATACTGTAGATTTAAATTGGTTTACGAAATAATTTAGTAAATATGCAGTTTCTTCTTCGCTTTGGCTATTTTTTAGCATGTAATCTAAAAGTAGCAGCTCATTGGTTGTTGATGCAATTTCTGCAAGGAAGATTGAGTATGACCCGTAAATATATGGTTGGTTTTTCCTTGTGTAGTATGAGTGCATAGAGTGGCCAAGTTCGTGGGCAATTGTAAATACATCACCAATTGTATTTGTGTGGTTTAACAAGATATATGGTTGGGTATCGTATGATCCTGAAGAATATGCACCTGATCTTTTGCCTTCATTTGGCATAACATCAAACCATCTTTGGTCAAATCCCTTTCGGGCTACTTCTACGTATTCCTCCCCAAGTGGTTTGATTGCTTCAAGTACTAATTCGCGTGCTTCATCAAATTCGATTTCTCTTTCATAATCTTTTACAAGTGGCACATATATATCGTGGAAACCAAGGTCATCTACCCCTAAAAACTCTTTACGAAGGCTAGTGTAGTCTCTGTGGATGTCCATATTTTCGTGAACTACTTCTAAAAGATTGTCATAGATTTCTTCATCCAGATTATTTTTGAAAAGACTCATCTCACGAGCTGACTTATATTTTCTAAGTTTTGATTCTATATTATGGCTAGTAATTTCCCCATCAAGTAAGGATGCAGCTGTGTTTTCAAATTGCTTATAAATTCCATAGTAAGTTTCATAAACCCTACGTCTAAAATCACGGTCCTTATCCTCTTCAAGAGTTGTGAAGTTTGCATCTGAAAGGGCAACTTCTTTGCCGTCTTTTTCTACAGCTGGGAATTTCATATCTGCATTTGAAAAAATCATATAAGTAGAAACTGGATTTTGACTTAATTTCGAAAAGCTTGCTAGGATTTTTTCTTCATTTTCGCTTAAAACATGGTCTTTATTTCTAAATAAGTCCTCAAAATAATGGTCATATGCCTTTAATTCTTCTTTTTCACCCAGCATTTTTTTGATGTCTTCATAGTCAGCTGCTAGAATTTCTGGTGTGATAAATGATAATTTTTCAGAAATTTCTGCTCCAGCAATAGAAGTTGTTTGGCTCATTTGTTGGTAGGTGCTATCAGCTGTATTTTCATCAGATTTTAAGTGGCCATAAACTCCTGCCTTGTGGAATTTTCTCATTAGTTTTTCGTAATCTTTTAGGAAATTTAAAAGATTATCAGCATTTTCTGTAATTTTGCCCTTATATTCTGTAAGCTTATCAGCAAGTTCTCTAGCTTCCTTTACTTCACTATAATATTGATCATCACTTGCAAAAATTAAAGAGGTGTCCCACTTTAAATTTTCATCTATTTCGTGTCTTTGCATTATTTTCTCCTTATTTTTCTATATCTATATTCATGATTTTTCTATATCTATATTCATGCCCATATTTTGGGTAGTAGTTGTGGTTCTTGTGATTAATATGCGATCTTCCCCAGTAATATCTGGCAAATATCCCAAATCCATTTGGCGATTATCATAAAGGCTTGTGAGCGGACGGTGTTTTACCCCGTAAATATCTAACATAGATGGCAAATACCTAGCCTCTGCTTCCATACGATTTGTAATTGCCTGATCTAATGATCCTGGAATGGCTTGGTCAGTATATTCAACCACATCTCCCAATCTTTCGACTGTTGGACTTGTATCATTTACTGATGTCCTAAAAACCAAATTATCCATAAGGCTCATAAATTTATTAAATAAATAGTAAACGCTATAAGTTTCGCCATTATCAACTGTTACTTGGCTTACCAAAAGCATAGGACCTGATTCGGAATTTATTTTATCAAAAGTTACTGTTGTATTTATGCCACTTATGCCGGCAACCGGCCCAAATTCGCGTTCTGTTAGCTCATTATTCCTCTTATAAGAAAGAATAGTGGAATAAGCACCTGCCCTTTGGCTAGATGGACGAAGTGAAATCCCAATTTGACTATCGCCAACATTTGTATCTACAATATTTCCTACAGCATCAGCTGGATTTAGATTATTGCCGCTTTTTCCAGAACCGTACAAATTTCCCAAATCCAAATCATCTTCTGATTTTTCCCTTGCTGTATCAATCTCCTCTTCACCAGTCTTTCTGTAGGTGATGTCAGGCATTACAAAGTCCTTATCTTGCTCTTTTTCTACAGTAGCTATTTCCTTTTCAAAATCAGCTCGTGATTGGAAGTCACAAGCTGATAGGGAAATAATCATTGCAAGTATTACAAAAAAATTCTTTTTCATTAGTGCCTAAACCGCCGATCTTAGTCCTATTATTACAAAAAGTATGGACAATACTACAAAGGCAGTCACACTTATAAGTTGTGTGCTAGTTTGTAGGCTACGATTTATAATTGGGAAAACTCCTGCCAAAATCACTCCTGCCAAAAGTCCACCCAAGTGGCCCAAAACACCAATTCCTGGTCTGATAAGTGAATAAATAATATTTATGGCGATGATAGATAGAAAACTAGATCCAAAGCTAGAAAGCATACTATCGCCCCTATAATTTAACAAAATACCAATAGCCAGACCAAAAAGTCCATAAAGGGAAGTAGAAGCTCCAGCACTAACTGTAGCTGGCTTTCCAAAGGCGAAACTTACTAGGTTGCCCATAATTCCTGCTAAAAGATAAATTATCAAATAGTTACGACTGCCATAAAGCCTTTCAAAAACAGGCCCTACTTGATACAAAAAGTACATATTAAATAAAATATGTGGTAATCCTATATGGATAAAGCTAGCAGTAAAAAGTCTCCACCATTGGCCATTTGCAACTTCACTCTTTACAACAGCACCAAATCTAACAAGATTTGCAATATTTTCGCTGCCACCAGTAAAGGTCATAATTACAAATACAATAATATTTACAATTAGTAAAAGGCTTGTTACTTTGCTTGATCCTAAATCTCTAAAATTATTCATAAGTTTATTATACTTTCTTTTCCTATTTTATCCGCTAAAGTAATTTTGACTTAGGTCCTTGGCAAGGGCCCTAATAGCATCTTTCATCTGATCTCGGTCAAAATTATCTGAAATGTGATAATCATATATTTTATCAAAATTTTCCCTCTGGCCAATTTTTTTGCCATCCTGATCTTCCAAAAATATTACCTTTAGCTTTTGGTTGTAAGCCTTAGCTACATTTGCAACATTTATTGAGCTTAGCCCATCAAAGGTATCCACATTTTCTCCCAAAATTAAAATATCATAATTTTTTATCATGGTATCAAAATCTATTTTTTCTAAAATCACGTCCATGGATTTGGAAATTTTGGCCTTAAAAAATGCATAAAGAGCCCAAGCCACTCCTCCACCAGAACCAAGTGATGGCAAATCTAGAGGATTTATTCCTAGGGTCTGCTCAATTTTTTCCTTAAAGTTTTTAGAACCCTTGTACAAATAGGCTATATCTTCGACAGAGGCCCCTTTTCTATAAATCCTATTTTCTAGGAATGAATTTTCCCCAAAAAGTGTAGTATCAGAAGAAGTTCCTATAGTAATTTCTGCCTTTAAAAGCCTGTGGTCTAGATCTGAAATATCAATATTTTCTACTTCTACCATATTTTCTGCAATTGGGTTTAGTTCTTTCCCCTCGCTGTTAAAAAATCTAGCTCCCAAGGCATAGAGCATACCCATGCCAAGGTCATTGGTCGCAGTATCTCCAATGCCTATGAAAAAAGTATTTGCTCCAGTATTTAATCCATCTACCATCATCTCCCCAAAGCCTAAGGATGAAGAATTCATAACATCAAGCTCTTCTTGGTAAAGCAAGCGCAAACCGGATGATTCTGCCATTTCCATAACTGCATGCTTATCTTTCATGACATATCTTGCTGTAATCACCTCATTTTTAGGATTGTGAACATTTACATAATGGTAGTCTCCATCTAAAAAAGCCTGCATGGCTTCAACTGTACCTTCTCCACCATCTAAAAATGGGATAATATCAACATCACTTCCTAATTCTTCCTTAAATATATTGCCTATTTCTATTGAATTTTCGTAATTTTTTATAGAATCTATTGCTACTAAAATTTTCATCTTCCGCCTTCTTTTCTATATACTCCTTATAAAATATTACCCTAAATTCGGTTAAAATAGCATAAAATAAAGCTTTACAAATGATTTGCATATGTTATAATAAACTAGAAAGTTTATACTTTCGCTGTTTAACTCATGGAATCCTACGGGATTTCACCCATCAAAGACCATCACGAGAGCGTGGTGGTTTTTTTTATTTAACAACTTCTTACATTTGTGTTATGCTGTTATTAAAGATTTGTAACTGGGGTGCTAAATTTGGCTGAGATTATACCCAATAACCTGATCTAGGTAATACTAGCGGAGGGATTTTTCTCAATTTTTAGCTCCTTTTAAGGAGGTTCATATGCAAAATTCTAAAAGTTTACGTAAATTTGTCTTACTTGCCATGCTTGTAGCAATTGGTGTAGTTATTTCCCCAATTCTTAGGGTCCATGGTTTTGCTCCAACCCAGCATTTTATAAATGTGGTCTGCTCAGTTTTGCTTGGCCCATTTTATTCCCTAGCCTGTGCGACAATGATTGGCCTTATCCGTATGAGCCTTATGGGGATTTCTCCACTGGCTTTAACTGGTGCAGTTTTTGGAGCCTTTTTATCTGGGATACTATACAATAGATACAAAACTTTTTTATCAGCTTGTATAGGTGAAGTGATAGGCACAGGAATTATCGGGTCTATGATTTCTTTTCCAGTTATGAAATTTGTGGCTGGAGATAGCATGGTTGCCCTATTCACATTTACACCAAGCTTTGTTATTGCAACAATTATTGGATCTTCAGTTGCCTATATTTTCTTAAAGGCACTTGAGAAAAATGGCAGCCTTTCCAAAATGCAGGAGTCGTTAAATGATTGATTTTGAAAATATTCTGGATTTAATGAGGGAAAATACCCACACTATCCATGCAATAGTCAGTCCCCTTGCCTCAAATGATATGGCAAATGTACTTTTAAGCCTAAACCAAGCTCCATTTTTGGCAGAATATTACAATGAGGTTTATGAAGTAACCCAAAATTCCCATGCTCTTCTAGTAAATATGGGGACAATTAGCGAAAGCAAGCTAAAGGGAATCAAGGAAGCCTTAAAATCGGCCAAGGAAAATAATATTCCAATCATCCTTGATCCAGTAGGTGCATCTGCTACAAAAATCAGACTTGAAACTTGCCTTTACTATTTAAAAAATTATCCTATAAAAGTTTTAAAGGGTAATTATAGCGAAATCTACTCCATATACCACAAAAAATTATCAACCCGTGGGGTGGATTCAAAATCCATAGAAAAAGAAGAAATTATAAATATTTGCAAAGACTTATCTAGTATGTATAACACAATAGTTGTTGCAAGTGGCAAAGAGGATATTATTTCCGATGGCAAGGACATTTTGATTTTAAAAAACGGCAGTCCTCTTTTGCCAAAAGTAACTGGGACAGGTTGCATACTTGGCGGGATTATTGCTGCGGCATATTCCTTTGAAAATACTATAAATGCAATAGCTCTTGCCATAAGCTTATTAAATATTGCAGCAGAGCTTGCCCAAAAAGAAAAGGGAATGGCAACTTTTAAAATGTCACTTTTAGATGAGATTTCACTTATGGATAGCAAAAAAATAATGGAGAGAATAGATTATGAAAGACTTTGATTTAAGCTTATACTTAGTAACAAATAGGGACAAATTAAGTGATGAAGAATTTTTTGATGTGATAGAAAAATCTTTAAAGGGTGGTGTAACTTTAATCCAGCTTAGGGAAAAAACTGCTCCAGCTCGTGAAGTTATAGAAATAGCAAAAAAATTAAAAAATTTGTGTCACTCATACCATGTACCACTTTTAGTAGATGATAGGGTAGACATAGCCCTAGCTGCAGACCTTGATGGAGTACATCTAGGAAATGAAGATATGGATGTGGCTGATGCTAGAAAAATTTTGGGAGATGATAAAATAATTGGATCAACTGCCAAAACCCTAGACTGGGCCATAGCTGAAGAAAAAAAGGGAGCAGATTATTTGGGAGTAGGTGCTATCTTTGAAACCAAAACCCATGTAAAAACCACCCGCACCAGTGTTGAGACCTTAAAAGGAATAAATCAAAATATATCCATACCAACAGTAGCTATTGGTGGATTAAATTACGAAAATATAGACATCCTAAAAGATTCAGGAGCATCTGGCATATCTGTAGTAAGGGCAATAATGGATAGCAAAAATCCAGAAGAAGATGCTAGAAAATTATTTGAAAAAACCAAGTCAATTTTGGGTTAAATAATCAAAAATATTTTTATTTAATTTCTCAACAAAAAATTCCCAGCTTTTAATAGCTGGGATTTTTTTGTAAACTTAAACTTTTTTATATCTAAAGGGTGGTAATTATTAATTTAGGCTCATGTAGTTGATTGTGTATTCTACTGGATATTCTTGGCCGTCTTTTGTAACTCCTGTAACTTTTACTTGTAATTTTGTACCTGGAGCATAGTTCATTCCGTATCCAAATGTGATTGCTTTTACGCTTCCTTTGAAGCTTTCATCTACGTGAGATTCTGTGTTTACTTGACCTGTTGCAAGATCTGTTACTTCAACTTGTGCATTAGCAAGTTCAAAGTTTTCGCCAAACATTAGTGATAGGCTAGATCCTTCTGAGTGGAATTCGCTGATTGCTGTTTGGCCTGGGTAAGCGTAAACTGTGTTTGCATTTTCTCCAGCATAGTCGTCGTTATTTACGAACATTGCGCTGAATTCGTCTGCTTGACCAAATCCTACAAGGCTAGCTTGTGGATTTAGTACCCATCTTCTGTGTCCAACTTCTGTTTGGTTTTGTTCACCAAGGTCATCTCTTAAATATTCTACAACTGAGTCAAGTATGTTAAATCCTGAAGCAAGGTTTGAGTTTGCTGCACCGATAGTTCCGTTTGCATATTCCGCTGAATCTGCTTTCATTCCTGCTGGAAGTGATGGGAAGTGGTTAACTTGTAGGTTTAATCTATTAATCATAGATGCTGCTTGAGCAAATTTAGCTTGGTCATTTCCAATTGTTAATTGATTTTTGATACCTGCTGCAAATCTTGCTGTGTTTGCAATGTGTAGGGCATCTTCTTGAGCTGCTTGAGATACTGAACCAACATTTAGTGAGTTAAGGTTAGTATTTGGTGCGCTTGTGAAAACTTCTGTACTGTCTGGGTTAATTAGCTTTAGTCCTAAAAATGCTTTTGTGTCACTTGCACTTGTTTGGTAGTTCATCCAGTAAGATCTGATTTCTTCTATAGATGGGCTTGATACTGTAAGACCACCTGATACTTGATCAGCTTCAACTAAATCTTCTGCTACTGGAGCTTCTACTGCTGCAACTACTTCTTCTTCTACTGTGTTTGGTAGAGATTGTGATTCAGATATTTCTGATGCTGTTTCGATGTCTGTTAGGTCAAACTCTTCAACTGTTGCCGCTGCTACAGTTTGTTCTACTGCATTTGGAAGTGATGTTTCTGATGTTTCATCTATGTCTGCTAGGTCGAATGTTTCATTTGTAGTCACTTCTGCTACTTCTTCAAATTCTAATTCGTTTATAGCTTCTACTTCTTTATTAACTTCTGGAAGTTCCTGTCTAACTTTTTCTATTGCTTGAACAGTTTCATCAACAATAACTGGTGTTTGTTCAGTAGCTACTGCTGTGATTTCTTCTGCTACTTCTTCAACTTCTTCAACTTCGTTAGATTCTTCTGTCATTTCTTCTTTTTCTTCTAAAGCCACTGTTTGTGGAATTAGGTAATTTCTGTTATCTTTTTCTTCAACTTTTACTGCACCTGCTTTTGGTGCATCTACGTTTGCTACTTTTTTTTCTGAACTTTGGACAACTTCTGTACGTCCAACTCTTGTTTCTTTTGCTATTTTTGCTTCTTTTGCTTCATTTGTTCCGCAAGCTGTTGTTGTTAATAATGCTAGTGCTAATGTTATAGCTTTAAATTGTTTTTTCATTGCTGTCCCCTTTGTAAGATTTTATGTTTAAGTTTGTTTAAGTTTGTTTAAGTATTCAGTATAAGGTGTTTGTCTAAGCTTAATTTTTTTGAATTTCACTTTTTTCTTTTAAGCTTTTAACAACTCTTTACTTATCTTGTCCTTATTATAAGTGGTGGTTTATAGCTTAGATTTTTTTGAAATTCACTTTTTATTTTCTGCTTTTATGATTGCCATCACCTTTATTCTGATTACATTATAGAGGGGACTTACTTGCTGGGTTTTTTTTGAATTTCACTTTTACTTTTAGGGGGAATGCATATAAAAATATCCATTTTGGAGCAAAAAAATACCAGACCTAGATCTTTTTATTAAAAGCTAAGTCTGGTTTTAATCTCATTTGATATTAGATTTTATCATTTTTTAAGTCTTCTATTATTTTTTCTGCCTTTTCTTCTTCATCTGGGTCAAAACTAGGATACTCAGGATTTATGTTTTCTATAGCTTCAATTAGGGCAATAGTTGCAATTTTCCTTGAAAGCCAAGGATTGTCAGCTGGCAGCACATACCAAGGAGCATCCTCTGTAGCAGTGTTATTTAACATTTCTTCAAAGGCTTTTTGGTACTTATCCCAATTTTTCCTATCATCTATATCAGAAAATGAAAATTCGTGATTTTTCTCTCTTTTTTCTAGTCTTTCTAAGAATCTTTCTTTTTGCTCATCCTTTGACATATGAAAGTAAAATTTCATAACTGGAAAGCCATTTTCTTTCATGTATTCTTCAAAATTATTGATTTGCTTGTATCTTTTTTTCCACAAGTCTGGGTCATCTTTGATATTTTTTGGTAAATGGTCAAGGGTGTCATAAATTTTAGGTGAAATAATATCTTCATAGTAGGACCTATTTAAGATTGCTATTTCTCCTCGTTCTGGCAGCCCCTTATGCATCCTCCATAGGTAATCGTGGGCGTTTTCTTCTTCGGTTGGTTTGCCATAATTTGTATTTTTAAGTCCCTGTGGCATGAGGTTTGAGAAAATATATTTTATTATCTCATCCTTGCCAGCAGCATCTAGGGCCTGTAAAACTACCAATATCCCATATTTACCTTCTGCATTTAATTTTTCGTGGAGATTACGCAGCTTTGGTACTAATTCTTCATATAATTCTCTTTCTATATCTTCATCTTTCTGATCACTTATCAAATCACTATCTATACTTGCAATATCTATCTTTTGCCCTGTTAATTTAAATTTATTCTTATCCATTTTTTACTCCTTTTTTGCTCTAGTATATAAATACCCAAGAAAAAAATGCCGGGTATTTATCCGACATTTCTTATTAAAATTCATGGTGTTTGTATATGAATTTGTTGATATTTTCTTGGTTATTTTTATAATCTATGGCATCAGCAGTTTTTATTGCAAGTTCTAGATATTCTTTTGCTTTTTTATCCTTGCCCCACAAGGCATAAAGTTCTGCTAAATTGTTGTAGTTTACCATAAGTCTTTCCTCATTTTCTATTGATTTATGGTAGTCAATGACCCACTTTGTAAGTTCGATTGATTTTAGATAGCAATCTTCACAAAGAGCGTAATTTTTATCCTTAATCAGATATAAGTTTGCCAAGTTGTTATAGGCTATGGCAGTTTTTTTACGTTTTTTGTACGGATCTTTTAGGATTTTTATAAGCTCTATTACTTGTAAATACAATTCCTCAGTTTCTTCGAGACTGTAATCTAAGTCTGCATAAAGGCAGGCTAGGTTGTTATAGATTATCAATAATTTTTCTATAATATCATCATCCTGATATTTTTCAATCAAGTCTTTGTAGATATCTATTGCTATTTTAAAGTAAATTTCGCTATTTGCTATATCATCTAGTAAAAAGTAGAGACTTGCAAGATTTGTATAAGAAGTTGCAAGGTTCTCCCCATAACTTTTATCCATATCGTTTTCATCGATTGTATGTATTAGGTCGATTGTTTTCTTGTAGCATTCCAAGGCAAAATTATCATCTGACCTATTATCCATATACAAAAATCCTAGGTTATTATAAGAAGTTGCCAAATCTGTAATATCATCCTTTGATGAGCTAATGCTTAGCAAATCTTCCTTGATTTCTATAGCTTTTTTGTAATATTTGTAAGCCTGGTTAATTTTCCAATCTGCATATAGATTTCCCATATTGTCATAAGTGACTGACAATGAACGTTTTACAGATAATATCGGCTTGTGATTTAAAATACTTTCAAAAATCCTCATTGCCTTAAAGTAGAAATCTTCTGCCTTTTGCCTATCATCGATTAGTTCGCTTGCAAAAAGATCGGCAATATTATTGTAGGCCTTGGCTAGGGTTTCTTTATTTTCAAGACTTGGCTCGATTTGCTCTATTTGGCGGATTACATCAATTGACCTGTAATACCATTTTTCAGCCTTATCAAATTTATTTTCGCTAAAATAAAGGCTGGCAATATTTATATAGGCTAGGGCCAGGGTCTTTTTAAGATTTATATTCTCATGCTCATCCAAAAGTTTTTTTATAATTGCAATAGCTTTTTTGTAGTAAAACTTAGCATTTACAATATCCTGCCTATCCCCGGTTGAATATAGGTTTGCAATATCATTGTAGGCCATGGCTAGGTTTTCATTATTTACCATAGATGGGTCATTTTTTGCAATTTCTTCAAACATTTTAAGGGATTTTTGGTAATAATTTTGAGATTCACTTTTCTTTTTTGCTCCCATATCAAGGTACAACCTAGCTATATTGCTGTATGCATTGGCAAGATTTTCTTTTTTCAATCATTTCACGGTCTATTAGGAAAACTCCAGTTGCTTTTGCAATTTTTCTAATGGATTTATCTATGCCCATGCTGTTGGTATTTATCAAAATTGGTTTTGTATCAATACCAAATTGCTTAGCTTGGGTTTTTATTTCATAAAGGTCTTCTTTTTTTAGTTGGATTTGGGTAGTTGTAATTATAAATGTTGAAAATTCTTTGGTGCAAACTATATCGATATGATTTTCTACTCCCTCACTTAAAGGAGAGTAATCATCATAGGCCTGCCATTTTAATCTAACATCGATTTTGACCTCATCAAAAACCTTACTTTTTCTAATCAGTTCAAAGTAGGTGTAAATTTGCAGAGCAATTCCTTTTTCAAAAAATTCCCTAAAGGCAATATCTCCTAGCTGGTAGTTAAATTCAAGGTAGTCACCGTGACCTTCTACATAGTCCTTGCCATTTATGTGGTTAAAAATTCTGATTTCTGCATCCGGATTTGTATCTTTATCCAAGTCTTCCATCATATTATTTAATTCATAGGCCAAGTTTTTGTAATCTTTATTATAAATTTTATAGGAAAATTTGACGTTATTGGTCATAGCATAACAATAAAATTTCTTTTCTGCCTTTTCATTTAATAATGGAAAATATAATTTTCTTAGGTAAAAAACTTCAAAATAATTGAATAAATTTTCACTAATAAAGTCTCCCAAATTTTTAGAAAATTCTTCGTTGTAGGATTCTAGTTTAAGTCTACCCGGATTAATTGGTTATAAATCTCTATTTTTTGGTCTATTAATAGGGACCTATAATCTGCAACTGGTTCTTTTATTTGGCTGATAAATTCTTCTTGTGTCTTGAAATTTTTCATCTATTTTTTATCTCCTATATTTAGTAGATACTTGGCCCACAGGTCGCGGAAAGCATCTATTGGTTCATCATAAACCACAAGTTTTAGCAGGGTTTCCTCGTAGGGATTTGAGATATTGTACTCATATAGCCTTGAGTTTCTAAGCTTGTAGTCCATAAAAATCAGATAGTCCCTTTTGCGCCTAGCTGGTGTGGAAAGTTTGTCAAACCAAATACCCTCATTTTCCAAAACATAGGATAGAAAATAGAGGGTAATGAGTCTAGAACGTGTAATTTGGGAGATCTTATCCTTTTCTATAATGGCATTTAAGTTTTCGTGTTTGATTTTTGTATCTTTTAATAAGTCATCTAGGGCCTTAATTTGATTATCTGGCAGGCTGATATCATCTGTTGAAATAATAGCATCTTCATTGTAAAGATAGGATAGTAGTGAAGATATTTTTTTCTCAGAAATATATATGGAATCTTGTTCTACTTTTTCTATGCCAGCAATATCATTTTGATAAACAAAATCGCTATATTCATCCCCAGATCCTAGTATCGGCACTTCATCTTTAAAGGCATAGTCATCGCTTCTAAGTGTAATTTCTTTTTCTCCGCCTTGTGGATTTTTTTCCAAGATATACTTATGTTCTGGGTAGTAGGTCTTTGTTTCGCCCTTTTCTTCTGATTTGAATACAAAGGGCATATTGTGTGTTAGGATAATATCCTCATCACTTTTGTAAAAAACTTTTACCCTGCCCCTTGAAAAAAAGTCGGCATTTTGGGTTAAACCATCATCATTGCCGTACTTTACATTGGAAAAGGCTGCAATCTCATCGTTTAGTTTTTCTTCCAAATCATAAAATGTGGATACAAATTCACTTTTTATGGTCCTATTTGTGTTTTCACTGACCAGGTCCTTGTGGTAGGCAATGATATTTAAAATAATTTCATCATCGACCTCATTCATATTGCGGTACTCATTTAGGTAATCATCAAGTGAGTTTTGCAAGATAGTTGTATTTAGGTTGGTATCCTTTTTTTCAACCTTAACATAGGCCAAATCTTCGTTATCATAAAGTTGATTTGCCCTTACAAAAAAATTGACAGGATTGTCTGGAAAGTGTTTTAAGGCAATATAAATTAAGGCTTCTTTCTTATCCCAAATGTTAAGCCCTGTTTCTTCTAATACCTTCATCAAAAAAACTTCTAGTTCGGCAAGGTCCATTCCTAGGCCAAAACCATAGATAAACATCTTATCCCTAGTGATGATGCTTGCCTTTAAGTCTTTTCTAATTTGTGTTTTTTTCCAAATTTTCCTGTCTTCTTTATTAAATTCTAGTGATCCGTAAACTTCGCTTTTTGTCCCGTGTGGGTAGAGGTTTTTTGCCCTAAAAAGTTCTACTACTAGGTCTACTATTTTTTCAAAGGCTGGGTTTTTTTCTGCATTTTCTATGGATGTAAATATTTCTGCCGCCTTATCCCCTATTTCTTCTTTGCCCAAGCCTAGGTCCTTGTAGTGGGTCATCAACAAAAAATTGATTATGTACTTATAAAAAGGAATTTTTTTCCTTAGAGCAATGGTGTTATTTGCACCTATCTCGATAGATTCAATATCCAAATACTGGCCAGAACTGATGTTTTTTTGCCATTCAAATTCGTTGGTCTCAATAATGGTAGTTTCTCCAGAAACTATTGTATTTTCCATATATGCTCCTTAGTCAATATATTCGTAGGTCTTGTCAAACTCATCCTTGTCGATAAGGTTAAAGTCGACATCTAAAATATTTTCACCATCTTTTTTAACATCATATATTAAGATAATATCATCTTTCTTAGCACTTAGGACTGTTCCCCAAAGCTCGGCTTGGTAAAAACATTTTTCAGAGTCGGGGTTTATGGTTAGTTTGCCATTATCTAGCAAATACTTTATAACCTCATCCTCATCATCTCCATATTTCCAGCTCCATAGGATGACTGGGAATTGCTCATAATGATAGTCTTTTATGTGCCTGTGGTGTTTTAAAAATCTCTCACGTGAATTTGGATAGGGGTTATCTGCCTGGTCAATTTTTACAAAATCGCCATCTTTTGCCACTTCACCCTTGTTGGTTGACTCTGCCGAGTAGATTTCATAGTGATTATCGTGTTTGATAATTTGACCACTAGCGATTAGCTCTTGCTCTAGCTTACTACCAGCTCCAAGCTCAAAGGCCTTTACGCGCACGTTGGTTTTCTTTGCTTTTTTCATAGTTCCTCATCAAATTTTAAATTAATATTTCAATAAAATTTCCCTAGTAATTCCTAGGCTCTTACTAGGTAATATTTTACCATATTAGTGTAAAATTTACATTAATATATAGGTATATTTGTTAAATTAAATATAATCAAAATCTACTAAATATTTTCCTAGCATTTGGGTAATAGATGTAATGTAAGTTCATTCTAAGGGAAAGTTTAATTTAGTTTGACTTTTATTTTAGAATGATTATAATAATTATGTAACTAATAGTAATAGCACACTAAATTAAAAAGGAGAATTAACATGGCATTTATAGGTAAAACACTACCAGAATTTGAACTTGACGCATATAACCCACAAAATGATGAATTTACTACAGTTTCTAGCGAAGATTTAAAAGGAAACTGGAAAGTTCTTATCTTCTACCCAGCAGACTTTACATTTGTTTGCCCAACAGAACTAGAAGATATGCAAGATAACTACCAAGCCCTTAAAGATCTTGGTGCAGAAGTTTACTCAGTATCAGTAGACACACACTTTGTTCACAAAGCTTGGCATGATAATTCAGAAAGAATTAGCAAATTACAATACACTATGATTTCTGACTCTAACAAAGAATTAGCTAGAGAATTAGACATCCTTGATGATTCAGGAAAAGCTTTAAGAGCAACATTTGTAGTAGACCCAGAAAACGTAATTCAAACAGTAGAAATCAACGCTGATGGTATCGGTAGAAAAGCTGATGTAAATATCAACAAAATCAAAGCTGGTAAATACGTTGCTGAACACCCAGGTGAAGCATGTCCAGCAAAATGGGAAGAAGAAGGCGATGAAGTACTAACTCCAGGTCTTGACCTTGTAGGTAAACTATAAGATTAATAAGGAAATTAAATAGATGCTAGAAAATAATTTAAAGCAGCAGTTAGCCCAATATCTTGACCTACTTAAAACAGAAGTCACTATTGGGCTTTCTGTTACTAATGATGACAAATCAGCAAAAGTTAAAGAATTTGTAACAGAAGTAGCAGAACTGTCAGATAAAATAAAAGTAGAAGAAAAAGATTTAGAATACAAGCCATCTTTTGAGGTAAAGGGTGCATTTGACCATGGTAAAATAGTTTTTGCAGGCGTGCCTCTTGGACACGAATTTGCATCATTTGCCCTAGCAATGCTTCAAGCAGGTGGAGTAGCTCCAAAAGTAGATGAAAGTAGCAAAAAAAGAATTGAATCCATGGAGGGAGCAGACTTTGAAACCATAGTTTCATTATCCTGCCACAATTGTCCAGAAGTAGTCCAAGCCCTAAACATAATGGCAATCCTAAATCCAAATGTTAACCATACCATGATAGAAGGATCTATGTTCCAAGACATAGCAGACAGCCGTGATGTCCTTGCAGTGCCAGCCATCTTTAAAAATGGAGAATTTTTTGAAGGTGGTAAGCAAACCATGGATACCCTTCTAGATAAACTTGCTGGAGGCAAATCAGCAGATGATTTTGCTGACAAGGCAGCCTTTGATGTACTAATCATCGGTGGTGGACCTGCTGCAGCAACCGCAGCAGTTTATGCCGCTAGAAAAGGTGTATCCACAGGACTAGTAGCAAGTGAATTTGGTGGACAAGTAGTAGAAACCCTAGGAATTGAAAATATCCCAGGCTTTAAATACACAGAAGGCCCATCATTTATGGGACAAATGGAAGACCAAGTTAAGGCCCTAGGTGTAGACATCATGACAGGTGCCCTTGCAGAAAATATCAAAGAAAGCGAAAACTCAGCCCAAGACCTACGCCTAATCGAAGTAGAGCTTGATAATGGAGCAAAACTAGAAGCTAGATCAGTAATAATTGCAACTGGTGCAAGATGGAGACTATTAGGTATCCCTGGCGAAACAGAATTTAGAAACAAGGGTGTAGCATATTGTACCCACTGCGACGGACCATTATTTAAAGGCAAAAAAGTAGCAGTAATCGGTGGAGGAAACTCAGGAATCGAAGCTGCCATAGACCTTGCCGCAATGGTAGAGCACGTAACAGTTATAGAATTCTTACCAGAGCTAAAAGCAGACCAAGTTTTACAAGATAAACTATTTAGCCTAGACAACGTAGAAGTAGTAAAAAACGCTCAAACAACAGGACTTTACGGGGAAAACAAACTAGAAAGACTAGAATACACAGACCGTGAAACAAATGAAGAACACGCCATAGATGTAGAAGGTTGCTTCATCCAAGTAGGGCTAGTGCCAAACACAGACTGGCTAAAAGAAAGCGATGTTGAACTAACAGACAGGGGAGAAATAATAGTAAACCCAGACGGATCAACAAGCCTAGAATCAGTATACGCAGCAGGAGATGCAACAACCAGCCTATTCAAACAAATAGTAATAGCAGCAGGATCAGGCGCAACAGCAGCCCTTGGTGCATTTAATTATTTAATGAGAAACTAGATAAAAATAAAGAAAAACGCCCGAATAGGCGTTTTTTCATTTAAATAAATCGCTATGACTACCTATTCTGAGAATATAAAATCCTAATTCACTTTCCGAGTATAACAAAAGACAATCTCCCGTTCTGCCATCAAAATGTAAATCCATAACTTTTATTTTAGACTTCTCTCCAGTAGCCATTCTTATATTTTTTATGTCAGATTTTGAAAAATGAATCTCATGTGCATAAAAATAATCTGGTAAATCACTACCTGATTCAAAAGATTTAATTATATATTCCCATGGAGTTAATTCAGAGAATGATAAAGAACTATTAAAAATCTTATTCCATTTTCTATTATGTTTTATCCTTTTCAAATCTTTTTTTAATTGCCTTGAGTATCCTATAATCATTTAAAACCCCTTATTCATTAAAAAGATTATTAATTTCTTCAAAGGATATAGGTTCCATTTTAGAATTAGAATTTAGAGTTTCTACCATTTCATAAATAGCAGCCATAGTCTCTTCATTTGGTATACCATAATAATCTGGCAAGCCTTGGTTTGCTACTGTTGTTAAATTCATTCTAATAAATTCAGAAATGGACAAACCATGTTTAGATAATTCCTTTTCAGCCTTATCTTTTGTTTCTTGGTCAATCCTAGCTGATACTCTAGCTTCTTTTATACTATCCATATATTTTCTCCTTTTGACTCTAAGTTTACGATAATATTGTACTCCATATGGTGTACATATTCCATATAAGCATAAAAAAACCAGCCACTAAAATAAGTAACTGGTTAAGATTTGCATATTTAATTTTAAATGATATTAGCAGCTGCAAGTACTACCACTGCCACATCCACAACCTTCATCACCAAAATCATCCATGCCTTCTAGGTCTGAATCTGGGAATAGGTGTTCGTAGAACTCATCATTTGCTGGGTATCTGCGTGTGATGATTACTTCTTTGTTTAGCATAGTGATAGGAAGTACATCTTCTCCATTTTCATCTAAAAATCTTTTTACAATCATGTTTTCTTCAAATTTGTCTTTTGCTTGATCTAAATTATATCTAGTAATACCAGCACCTACATTTGTAAGGTGGTTAACAATCTCATCTATTCTTTCAAGCTCCTTGCTATCTACGGCGCTTGGTGATGATTCGTATATATATAAATTTCTCATTAAATCCTCCATTGAAATTGATTATCATTATATATTTATAATACCGTATGACTATTAAAAATCATGTAAAGTAGAAAAAAATATTAAATTTTCTTCTGAATTAAACATCCAAATATTTTAGGTCAAAAGCTATAGCTATATACCATAGATTTGCAGCTGGTGAATCACGAATTATAAATTTGATATACTTATCAAATAAATCCTAAAATGATGGCCAATTATAAAAATCAGCCCTAGTATAACTAAGGCTGATTTTTTATGATAATTTTTAAAAATTATTTATACAATTATCTGTTAAACTTATATTCCATTGAGTTTGAAATTCTTACTAAGAGCAGCATTACTGGTACCTCTACCAAAACTCCTACCACTGTTGCAAGGGTTGCACCAGATGATAGGCCAAATAGTGAGATAGCAACAGCTACAGCTAATTCAAAGAAGTTAGATGCTCCTATCATGCCGCATGGAGCCGCTATAGAATAAGGCAATTTTGCAAGATATGCCATACCAAAGGTTATAGCAAATATCAGGAAGGTTTGAAGTATAAGTGGTACTGCTATAAGAGCAATATCTAAAGGTTGGTCGATAATTTTCATACCTTGGAATGAAAATATAATTATTAAAGTAAGTAATAATCCAACCATAGTATACTTATCAAAAGATGGGATGAATACATTATTTAAGTAATCCTCACCCTTATTTTTTATCACATAGTTTCTAGTAATCATACTTAGGATAAGAGGAACTACTATAAATAGTACGATTGATAAAAGTAGGGTCCCCCAAGGTATATTGATATTTCCCCTCTTTAGTAAAAAGCTTACTATTGGAATATAGGCCAATAGCAAAATTAAATCATTACTAGCCACTTGGACTAGGGTGTAGGCACTATCCCCTTTTGTTAGCTTACTCCATACAAAAACCATGGCTGTACATGGAGCTGCCCCTAATAAAACTGCTCCTGCTAGGTATTCTGATGCTAGATTTTCGTTAATGATATTTTTGTAAATACCAAAGAAAAATAACTTAGCTATAAGATACATAGTAAATGGTTTGATAATCCAGTTGGCAACCCATGTTATAAATAAACCCTTAGGATTATTCTTAATATTTTTTATACTGTTAAAGTCAATCTTTAGCATCATTGGATAAATCATAATCCAAAGAAGTATGGTTGTTGGAATAGATACATTGTAAAACTCAAACTCTCCCAAAGCCTCTGGAATAGCAGGTAGGAAGCGTCCGATTAAAACACCAATAGCCATGCATATCAAGACCCAGAACGTAAGGTTTCGCTCAAAAAAGCTTATATCTTGTTGTTTTTTCATCTACCGAACTCCTCATCTATTTCACTGATTAAGTCCTTTAACTTTCCTTCAATCTCATCTATTACTTTTATAAACTCCTCATCAGACTTACCAGTAGGGTCTTCTATGCCCCAGTCATACTTTTTGTGCTTGAAAGGAAGTATTGGGCATACCACATTGCAACCCATAGAGATGACATAGTCTACTTCAGGTAGGTCATCTATGAGTTTGGAATACTGGTCTTCTTCCATATCTATCCCGTGTATTTCTTTCATAAGCCTTACTGCATCTTGGTTTATCTGATCTACTAGCTCAGTTCCTGCAGAGTAAAAATCTATTTTTTCTCCTGCAAATTTCTTGCCAAGGGCCTCAGCTATCTGAGACCTGCAAGAATTGTGAACGCATATAAATGCAACTTTTGTTTTTTCTGTCATAATATACCTACTTAATTAATTTATCTAAATTAGATCCCTTAATCTGGTCACTAGACCATGGGATTATTGTGAAGTTTCCATCTGTGCGCTCGTCAACCTTATTTATCCATTCTAGCTCACTATTAGCCTTAGCTTGTAGGGTCTTATTAGTAGAGCCAGTTTTGTATATAGATGAGTTTATAATCCACCAGTTGCTATAAATTCCCGCTCTTTTTAGGTCTTCTTCAAGTCTTACAGACTCATAGAAAGGAGTAGGTTCTGCAAGTGTTACAATTAGTACTTCTGTTTCCTCACTATTTTTTAGTCTAGGTAGAAGTTTTTTTGCTGACTCTGGAACATTACCTTGGTTTTTTTCTATCTCTTGGTTGTAGGATTCTGTAGAATCTAGAAGCAGAAGTGTATGTCCTGTTGGAGCTGTATCTATGACAACAACTTCACTATCAGCCTTATCCACCACATCTGCAAAGGCTCTAAATACGGCAATCTCTTGGGTACATGGTGATCTTAAGTCTTCTTTTACATACTCCAAGTCATCATCAGACATGGTTTTTTTAGCATTTTCTAGAACTTCTTCTTGGTATTTTTTTAGTTCTTCCTCTTCATCTATATGGCTTATAGTTAATAAGTCATCTTCTTCAAGCATGCCAGTCAAATGGTTGGCTGGGTCGGTTGTAGTTAGGTGGACCTTTTGCCCCTTATCGGTAAGTCCCTTAGCGATAGCAGATGCTATTGTAGTCTTTCCTACACCACCTTTTCCCATGGTAAAGATAACTTTTTTTTCATTCTTATATAAGTCATCTATGATATCTTTTAGGCTTGTGCTTTCATTTATACCAAGCTCTACATTATTAGTATATTCCTTATCTTCAACTAACAAAGATCTTAAATTTTCGATACTATTTAAGTTGTATCCTCTAAGTGGGATAAAGTATGTTTCAAGCCCCTTAATACCCTCTGGCATCTTATCTAGGGATTGTTTTTGTTTTTTATAAAAAGCTTCTGAAACTTCATCATCATAGGCACTTAAAAGACCATTTATGATAAGAATTTGATTGTTAATACCTAAATCTTTTAGTTCAGCAGAGGCTCTATTTGCTTCAAGAAGAGGAACTTCCTCAGGTCTTGCAACTAATACTAAGCTTGTTTGCTTGCCATCAGCTAAGGTATCTACAGCAAATTTGTATGTTTCTTTCTCATCTTCTAGACCTGATAATTGACCTAGGCAAGAAGCTCCATGGGTACTTTCGCTGATAAAGTTAGACCAAGCAGAAGGAAGCTGGAGCATCCTTAGAGTATGGCCCGTTGGTGCAGTATCAAATATTATATAATCATATGAATCTTTTAGTTTTGAATCAGTTATAAACTTAGAAAATTCATTAAAGGCTGCTATCTCAACAGTGCAAGATCCGGATAACTGCTCCTCCATATTTTCTATTACACTATCAGGTAACTGGTCTCTGTAAGGGCCAACCACACTTTCCTTATACTCATTGGCAGCTTCTATAGGATCTAAGTTTACAACAGTAAGACCATCCACCCCTTCTATCCTTACACCCTTATTATCAAGCTCTGTTTCAAAGACATCTTGAAGGTTTGAAGCAGGGTCGGTACTTATTAATAGGACTTCATTGCCCACATCAGCTAGGCTTATTGCACTAGCACAAGCAGTAGAAGTCTTTCCTACTCCTCCCTTTCCTGTGAAAAATAAGTATTTAGTTAGGTCAATCTCCTTAATATCAAATTGTTTCACTTAGACTCATCTCCTTTTCTTCTTGTTATTAGCAGCAGCATCCTCCGCCAGAACAGCAAGATCCATCATCACTATTTGTTTCTTCCTTGGCATCATCAGATATAAATAACATTTCATAAAATTCTTCATTGCTAGGATATTTACCTGTCATAACAATTTCATCATCAATCATTACAACTGGTAGGATATCTCTACCTTTTTCACCTAAAAGATTGTTAATAGTTTTGTTTTCTACAAACTCTTTAGTATTGCTAGTTAGATTATATCTATCAATGCTAGCTCCACTTTTTGTAAGCTTATCTATCAAAGTAGATACTCTCATCAACTCTTCATCTGGGCTTGGTCCACATACACCTGTTGAGCAACACATAGCATCTTCATATAAGTACATCTTTTTCATAAAATCCTCCTAATTTAAAATCAACCCATATGTAAAAAAACATATTGACACATTCAAATATTTCTATATGTTTTAGAAAAAATATTTGCCTAGGATTTTACACCTTGCAAATACAGTCATCTTGGATATGAAATATGAGATTTAAACTATCCTCAATCTCATCTAAACGATCCTTATTTAAAGAGTAGTAAGTATTCTTCCCCTCTCTTCTGCTAGAAACAAGACCAACCTCTTCTAGCTTTCTCATATCATGAGACAAGGTGGGTTGGCTTATATCAAATTTTTCAAGTATCTCACAAGCACAAAGCTCATCGCAAGATAACATATCTATAATCTTAAGCCTCTTAGGATCAGAAATTGCCTTTAACTTTTTAGATATATTTTCATAATCAACACTCATAATCCACCTCATATAGAAATATTTCTATATATTATAGTACCGGTGGATTTGGGGGTGTCAACTGAGATTTTTAAAATAAAAAACAAAGTTAAGATATAAATTCTTAACTTTGCTTTATCATACTTTATTTTTTTCTGTAAATATCTATAGGTTCACCATTTTTATTTTTCCAATTAATCCACCCGTTTGCATTTTTGCCAACTAGTATCCAAGCTGCCATTGAAGGAGAGTTACATATTAAATCTTCAACTAGAACTCCATTTACAATAGGAGCAGACTTTACCACTTCTGGCGGATTTTTATGGCTGATAGGTGCACAAATGGCACCCTCTTTTAAAGTCAATTCGCCATCTTCTACAACTAGTATCCCTTCTACTTTACCAAACCCTCTTACATTTCTTGATAGAGTGTACTCTCCGTTTGGAATTAACTCTATTCCAGATTTGGCTTCTAATTCTCTAGTGGAGCTGATAAATACTTCTCTTTTACTTTCTTCTTTTGGATAGACTTGTAGGCCTTCAAATGAAGACAATAACTGCACCACCAGATCAATATCAAGAGCGAATAACTCAGTCCCTGGAACTCTGCTCTTAGAAAAAATCTCATCCAAAAGCTTCTCTTTTTCATCGTATTGTTCAACTTCTATAGCAAATTTTCTCTTAAGTCCAGTTACATTTGCATAGCCATGCCTTTCCAAATTGTACATCCTGCTATCAAAATTATTCAAATCAGTCTTCCCAATTTTTATAAGACCAGGAACAACTGTTGTCATTACGTATATTATTCCTTTTGGCACAAAAACACCTTTCTTTAAAATACATTATAGTTATTTATTAAATTTTTACCTAATCTAGTACTAAGCATTTTATATCTTGTCCTTAAATAGCCCTTCTACCATAGTATATACTTGGTCGCGCTTAAACTGCTTTCTAAACTCTACATTTATACCATCAGCCTTCATAGTTTCAAAGAACTTTTTAGCTGTCGAAATTTTATGTTTTTCAAGTCCTCTTAAATCTTCATCCCCATCTACATCTTTTGTCTCAATTATAAGACCTAGTCTATAATTATTACCATCTTGTAACAAGTACATAAAATCTGGGCTAGTGGTACCACCAAAGTATAGAGGAACTTGTATACTCTGACGAGGTATCTTTCCAAAAGCTATAACTGCATCAGATAAATTGCTGTCTCCAGAACTTACAATAGTTTGCTTTTCTTTTGGACTATCAAATATTACTGTATCATATAGAAAAGATTCTGGGGTTTGTAAACTCTCATCTTTGTATATACCAAGATTTCCTTGAATTATATAGTCTTTTACTTGACCATTCACATCTGTAAGAGCTGTTTCTTTCCTATCTATATTTAATCTCTCATATGAATAGTGACTATTATATGCGTGGATATACCAATCCTTAAATTTATTTATAAAATTATCAGCAACTTTGTTATTCAAGAAATTTTTAGGTAGTTTATCTTTTCTAGAAAAATTTACTATGCCTTGATGGATAATAGGCAGTGGTAAACCTGTGTTTTTATTAATTCTTTTTAAAAACTCATTGTATGGTATGTTCTCATAGATCTCATAGGAATCAGTGATTCTTTTATCTAAAACCACTTCTCCTACTGGATTATTCCTAGTCCTTGATTCCCAAACATTCACCCTATTAGTTTCAAAAATACTATCATCATCATTAGAAAATATATCTTCTATAACCTTTATAAGTTCCTCGTCTGGTGTTTCTTCTAATTTTAAATAATATTTTTGATTTATAGTTTCCCATAATGACTTTATCATTTGGTATCTATCTTTTCTAATATTTACTACTTCTTTCTTAGATGTGCTGTCAACAATTATTCCCGGATTAACACCTTGGTTAAACTCTGGATAATTCTCATAAAATTCATTTATGTTTTCTGGATTAATATTTTTATCAGTATCAATGTAACCCTTAACCATTAGTCTTAGAGCCAATTCTTCGGAACTCATATTTCTAATTTCTGCAACCATCGGTATTAAGTGATTAACATTACCAGAGTCTAGAATTCCTTCATTAATCTCATTGACTAAATTCTTTGCAAAATCAACTTCGGAGAAATCTATTAAATAAGTTAAGTAAAATTGTTCACCGCTTTCTCTATTTCCATATTCATCAACAGGTAATCTTAATCCTCTTCCTACTTCTTGTAGCTTACTTATCTCACTACCTGAAGATCTAAGCTTCACTATTTGAAATACATTTGGATTATCCCATCCTTCTTTTAAAGTCCACTTTGAGAAAATAAATCTTCTTATATTCCAACTTCCATCATCATTTTTAAAAGATAGTAATCTTTGCTTATCTTTAAGAATTTCCTCTACCTCTTTTTTTATATCTTCATCTTTAGTAGAGTTATCTTCTGCAAAATAACCTCCAGATGTATATCCAATATTATCTCTGGTAGCGTACAGATACGATAAATATTCTTCTTCTCTGTTAGATTTATATACTTTATTTTCTAATTTATCTATTATCTTATTAAGCTTGATTGAAAGGTATTTATCAAATTTTAATCGTAATGAACCCGACTTGCTATCTTCAGCCCTAAATGAATATATACTATCTATAAAGAACAATGAAAGAGTTTTAATCTTTTCATTTCTATTAAAGTTCTGCCACTCAATTTTAAAATGATTTTTTATAGCTTGTTGTAACATCATATCTTGGTAAGTTTCTGAGTAAACAGATGAGTATATAATATCTTTAGGAGTTAATATCATACCATTGGATAAAGTAACTCCTGAGGTAATATTTTCATCATCAGTTTTACCAATTTTATCTATAGTTATCCCTGAAAAACTAGGACTTATAATTCCTAAATCATCATTGATTTTTAATTTTTGAGTTTTATTAGTTTTTTCATCTCTAAAAGAAAGAATTTTTTTACTACCTCTTCCTTCCCAAGATGTAAATTTTATTTTTCCATCTTCTTCATTTATATTTTCTATTGTTTGATGAGCCACACCTTTTACAAGTCCTTCATTAAATGCTCTAGCAGCTCCTAGGTTATAAATTAAGTTATTATAATCTCTTCCCTGATTTTTAGGCAAATCTGGGAAAGTTGCTCCAAATCTAAAAATTATTTGAGGATCTAGTTCATCTATAATTGTCTTATAAGCTACATTTTCTCTTTTAAATCTATGAGGTTCATCTATTATTACAATTGGCTTTGTATTTCTGAGAGCTTCATAAGGTTGGGTAAACTCTCCTAACAGAGTCTGATCATAATCATCCTTAGCCATAGTTGCTTTACTCATTAACATAGAGCTTGTTGTAAGCAAAACATTTATTTTATTTTTCTCAAGTCTACTTCCTTTAGCAAAATTAGAGATAGCTGTCGGGATCATTTTGCGCCCTTTTTTTATATTTTTCTGTGGATTAAGTACGTTTAAATCTAAATTTATATTAGGAAATAAATCACTAAAATGATTTTTTGCATAATCTGATTCTATGAAGTTTCTAGTTCCTTCTTTTATTGGAGTAGAGGGTACCAAAATAATAAATTTGAAAAAACCAAACTTGTGTAATTCATATATTAACCTGGTATATACATAAGTTTTACCAGTGCCTGTCTCCATCTTAATATCAATTCCTAGTGGATTATCTCCTTTATATGTTTTTCTCATAATTTGCGGAATCTTTGGAAGTCCAGTAAGCTCATAAGATTGATTCCATGTATGTTTTATATTTTTTTCTATTTGAGGATCTTTTGTATTTATAGTAGGGTTTTCAAATGGATTTGCATTATATGATACTTTTACATCGTTTAATACAGATTCTATTGTTTCAAGCGCCTCTTCTTGATGAGGCAATATTTCTAATCTAATACTCATACTAGTATCTTTCTATTAAGTTTACAGATTGATTATTCTTTAGATTTTTTAAATTATTTCTTAACTCATTTGCTATATTAAAGTTTAATGAATATCCATAGACTACTACCCTATTTATATCAAGTTGGTTTTTTTCAAGTAATTTTATAAGCTGCATAATATCATCGCTCTTTATCCCTGGTTCTATTAGGTACAGACTATTTTTATATTTATCTGCTTCATAATTTCCAATTTTTAAAGATTCAACTTTCGCCAATAATCCATATCCATCTTCGTTTAACCAAGTGGTAAGAATTGTATCTTTTCCACTTTCACCATTAAAACCAAAATTTGAAACATAATCATCCTCATTAAAGTTTATATCGCCTGGATCAAATTCAATAAGTTTATCAATAGTTTGAGAATTAGGCTCATTTAATCTGTATAATTTAAATCCATAATCAATATCAGCATCTGTTTCTTCTTTTATTTTAGAGGCAGCACGTTTAATTCTTTCACGACCTATCTCATCAATTGTTCTATATCCGGCTTTATGTGCTGGTTGATTTTTATCAATTTCTTCCGGAATTTGAACAAGAATATACTTTCTATTTCCACCATCTTCTGCATTTAATTGCATTACTGCATCTGCAGTAGTTGCTGAACCAGAGAAGAAGTCTAATATATAAAATTCTGTATCAAGTGTAGCAACTTGTAGTATTCCCTTTATTAATTCGTTTGGCTTTGGTTTCGAGAATATATTGATATTATTGAATAAAGATTTCAACCTACTAGTTCCACTTTGATTTGATCCAAATCTAGAGTGATGCCACCAATTATTGGCAGACTGTCCCTCCATTTCACGTTCGCTTTTATAAATTTTTTTTCGAGGTAATCCTGCACCTTTTTCTGGAAAAAAAATACGATTATCATTTAGTAAATTTTGAAATGTATTTTCATCACCCATCCATGATTCAAATACTGTTTTACCATTTGGTAAATCTATTCTATACTCGCTTCCCGATTGGTCTGATCCGACTTTCCACGGTTTACTATTCCACGGTCCTCTCAAATCATTATCTGGATTACTAAATTTTCCAGTAAGTCCTACTTTTCCTACACCATATTTTTTAAGATTAATACTATTCCTTGCGTAAACAATTATATGTTCAGCTACTATACCTATCATTTTACTTGGATCATTCGGCTGATTTGATCGTCTTCTCCAATGAATATGCCCTTCAAAATTTTCTTCTCCAAAAATATCATCGCAAATTATTCTTAAATTAGCTTGTTCATTATCATCAATAGAAATAAAAATCACTCCATCATCAGCTAATAAGTCCCTGGCTAATAAGAGCCTTGGATAAATAAAAGTAAGCCATGCTGAGTGAGTTGATTTACCTTGTAAAGAAAGAATTCTCTCCGCCTCATCTTCACTTACTCCCATCTTATTTGACATAGTTTCCTTATCAAACTTAAAATTGTCTGGATAAACAAATCCATCTGATCCTGTATTATAAGGAGGGTCTATGTATATACATTTGACTTTTCCAGAGTAAGATTTTAGCAAGTGTTTTAATGCATCGATATTATCACCCACAATATACATATTTTCACTATTTTTGTTTATTTCTTCGTTATTATGTTTATTATCAGGTGTAATAACAGTTTCTGTTTCCAAGGCACTCTCAAATCTTGCATAAGACTTGCCAAGAAAATCTAGTCTATATCCTTCTTTGTCAAAATTAACTTCATCGTCTTTTAACATCTTTTTAAATTCATCTATTTTAAAATCCCCATTCTTATTAAAATATTGGGGGAAATTTTCTTTAAGTATATTTATCTCTCTTGAATTAACCTTTTTGTTTTCGTTATCTTCATAAGTATTTTTTAACATAATATTTCCTTCCTAATCAGGCGATTAGCATCGCAGGCAATATGCTTTAATTATATAATACTTCGATAAAATTTAATAGTGTAATAGTCAATATTTCAATTTATTTATACAAAAATATATGTTGATTTCTTATATAAACTCTCTTACTTATATATAGAAAAACCCCAGGATTCTTCCCGAGGTTTTCTTTGTCCTTTTTCTATCACTTATTTTCCAGCTAAGATTATATCCATCTCTTCTAAGGCTTTTTGGCTTTTTTCTTGCAGTTTTTGTGATGTTTCTAGAAGTTTTGCTATTGTTTCTTTGTTTTTTTCTGCTATATTTGGTGCAATATCTTTTAGGATTTGGATTGCTCTTGCTGTTGTGCGGTTTTTTTCTACTGATGCTTTTAGTTTGTTGTATTTTTCTAGTAGGTCTTTTTTGTAGTAATAGCCTTCTTTTATTGATTTGTAGCCATTTGATACGTAGATTATCTCGTCTGTGATTTTTTCTGCATATGGTTCGTTTTTGCTTTGTTTTGTTTGTGGCAATTCTTTGTTGTAGTGGCTTTCGATTTCTTTTTTATCTACTATTTTTAGTGTTGGTGGGATTACTATTGTTATATTGTCTATGATTGGATTTTTGCCTTGGTCTTTTTTTGGGCTTTCTTTGCCTGGGATTTTTGTAAGCCCTAGGTCTTTCATGTAATCTGCTTTTATGGCACTTTTTCTAAAGGCTTTGGTGTTTTCTCCGTCCATAAACCAGTAGGTTGATCTTAGTCCATCTGCTGATGCTTTTGGATCTATCATAAATCCTTCGTTGTTTAGGTCGATATTCATATCTTTTGGTGCTGTTACGTGGACAATTTTTGGATCTTTGCTTCCATTAAATTGAATTATATTGTGGATATTGTTGTAATCATTGTCTGCGTTTGCCCAAAGCACGTTGTTTTCTGTATCAAAGTCCATGCTCATTACTCCACCTAGTCCTGTTTGGATTTCTGATATGACTTCTGCTTTTCCATTTTCTTCAAGTACTAGGGCGTATACATGGCCATTTGCTTCCATACCTACAAAGAATATTCCGTCTGCATAGGCATTTGGATAGTCGTTTTTGTCTAGGGCTTTGTTGTTTTTTTGGTCATATAATAAGCCGTTTAGATTATCAAAGCTTACCCACTCAATGGTTTCTATGCCTAGGTTTGCTCCTACATCTGGCAATAATTCTGTGATGTTCCATTCTCTGTCTGCTACCATTTCTTTTGCATCTTTAAATGGATCTGCTACTTGCAGTATCATGTTTTTGTTTACATTTTTATCGCCGTTGTCGCGTTCTACTGCTAGGTAAACTCTTCCTTTATTATCCACTGTGATGCCTTCTGAGTCTGGGCCTGCTGCTTTTGGATCATTGGCATCTTTTATAAATTTTACGGATTTTCCTTTGCCATCAAATCCTGGTGCAAATATCACTTGGTCATTTTCTACTTTGAAGATGATAAATCTACCTTCTTTGTTATTTACTCCATATATCCAACCATCGTGGTTGTCTAGGCCTGATAGGTCTTTTAGGTCAAATATTGATGTTTCGTCTAACACTTTTACTTCATCAATTCCTGGCCAATTTAATGTTTCTACATCTATTTCTTTTTCTACATTTTCTTCTGTAGTGTTGGCTCTGCCTTTTGAAGCTTTACCATCTACAATTTCGCCTGTACCATCTGGGATTCTACCATATGTACCATTTGCATGGCCTTGCCAAGAGAACTTATCTACTAACTTATCTTCTTTATCATAAAGATTTACTTCATCATTGTCACCTAGGCCAAAGTCAAAGTCTACATTTTCTTCGAATACGAAAAATCCTTTGGCTGGAATGCTTGTTCCTTCTTTTACTGTATATTTAGAATCTTTTTTGTGTTTTGGATTATTGTCTAGGATATACCAACCAGATATATCTATTGCTTGGTCTGTATTATTATAAATTTCTGCATAATCATTGCCACCACTAGGATCTTTTGATTCTACTTCATTTACTACTACTTTGCCCTTAAATGCTGATTCTACTGTGTTAGTATCCTCAGCTGGTGGAGTTTGCTCCTCTTCTTTTGCTGGTATTGGGTTTATTTGTCCTTTTGAAGCTTTTGCTTCTTGCATTTGACCTGTCTCAGGATTTCTTGCAAAAACTTCATTTGGGTGTCCGCCTTCCCATTGGTAGCTTCCGATTAACTGATCATTTTTATTGAATAATCTTACAGTATCATTTTTTCCAAGACCAAAATCAAAGAGAGTATCTTCTTCTAATACAAAAACTTCTCCTGGATTTAATATTATTCCATCAAGTTTTATTACTTTATCCGCCCTATCTTCGCTATCGAAAATATACCAGCCTGTTAAATCTACTGGAGCATTTCCTTTATTTAACAATTCTACATAATCTTTTCCCTTATTAGGAGCTTTTGTCATTATTTCGTTGATGACAATATCAAAATCATTTTGACTTGTGTTTTCATTGTTTGCTGCTAATAAATTTACATTTTCTAAATCTGTGCTTGATTCTTCTAAGATTTGTGTTGTTTGCCCAAGTTCAACGTTATTTTCTGTTGCTAAATCTTGGCTTGCAAAACTTTCATTTGCTCCAAGGACTAAGCTTGTTGCAAGTACTACTGCTAGTAATTTTTTCATAAAATCCCCTTTATACTTTTTAATTTAAGTTTATATCAATGGTGTAAATTATATGTAAAACAAGGGTAAAGTTTTGTAAATATTAGTTAACAAAAAAAGACCCCCCAAGGTCTATTGCCTTAGGAGGTCAATTTATTTATAAACTAATTATTTAAGTGTAGCATACATGATTGCTTTGATTGTATGCATTCTATTTTCTGCTTCATCAAATACTTTTGATTGGTGAGATAAGAATACTTCTTCAGAAACTTCTTGACCATTTAGTTCGTATTTGTCACCAAATTTGTCATTGATTTCTTTACCAATTGTTGTGTTTAGGTCGTGGAATGATGGTAGGCAGTGCATGAAGATTGCATCTTCTCTAGCATTGTCCATTGCTGCTTTGTTTACTTGGTATGGGTGAAGTTGTTCAATTCTTTCTGCCCAAACTTCTTCTGGTTCTCCCATTGATACCCAAATATCTGTGTAGATTACGTGTGCATCTGTTGTAGCTTCTTTTACATCTTCTGTAAAGTGTACTTTTGATCCGTGTACTTTTGATAGTTCATTAGCTAGATCTTGTACGTCTTGTTCTGGCCATAGGTCTTTTGGACCACAACCTGTGAAGTTTACACCTAGTTTAGCACATGTTACTGCTAATGAGTTTGCCATGTTGTTTCTGCAGTCACCCATGTATACGAAGTTGATGCCTCTTAGTTTACCAAAGTTTTCTTTGATTGTAAGCATATCTGCAATCATTTGTGTTGGGTGCCATTTATCTGTTAGACCATTCCATACTGGTACTCCAGCATTTGCTCCAAGTTCTTCTACTAAGTCTTGGTCAAATCCTCTGTATTCGATACCATCATAGAATCTACCTAATACTTTTGCTGTATCTGCGATTGATTCTTTTTTACCCATTTGGCTTGAACCTGGATCTAGGTATGTTACTCCCATTCCTAGGTCATATCCTGCTACTTCGAATGAACATCTTGTTCTTGTTGATGTTTTTTCGAATAATAGTGCGATGTTTTTGCCTTCTAGGTATTTGTGTGGAGTTCCTGCTAATTTTAATTTTTTGAATTGTTCTGATAGTTCGATTAGGTAAAGTACTTCATCTTCTGTGAAGTCTTTGATTGCCATTAAATTACGTCCTCTTAAGTTAACTCCCATTTTAAATCTCCTTTATACTTTCTAAAATATTACCAATATATATTACAAAATGCTTGTTTTTGCATTTTATAAGCGTGTTACCTTTATTTTCTTACCCAGCTATTTTGCTTTTAATCAAGGGTGGCTTAGCCGTTTATGATTTTTGTTCCTACTTCTCCTGATAGGGCATATGCTGCTTTTTCTAGAGATGTAATGATTGCTGTTCCTTCTGGATTTTCTTCGATAAATTTGATACAAGCTTCTACTTTTGGTAGCATAGATCCAGCGTGGAATTGGTTATCTTCGATGTGTTTTTTTATCTCACTTACTGTGATTTCACGAAGTTCTTCTTGGTTTTCTTTACCAAAGTTGATATATACTGAGTCTACTGCTGTAAGTATTAGTAGTGTATCTGCACCGATATCTGATGATATTCTGCTTGCTACAAAGTCTTTATCGATTACTGCGTCTACCCCTTTTAGTTCGCCATTTTCATTTAGAACTGGGATTCCGCCACCACCACCTGTGATTACTACACCATCATTGTCTAGGTGGTTTGTCACTGTTGATAGTTCTACTATGCTTTGTGGTTTTGGACTTGGTACTACTCTTCTAAATCCACGACCTGCGTCTTCTTTGAATGTGTATCCATCTTTTTTGCTAATTGCATCTGCTTCTTCTTCTGTGTAGAAGTTACCTATTGGTTTTGTTGGATTTTCAAAGGCTGGGTCTTTTGGATCTACTTCAACTTGTGTTACTACTGTTGCTACTTTTTTGTCTATATTACGAGATGCTAATTCATTTTCGATAGCTTGTTGTAGGTGGTATCCTATATAGCCTTGGCTCATTGCTACACATTCCACTAATGGGAATTCTGGTATTGTTGAGTCTTCTTTTGCTGCAAGTGATAGAGCAAGATTAATTACTCCTACTTGTGGTCCATTTCCATGTACTACTGCTACCTTGTCATATGATTCTATGATGTCTGCAATTGATTTTGATGAACCTTTTACAGCTTCAAGTTGTTCTTTTGGGCTATTTCCTAGGGCATTTCCACCTAGTGCTACTACTATTGATTTCATATTGCCTCCTACAGTTTTCGATGATTTGTAAATATTTTTATTTATTAATCATTCTTTTCTTTTAAATCTTTATCAGATTCAAAAGTCATTGTTTCACTTTCTACATTCTTTTCTTTGTTTTTATCTACATTTGTTGTATTTGTATTCATGTTTACTTTTGAAACTGTCTTCGCTTTATCAGTTTTTCCAGTATCTAATAGATAATAATCTGGACCTTTAAAGAATTCATCAGTAATTTCTTTTATTTCTCCGCTCATCTTTATCAGTCCTATCATATTAGGTATTACTACAAGACCTAATGTGAAGTCAAGGAATACTCCTGCTTTATCAAATGTAACAAATAAAGCCAAAAGGATCATAAGAGAAGCAACGACCCTCATTATCTTACCCACTTTTGTACCAAATAAATACTCAGCTTGTTTTTCACAGTAAAATACGATTACTATGATTGTTGAAAGTACAAATAAGAATAGGCAGGTAGAGATAATTACTGATCCTAATTGACCAAATAATGTATTGAATGATCTTTCTACAGCAATTGATCTTACTGCTGACATTTCAGATTCACTCATACCTGGCTTCCATGTTCCTGTTAAGATTACTACTAAGGCAGAAATTGTACAAACTACTATAGTATCAGCAAATACTTCAAATACTCCCCATAGACCTTGTCTAGCTGGGTGGTCTGTTGTTGCTGCAGCGTGTCCATAACCTGCAGAACCCATACCAGATTCATTAGAATAAACACCACGGGCAACACCTTGAGAAATTACTTTTGAAAGTGCAATACCACTTACACCACCCATAACAGCCTTAGGATCAAATGCACCTTTGAATATATAACCAAATGCTGCTGGAATATCACCAATATGCATAATTACTATGATAATGCCGAATATAATGTATATTGCTGCCATTATAGGAACAAGTTTTTCAGTTACTTTACCAATTTGTTTTACCCCACCAAATACAACTACAGATACAAGAATAAATATAGCGATAATAGCGATTTTTTTAGCAATATCTTCGTTTACATTAAGTGGTCTAAATACACTTTGAATTGGATTTACAGCTGATAATGTTTGAAGAGTGATTGATGGAAGGATTTCTAACATAAAGAAAAATGCTGCAAGTGAACCTAGGATTTTACCAAGATTACCTTTTAGTCCATTTTTAAGCATGTATGAACATCCACCAACGTATTCTCCTTCTGAATTTAGCTCTCTATATTTGATAGAAAGAGCTACTTCTGAGAATTTTGTAGCCTGTCCAATTATTGCAGCAATCCACATCCAAAATATAGAACCAGGACCTGCCACAAAAATTATTGTAGGTGCAACTACTATATTTGCAGCACCAATTGATGAAGCAAGGGCTGTTGTCATAGCTTGGAAAGCTGAAACAGTTCCATCTCCTTGGTTGTCTTTGGAAAACATCTTTCCAGCAGTTTGACTTAAAATATAATGGAAATGTCTTAATTGGAAAAATCCTGTTCTAATACTAATTAATAGACCACCACCAATTAGTAAAACTAATAAAGGCCATCCCCATAACCACTCTGTGAAATGTGATAATGTTTCTATCATAATTTTCTCCTCTTTCTTATAAGTTCGATATGAATTATAAATATTTACAAACCATCATCTTGATAAAATTATATCACAATCATTTTTTGATATAGGACATATTTCTTCAAAAAAATTGTAAAGTTAGGGTAAATGTTTTCATAATCGCCTTGTAAGTTATTTTAAGTATTTATTAAATATTTTTGATAAAAGCTTTCAAACCCAATGATTTTGTACTTTAATCTATGAAAATGTGATATAATATATAGAAAGAAATGTTAGAAGGGAGGGATTAATATAAAAAATCAGACCAACATCCAGGATGAATCAAATTATTTTCAAACTGATTTAAGCCAAGCAGTTTTAATAGACATGGGCCATGAAATATGTGCAAATTCTACCGATCCCCTCCTTCATACCAACGCTAGATTTTGGTATATCAAAAAGGGCGAGGCTGATTTTAATATACAAGGTGAAAACTACACCCTAAAAGAAGGCATGCTTGTGGGGATTTTGCCATGGTATTACACACAAATTATGGAAGTTATGGATCCAATAGAGCTTGATGTAGCGGTTTTTGACATAGAACTTATAAATATTTTCCTAAAAAAAACCAACCAAATGTTTGGATCAGCCATGCAAATTACAAATTCTATCACAGAAAATGCCTATGTAATCTTAGATGAAGATGACCGAAAAACTGTAGAATCCATTATAAAAACCCTAAATCAGGAGCTTCATGCCTTTAAAAATGGCAAGGCCTATGCCAAACAAATGATCTGCATCAAAATAATGGAACTTGCAATTTTATTTGAAAAATCAGCAGGTCATGGTAAAAAAAAACTCCAAAAGTATAACAAAATAGAAATTTTCCACTATATTTGGGCTCATTTGGAGGAAAAACTGACCTTAGCAGATTTAGCCCATATTTTTTACCTATCAGAGTCAAATATTTCAAAGTACATCAAGGAAGAAACTGGCCTATCTTTTACAAATCTCACATCCTTGATGAAACTTACAAAACTAATGGGCTACCTAAATTTTTCTGAAAATAACCTAGAAGAGTTATCTGTCATCTTAGGATTTAAGGATGCCTCCCACCTTTCCAAATTTTTTAAGTCCAAAACAGGATTAAATTCTAAGGACTACAAAAATTCCTACCACACCATTGAAAATGGCGACCAGGTCATAGATTATCTAGAAATGGCTGACATCATCAATTATCTAGTGAAAAATTATTACAATGACTTGGATATAGACCAGATTTGCAAAAAATTTGATATTAATCAAAATTCCTTGAATAAGTCTCTGAAATTTTATGTAGACAAGACTTTTGATGATTATATAAACTACATGAGAGTGATAAATGCTGCAAGGCTGCTTTTGCAAAGCGATGATTTGGTGTCAGTAATCGCCTACAAGGTAGGTTTTAATACAACCAAAACTTTTTACAGGAATTTCAAAAAAATCTATTCCATAAATCCAAATGATTTTAGGAAAAAAATCAACTACCAAGAAGTAAATTTATAATTTTGCAAAATAAAAATCATTCCCAAATCGGAATGATTTTTTTATTTGCTATTTTCTTTAAAATCTCCTTTGCCCAAGGCCTTGATGGTATCACCGTGCATTTTTTCTTTGAGATTTTTATCTTCATTTACAAAAAAAGTATACAAGATGTCAACCATAATTGATAGGGGAAATTGGGGGCTGATTACATTTCCATAGTTTAGGTGTTTAAGCGATGGAACTAAAACCAATTCATCACAATATTTCTTTATTTCTTCCCTATTTTGAGATGTAATCAAAACTGTTTTTGCATTTTTATTGTGGGCTTCTTTTAGAAAATACAAAACTTCCTTGGTCTCTCCACTGATGCTTAGGCAAATTACCAGATTGTTTTCATTGTGAAAAACCGCCCTCATTTTCATATGGTCGGAATCTGTTATTGAGTCGATATTTACCCCTATTCTCATAAAACGCATCTCCATCTCATTTGCCGCAAGTCCTGATGAACCCTTGCCACAAACGAAAACTTTTTGGGAGGCATTCATATAGCTAACCACCCTTTTTAGCTGGTTTTCATCTATTAGAGAATAGGTTTTATTTAAAAGTTCTTGGTAGGTTTTTAGGACCTGGCTGACATTATCTGTGATTTCGTCATTTTTTTCAACAAAATTTTGCCTATATTGGTAGATAAATTCTCTATATCCCCTAAATCCACATTTTTGGGCAAATCTTGAAAGAGAAGCTTCTGATACAAAAAGCTGGTCAGCTAATTTTTTGGCAGAAAAATTTCCTTTTTTGTCATTATGGATGAAAAAATCGGCAATATTTTTTTCTGTAGCTGTGAAGTTTTCGTAATTTGATTCTATGATTTCTATAACTGATTTTACATAATAGGCCATAGCAGATTCCTAGTTTCTGGCCTCTTTGTTTTGAAAATTGTAAAATGCTCCTAGCATTCCAGCTGCATTTTGTTTTTTGGCAAATTTTAGGCTAAGACAATCGTAAAGGGGTTTTTCTAAGTATTTTTCTAGGTTTTTATCTAATTTTTCGTATAAATATTCTTCTTGAGCCATGATGCCCCCACCTAGGATAACTGTATCTGGATTTAGGACATAAACTATATTTGATATTCCAATTGCTAGGACTTCGCACATTTCATCTATGGCTTTTATACAGATTTCATCGCCATTTTTGGCTAGTTCAAATATTTTTTTGCCATCCCAATTTTCTGGACTATCTCCCTTTAAATTTGCGACCTTTTCTACCAAAATTTTTGCAGAACCAAGTGTCTCAAATGTGCTATTTTCCATATTTATGTAACCTATTTCCATAGCAGATCCATTGACCCCATGGTAAAGTTCGCCATTTATTATTGCACAACCGCCTATACCTGTTCCAATTGTAAGGATTAGGGCGATTTTACTATTTTTTCCGGCACCTGCCTTGTATTCGGCTAGACCCGCGCAGTTTACATCATTTTCTACATGGCATGGCAAATCAAATTTTTCTTTGATTGGCTTTTTAAAATTTATGCCAGTATAGCCTGGGATAAGGTCTGATGCGTAGCGGATAGATCCATTTTTTGTATCAACCATGCCGGCTGTTGATATAGCAACACCTTCTACTTCAGTTTTATCTTTATAGTTGCTCACAATTCTTAAAACTTTTTCTAAAATTTGTTCTCCACCCTTGCTGGCTTCTGTGGCTAATTCGTTTTTTTCTAAAATTTGGCCATCTTCATCTATAAGCCCGTATTTTATAAAAGTCCCACCTATATCTATGCTGATATATTTTTTCATATATGCTCCTATTTTTAAATTTACAAAAAGGCATAAGTATTTTGCCTTATGCCTTAAATTCTTAATTAAATTTTAATTTTAAATATTGCTTTTTTGGTGTATACTGGATCAGTTATTTGCAAGGCTGTCATGTGGACATCATTTGGATAGCAAACTAAAAAGTCTCCCACCTTTAGATCTACCGAAGAATTTCTTTCTCCCTCAGCTGCTTGAAAATCTTTTTCTGCATCATATTCACCAAGATCCATGTCTTTTAAGAAGTTTAAATCTATTCTTTCTTCTCCTAAAAGCATTAGGTGCAGGTCTAAATATTCTTTATGGGCTTCCCAAAATCTATTTTCTACTGTTGTTGTATCATATTCAACTATATTTACAAAAAATTCATCTCCATTAATCTTATAGATGCCTGCCTCCATATTTTCCATATCATTTTCTTTGTAATAGTCAAAGCAAGCTTTGATTTTGTCTTCTAAATATTCATATTCTTCTAAATTTGTTATGTTTCCAAAAATCATAATTTTCTCCTACTCTTGATTATATACTGTGGAATTTATTGGTGGTATATCCTTAATTCCCTTTACCTTATTATAAATCATAGATCCAATTACTCCAACTACAAGTGATACCCCAATAGAAATAATTGAGTATGACCAGAAGGAAACTTTTGCTGGGTCTACAAAATATTTTATATAGACCATAACTAGTGCTGCTACGGCAAAGGCAAGGCTTGCTCCAAATTTGTTGGCAACTTTTGTAAAGGCACCTAGGATAAATATACCAACTAGGATTCCTAAAACTAGTCCCATAAATCCGTTAAACCATTCGTAGGCTGATTTTACTCCACCGTGGGCTAACATTATGGATACAATTATTGCAAAAATCCCAACGACTAATGAAACTCTTTGGCCAATTTTGGTTTGTTTTTCAAAGGTCATTTCTTTTTTATTTAGGGTGGACTGGATATCTAAAGCCCAGCTTGAAGCAACTGAGTTTAGTCCTGTTGAAAGGGTGGATTGGGCTGCTGCATATATTGCTGCAAGTAAGATACCTGTTACACCAACGGGCAATTCATAGGCTATCCATGAAGCAAATATTTGGTCTTGTTGGGCATTTGGTGGTAGTGGATTGCCTTGTACTTGGTAAAATACATAAAGTCCTGTACCTATTAGGTAAAACACAGTAGCAATAAAAATTGATAAGCAACCATTACCAATCATCATTTTTCTTAGTTGTTTTGAATCATTTGTTGTAGTAAATCTTTGTACAATATCCTGGCTTGAAACATAGGAACCAATTGTATTTATACCAGCCCCAACAATTAATAAAAATACACTATCTCTAAGTATATTTGCATCAAAAATTGGCTGATCTACTGCTAGAAACTTGTGATTTGTAAATAGTTCGTGGTTGATGGCTCCCAAACCACCATTGATATTGCTAATTAGGTAGATTAAACCAAAAGTAACACCAATTAATAAAACAGATCCTTGGATAAAGTCTGTCCATAATACAGATTTTAAACCACCTGTATAGGAATAAATAATTGCTATAACACCCATAATTATGATTAAAATATCTACATTTATTCCCATAAGGCTAGATAAAACCATACATGGCAGATACATAATGATAGACATCCTACCAATTTGATAAATGATAAACATAATTGCCCCAAGGACTCTAAGCCCTTTAGATTTGTATCTTATTTCTAGATACTCATAGGCTGTATCTATGTCAAGTTTAGCATAAATTGGCAAAAAGTATTTTATGGTAAATGGTATGGCAATTAGCATTCCCAATTGGGCAAACCACATAATCCATGTGCCCGCATAGGAGTTTCCTGCAAGTGATAAAAAGGAAATAGGACTAAGTAAGGTTGCAAAGATAGAAACAGATGTTACCCACCAAGGAATAGACCCATCTCCTCTAAAATATTCCTTACCTTCCATTTTCTTTTTAGAAAATCTAAGCCCTGCAAAAAGCACTGCCCCTAGGTAAACTATAAGTATTATTAAGTCAATTGTTGTAAAACCCTTCATACTTTTCTCCTAGTTAGACAAGTATTTGTCTTTTGCATCTCTTATCATAGATGCCGCTTCTTTTACTATTTTTTCATCTTCAGCTATTAATGCTGGTAGTGGTTTTCTAACAGATCCTATATCTAAATCCTCATTTTCTCTTAATATAGCTTTGATAACCGCATACATATTGCCATGGCCTGATACCATTTTATAAATTATTGCATTTATGTCATATTGGATTTTTTGAGCTAACTCTAAATTTCCATTTTTAAAATGCTCATCCATTTTTAAGAATAATTCTGGCATCACTCCATAAGTTCCACCGATACCTGCTTCAGCTCCGATTAATCTTCCTGAGATAAATTGTTCATCTGGACCATTAAAAATTATATAATCTTCCCCTGCATCTTGCTTAAAGATTTGGATGTCTTGGACAGGCATAGATGAGTTTTTTACACCGATTACACGAGGATTTTTTCTCATTTCAGCAAATAAACTTGGTGTTAGAGCTACTCCTGCAAGTTGTGGGATATTGTAGATTACAAAATCTGTATTTGGGGCAGCATCTGAAATATCATTCCAATATTCTGCAATGGCATATTCTGGCAGTCTAAAATAAATTGGAGGAATGGCTGCAATTGCATCTACTCCTAGACTTTCTGCATGGGCAGCAAGCTCTTTAGAATCTTTTGTATTATTGCAAGCAACATGGGCAATTACTGTTAATTTTCCTTTTGCTTCTTTCATTACATTTTCTAAAACGATTTTCTTATCTTCAACACTTTGGTAGATGCACTCCCCAGAAGAGCCATTTACATAAACTCCCTTTACACCTTTTTCTATAAAATACTTTGTAAGTTCTCTTACTCTTTCTGGGCTAATCTTTCCCTTATCATCATAGCAAGCATAAAATGCTGGGATTACACCTTTGTATTTTTCCAAATTTCTCATAATTACGTTTTCCTCCTTATTAAAATTTTTATTTTTTTAGTTTTCTGCAAGTTTGTCAACAAAATTTTTAGTAATCACTTGCGGTCTAGTAATGATTGACCCAACTACGACGCTATAAGCACCTAGTTCTATAACTCTTTTTGCCTTTTCTGGGGTATTTATATTTCCTTCGGCAATGACCTTTGCTTTTACATTTTTTATAATTTCCCTTAAAATTTCAAAGTCATTTGCCTCGATTTTATGGCCCTTTGATTGGTCAGTGTAACCAACTAAGGTTGTGCCTACAAAATCAAATCCCAATTCATCCGCATGAATGGCCTCTGCTATTGTGGAGCAATCTGCCATTAGCAATTGGTCTGGGTATTTTTCTTTGATTTCTTTATAAAAATCGTCGATATTTTTGCCATTTGGTCTTAAATCCTCTGTTGCATCTAGGGCGATAATTTCAACTCCTGTTGCAACAAGCTGATCAATCTCATCCATGGTTGGAGTTATGTAAACTTTTGAGTCATCATAATCTTTTTTTATGATGCCTATAATTGGTAAGTCTACTTGATTTTGGATTTCTTTTATATCATCTGGGGTATTGGCCCTAATTCCGCTAGCTCCGCCTTGTTTTGCCGCTTTTGCCATTCTCCCCATAATAAAAGAAGAATGAAGGGGTTCGTCTGGCAAGGCTTGGCAGGATACTATCAATTTTCCCTTTAGGCTTTGGATTCTACTTTCAGTCATTTTGCCCTCCTATTTAAGAAAACTATATACCAGTCTGAATTTATTTTCAATATATTAGTGTTAAATAGAAATTACTTTCAATATTCCAAATATATGATAACATTTTCCTGTTTTCCTTAGTTTTTATTGAAAGTATATTCAGAATATTTATAAAAATAGAAATAAAAAACAGCAGCTAAGCTACTGTTAATTTATTCTCCATCTAAAACTGTATCTGAAAATGCTATAAAAATATCAAATCCTGGTGCTTTTTTAAGGGACAAATACCCATATTCTACAAGATTTATTTGTGGATTTTCCTTATAACGCTTATCAGGACTGCCGTCTTTATTGGTATGCTCATATGTTTTGCCAAGTACTGTCGCATCTGCTGGAAGATTTTGATCTTCTAAAAATATCATTTTTCCTAAGTCTATTTCCATCTCATTAAAGGATAAGGCTGACATTTTTGATCCCTTTTTGATAAATACTGAATCTGGCAAGAAAATTAATTTTAATTGCCCAGCATCCAAAGTAAAGGTTTCGGCATTTGTTTCTATCTGATCATTACCCTTAAAATACGAAATATTTTCGCGGGAGATAATTTTCATGTCCGCTCCGCTTGATTCTGGCAAATCTTCTGCCTCTGTCACTAACCAAACAGCATCTGATTCCATAATGCCTTCTAGTAAATTATTTGTAACTTCTAATTCTTTTTTTGCATCCTCGCTCATCTCATAATCAAGTCTAATAGTCTGATTATTTTTGTTATATAGCCAAAAAATCACTCCTAGGACAGAAATAATAACAAAAAGTGGATTGATAATTGCAAGAAGTATGCCGATTGCAATCAATCCAATGGCAATATAGGTGTTGGTGCGGTTTTTATTACTTGCAGCAAGCACATCTTTCATATCATCTGAGTGGATACTAGCCAAATCATTGTCAAAAGTTCTTGTATTTGCACTTTGTGTTTTACTTTTGCTGGTTGTATTTGTATTTTTTTTGCCTGTAATCTTTTTATGAGGGTTTCCAAAATCTTTTTGATAACCAATCCCTGTTCCTGGTATATAAGCAGATCCTCTGATATTTCCATTTGCAGTGCGGGTTATGCGAAATCCCTTGCCTCCCCAAGAAAATCCTGGCCCAGACTTACTCATATTTATCCTAAATCCCTTGCCAAGATTTATACTTTTTCTAAATCTAAATCCCATAATATACTCCTTAAAAGTATTATACCAAAAATAATATTTTTTATTAAGTTTTACATTCTTTAACTTGACATTTAAAATATTCAAGTATAATATAAGTGTAAATAAATTTTATTAAATCCTATTTTAAGAAAGGGGTTTCAATGACAAAATTTAACAAAATTAGAACATCAATTCCAGCTTTTTTCAATGCTTTAAAAAATAAAAATACACCAATCCCAGCAAAAATTGCAGTAGTAGTTGCAATTGCCTATGCAGTCATGCCTGCAGATATTGTAGTAGATGCAATTCCATTTTTAGGATGGTTTGATGATGCCCTTGTAATGACAATCTTATTTGCCATTGCAAACAAAATGATCCCTGACTATGTAATGGATAAGGAAAAAAGCGAAATAATCGATGATGTAAATTATGAAGTAATGGACTAAAAAAATTCCAAGCCATGGGGCTTGGTTTTTTTGTGCAAATGTTTAAATAAAAAACCCAAGTTTGCGATAAAACTATTTTCAAATAGATATTTTAAAATCGTCTTGACTGTTACTTGGGTTTGCGATTTTAAAAAATCCTTATCCAATAGTCTTAAAAACTTGGGTTCAGTGTTTAATTTAAAAAGTAAATTTCCTTAACTACTCGTATTTAAAGCAAATTTTGAAACTGGAGATGGTACTCACTTTTTCTTTCAAAGTTTCAAAGCGAGGAGCTTAATATTTATCTCAATATTTAATATTTTTATTAAAGAAGATTTTCTTTTGCGTATTCAATTATATCGTCAGATTCGTACATTGCTTTGCCATCTATAACTAGACATGGTACTTGTACCTTACCTCCGACTTCTTCTAATTTACGAGCGTTTTGCTCACCGCAGGTTGCATCTTCTATATTATAGGATGGGTATTTGACGATGTTATTATCCTTAAAGAAATTTAACACCTTCAAACTAAATGGACAATCTGGCTTAAAGTAGAGTTCAAACTGTGAATCTTCACTTTTCATTGGACTATCCTCCTATCTTTCTAGTTGAAAATATATTTTCTTATTAATATAATACCCAGCAAATTTCATTCTAAACATCGTTTTCCTATTTTTTTATAATTTTTTTAATATTTTTTCTCAATTAAAATATTTAACAATATATTTTCAAAAACTATAATCTAATTATAGTTTATTTATGGAGGTTGTTATGGATTTCAATTATTGCAATCCTTATTTCAAGCCCAATCTCACCAACATCTGATTTTGTAATAACAAGTGTGGATAATCTAAATATCAACGCAATTATTACACCAATCCTAGCCTATGCGGGTGTTATAATCGGTAAGGACTGGGGAGCATTTAAGTCAGTTGGGGTAAAGGGAGTGATAGTTTCTATTTTTTAATCATAGGAACATTCTTAATCTCAGCCCTACTAGGTGACTTCTTTATAGGTATATTTAATTAAAAAATAAAAATCGCTAAGTTTTTATCCTTAGCGATTTTTTTTATAAATCAACTGGTGCCATTAAAACTTTTCCTGAGCCGCGGTAAACATTTACAAAGCCTTCACCACTGGCAGCAGATCCAATTAGTGACCTTGTTGTTCGCTCTACTGTAAATTTTAGTGAAGAAGACCAGGCTACAGCAAAAGATCCGTCTATCCTTATCTCATCATCTTCTAATTCTACTTCGATTAGCTCATTTCTTGCTACTGGAGATTCTAAAGCTACTACTCCATCGCCAAATAAACCTAGGTTAAACAATCCTTCTCCACCAGCAACTGCAGATGAAATTGAAGATCTGGCTACTGTCTTGTGGTCTAGGGATGATTCGCAGGCTAGGAAATATCCATCTTCTAAAACCAATCCACCATTCCAGTTTTGAACATCAAGTAAGACTATGTATTTGTAAGTTGGTTCTAAAACTACCATTCCTGAGCCGTAGTATTCTGGTTTTATGGCTGATTCGTTGGTTACAGATGATCTTAGACTCTTGCTAAAGAAATCTCCCACACCCTTGATACCTGTACCAGCATTTACATCACCAACCATCCATTGCATAGCCCCTTGTTGAAGAGTTACTGGATTTACCTGTAAATCACAAATTAATTGCTTTAGCCTAACTCCCATTTGAGCTGCAAAATATTCTTTTTGGGCAGTTTCCTTAGTTACTGACAAATCTCTTTTGTATTCTGCTACCCTAAAGGCCCCTTGCTGGTCAGTTATCATTATGTCATCATTGTCCAAAAAATTATTAATCCTAAACACATTCGCCTCCTTTTTGTTTGATTCTATAATTAATTATATAACAAATTTAAGAAAATTTAACTTTTATACTAAAAAAAGGAATCTATTCTAAAATTTAAGCAGATTCCGTTAAAATATTTATACTTAATCTTATTTCCTAGTTATCCAACAAGTCTTTCAAGTTTTCTGATGATTATCCTTTGATTTTCTACTAATTTTGCTAATTTTTTTGCTCTTGGATTATTCTTATTAGCTCTAACTACTCTATCTGCAAAATCTAGTTGTTTTTTACAATTTTCGATAGCAGCTCTTAGGCGAATCCTTTGCTCAGGCTTAAATCTAACAGTTCTTCTTTTTCTGTCGTCATCGTCATCGTCACGATTTAAATAATCATCATCGTCATCGTCGAATTCGTATGCTTCATATCTGTCATCTAGGTCGTCATTGTCATCTGCAAATGCAGAAACTCCTGGCAATACTAAGCTAGTTGCTAGTGCAAAGGCAAATACTTTTTTTATTTTCATACTATATTCTCCTATTTAAAAAATATTTATTATGATGTGAAACTAATTACATATACATTATACAATATATTGTATTGTTTACCGGCTTATTTGTAAAATATTTCAAAAAATTTTATAAAATTTAGTCTAATTAACTAAATATCCCGTTTGTTTTTTTATTTATAATATTTATTGAAATTTAAGGTAGCTAATTTGTGGCACAAAAAAAGACGGGATATTCCCGTCTAGCTTATAAAAGTATAGCCAGCAGCAAAAGTGGACCTATTACAAGTAGTAATCCTGGCAAAAATACTCTTATTGCTGCTAAAAACATTGCTAGTTTGTCATCTTTTTCAAGATTATTTTCATCTAACAAGTTTTCTTTTTCATAGATTTCATCTGCGTTTTTTTCGCTAAACATATCTATGGGTTTTCTCATAGAGCGCTCATTTCTTCTAGGTCGTGCTCTTCTTTATTTCTTAAAGCCTGATTTTTTTCAAAAGCTCTTTGTTTTTCTTCTTCACTTACTTCCATAAGGTGGCAGGCTACATAGTGGCCATTGCCGTAGTCTTTTAGTTGTGGTTGGTAAGTTTTACAAATATCCATTGCATATTGGCATCTGGTGTGGAAACGGCATCCTTTTGGAGGATTTACTGCTGAAGGAATGTCTCCCTCAATTGTTTGTAATTCTTGGCCTTGGTCCACATCTGTTCTAGGAATTGCTTGTAAAAGCGCTTGAGTATATGGATGCATTGGATTGTCGAAAATTTGTTCTGTGTTTGCAAGTTCTACCAAAACTCCTAGATACATTACCCCGATACGGTCAGATATATATTTTACTACTGAAAGGTCGTGGGTTATAAATAGGTAGGTCAAATTGTTTTGATCTTTTAAGTCTTGAAGTAGGTTTATAATTTGTGATTGGATTGAAACGTCAAGGGCAGATACTGCCTCATCGCAAACTATAAAGCTTGGTTTTAGGGCTAGGGCTCTTGCAATACCAATTCTTTGTCTTTGTCCACCTGAGAATTGGTGAGGATATCTGTGCAAGAAATATGGTGCAAGTCCGCATTTTTCCATAGTTTCTTGGATGTATTCATTATATCCTTCATCTTTTCTTGATTTGAATAAATCATGGCCTAGGACACCTTCACCTATGATATTTCCAACTGTCATCTTTGTATCTAGTGATCCATATGGGTCTTGGAAAATCATTTGTAGGTCTTTTCTCATCTCACGCATTTCTTCATCATTTAGCTTTGAAAGGTCGATACCATTGTCTTTTTGACTTTCAAGCTCTTCAAAGCCCTCTTTGTCTTTTAGGGTGTCTCTATACGCTTCGATGTTGTTATGTTTTTCACCAACTACTTTTGATAATTCGGATCTTTTTGCAATTAGTTCCTTATATCTTGGGTCATTATCACGTTTATTGTAATATTCGTCCCATTCTCTTGATCTCATTTGAAGTTTTTGCTCAAATACATCTATATCAGCAATAACTTTTGCACGCTCACGAAGACTTGTGTAATAGTCATTTAATAGGCTTTGGACCTTATCTAGGTCATCAGATACTAAAAGCCCACCAGCTATTCTTATCATATTTAGGTATTTTTCTTCGATTTCGCGACGTTTGAACATTGCTTTTTCATTGGCTGCTGCACGTGCTTGATCATCAGCTGCATTTTCAAGCTCAGCATAGATGTTATTTAGCTCTTCATTTGCATTTTTGTAGGTTGGGAATTGTTTAGAGATATTACTAATCATTGTTCCCATGTATGCTGGTGCAACATCTTCTAAAGTTTTTCCGTAATAAAGGGTTGTTCCCTCTGTTTGGTCATAAATTTGTAAAAGTGTCCTACCAAAGGTAGATTTTCCACATCCGGACTCTCCTACTAGACCTAAAGTTTCACCTTCATAGATGTCAATAGAAATTGATTCATTGGCATGAACATAGGAACTAGGTCCTCTGTTAAATAGACCTTTTTTCTTAAGAGGGAAATATTTTTTAAGGTGTCTTATCTTAAATAAGACCTTTTTTTCATTAGTATTTTCCATCTTCTCTTTCCTTTCTATTTGGATAGTGACATCTAATTCTTTGGTGTTCATTAACTGAAACTAGTTCTGGCATTTGGTTTACGCATTTTTCTGTGGCAAATTTACATCTGTCTGCAAATTTGCAACCCTTTGGTAGATTTAATGGGTGTGGTACAGATCCAGGAATTATGTCTAGTCTTTGATTTTTATCACTTGTTATGGATGGGATAGAATTTAGTAGGGCTACTGTGTATGGATGGTTGTAGTCTGTAATATCTCTTTTGAAAATATATTCTACTGGAGATTGTTCTACAATTTGTCCTGAGTACATTACCGCAACTTCATCTGCCATTTGATTGATAACTCCAAGGTCGTGGGTTATAAATAGGATTGATGTATTTAGCCTATGTTTTAAATCATTCATCAATCTTAAAATTTGCGCTTGAATAGTTACATCAAGGGCTGTTGTTGGCTCATCTGCAATTAATAATTTTGGCTCGCAGGCTAGGGCCATAGCAATCATTACCCTTTGGTTCATCCCACCTGAAAGTTCAAATGGATATTGTTTTGCTACTATGTGTGGGTTTGGGATTTTTACAGAAGCTAATAGTTCCTCAGTTCTTTTTGCTGCTTGCTCTTTATTCATATTTCTATGAAGCATCAAAACTTCTGAAATTTGTCTTTCTACTGTAAAAACAGGGTTTAATGAGCTCATTGGCTCTTGGAAAATCATGGATATTTCATTTCCCCTGATTTTTTCCATTTGACTTCTGTTATATTTTACTAAATCCTCACCCTTATATATTATTTCACCATCATATATTTTTTGGTTTGGTTCAAATAATTGCAAAATACTCATGGCAGTTTGACTTTTACCAGAACCAGACTCACCAACAAGTCCTAAAGTTTTTCCCTCATCAACTGTAAATGACACTCCATTTACAGCTTTGATAAGGCCTTTTCTTGTGGAAAAATATGTGTGAAGCTTCTTAATTTCTAATAAACTCATTCTTTTCCTCTATCTCTCATTTGCTCTAGGGTCAATTGCATCACGAATTGCATCCCCCATTAAGTTTACAGAAAATGATACTAAAAATACTGCAAGTGCTGGGAAGACCCATCTCCACCAGTAAATATTTAATACTTCTGAACTTTGGGCAGCAGATAGCATATTACCCCATGATGGTGTTGGCTCTTGTACACCAAAACCTAAGAATGACAAACCTGATTCTGTTAGCAAGTTGCCAGCATAACCTAAGGTAGCATTTACAATTACTATAGATAGGATATTTGGCAGGATATGCTTAATCATAATTTGTGAATTTTTTACACCAAGGGCACGGGCCGCTGTAATGTAATCACGTTCACGTTCTGCAAGGATTTGTCCACGCACAAGACGTGCTAGTCCAGTCCAGCCTAGTAAACCTAAAAGCACCATAACCATGGTTATTCTTTGGGTTTGGCTAGCTCCTGGTGGCAATAAGGCAGAAAGTGAGATAAGCATTGGATAAAATGGGAATGATGAAATAATTTCAGAAATCCTCATTAAAATATTATCCACTCGTCCACCTGCAAAACCTGCAATCATACCAATTATTACACCAAGTACAACTTGGATTACAGTTGAAATTAGGGAAATAACCATAGTCATACGACCACCGTGGATTAATCTTGTAAAGATATCACGACCTTGATCATCAGAACCAAATCTAAATCCATTTAGACCCCAGGTTTTGATATTTCCTTCCTTATCTACTGCATATTGGTTAAAGTATGAGGCAGATATTTGTTCAAATTCTCCTTCTGGAGCATTTAATTCACCATAATTATCCTTACCCCAAGTATAAAGTTTGCCATTTTCATCTAAGGCAGTAAATGTTGTATCTCCACCTTGAATATCTACAATTGGGGCTTCAAATTCTGGAACATTGTCTCCAGAAATACCAGCCCTGCTTGGACCCCAAACATAAAGTTTGCCATTTTCATCAAGGGCTGCTGCAGATGAGCTAGTAAGGGCAACTTTTTTTACAAAGACAGATCCATCTGTAAGTTCTTTTGGCATAGTTGTTTGGTTTTCAGCACCAAGTACACCTAAAAGTTGGATTGTTCCGTCAGTTTTTGCAACCAACATATTGATTGGAGATGTATCAAAATCTTCTACCTTACCTTGAACATCAGATGGGATTAAATTTAGGCGGCTGGCCATGGTTGATCCCCAAACTACAAGATTTTTTGCTTTTGTAAGTACTACTGAATATTGAACACCTGCTCCAACTTTTTCTACCCCCTCAGTTTTGATTTGGTTTTCTTGCATTGGAGGCATTTTTGTTTGGTCAAAGGAATTATTTCCCCAACCTAAGATTTGATTATCATCGGTTGCAAGGATAACGTGCCTATCTCCTGCTGCAACATCAGTTACTTTTTTGCCTTGGAGAGATTTTTTTACCTCTTCTGGAACTGTTAGTACCTTATCTTCATTATCAGACCCCCAAACATAAACATTGTCTTCATTTGTAAGTCCAACTGCGAAGGTATTACCAATTGAAATTCTTTTTGTACCCTCAGTTTCCATTTCTTTAGGAAAGTTCATATAGGCTCCACCTGGGGCAACATTTGTAAGGTTACCTTGGGAATAGTATTGGTTAAATGGAAGCACTGCACTTCCTACAAAAACTAGCAATATAATTGCAATAAACATTACTAAACCAATAACTCCAAGTGGGTTTCTAAAGAAGTTTCTAACTGCAACCTTACTTGGAGAAAGGATTGCTTCTTCTTTTAAGTCCTTGTTTTCGTTTGATGGATCAGGTCCAGCTCCAACATTTGAATTTGGATTGTTAAGATTTTCTCTTATATTTTCATCTAGTCTTTCATCTTCTGGATTTCTTAGCTCATTTTCAGTATTTGGAATATCACTAGCAAAGGTAAAACCAGCACGCAAATATGATTTTAAGAATTTACCATAAGACTTTAATGATTTATTAAAAGTTTTATTCATGATTTCACCTCTTAAGCTTCCAATTTAACTCTTGGATCAACTAGCGCATAGGCTATATCCATTATCAAGTTGCCTAAAAGGGTTAGTATGGCATAAAACATTGATAAAGCTAAAATTACGTTATAATCTTGGGCAATAACTGCAGTTATAAGCTCATTTCCTATTCCCCTGTATGCAAAAATACGTTCTGTAATTGCAGAACCAGAAAACATGCCAAGTACAGCCCAAGTAAGAGCAGTAACTACTGGGATAAGGGCATTTCTAAATGCGTGTGAGTATATAACTGTTTTTTCTTTAAGACCCTTAGATCTAGCTGTTCTAATATAATCTTGATTTAGAGCATCTAGCATTGAGTTTCTTACATATCTTGATAAAGATGCAAGAGATCCTACAGTTAAGGCAATGGTTGGTAATGTCAAATATCTTACCCATTGGCCAAAGGTGTTTTCCCTAGGCATACCATTTGGAGGTAACCAACCTAATTTAAATGCAAAAAAATAAATCAAAAGTAGGCCTATAAAGAATATAGGAATAGACATACCGATAAGTGTTAGGGTCTGGAAGGTCCTATCAAAAACTCCGCCCCTGTGGGTGGCCGACCTTATACCAATTAAAATCGATAACAAAAATGAAATAATAGTAGAGCCTATATTTAGATAAATAGTATTTCTAAGTGGTTCTCTTAAGTGATCTGTTACTGGTTTTTTTACTCTAAGTGATTCTCCCAAATCCCCTTGCAGGGTTCTGCCTAACCATCTTACATATTGCTCAGGATAAGATTTATCAAGACCATAACGTTCTGATAAATTTTTATACATTTGAGCTTCTTGTTCCTTGGTCATAGCTGTTCCTTGAGGCATCATAGCTTGGATAGGGTCTCCAGGCATGGCTTTGGAAAAAGCAAAAAGCATTATAGAAATGATTAAAGCTGTTGGAATCATGCTTAATATTCTTTTTACTATATAACGAAACATAACTTTCCTTTCTATATTGTTATATAAAGAAATTTTTAAATAATTTTACATAAATTTTACTAACTAAAGCGCTAAAATCTAAGCTTTTTTAGGCCTTGTTAAAATAAATTATAAACTTCCAAAATAACAATTTTTATAAATAATATATTAATATAATGCACTTATTTTGTCAAATAAAAAAGTCCTATATTACCACTAAAAATTGCCATTTTGTAGGCAAAAATAAATGGATTTTCGAGTATATATTTATACACTTAAATTAATAATAATTTTAATTTAAAGATAATATTTATTTATAAATACTAAAAAAGCCCACTAGATGTGAGCTCATTTAGTTTTATAATTTATTTGACTATTTTAGTGTAACACCATTGATTTGGTCTTCGATTCCCCATGTTGGTGTATTAATATCAAATCCTTCAACTCTTGTTGTATATCCTGTGTGGTATAGGTTTGAGTAAAGTGGGATTTGTGGTAGGTAATCATTGTACCAAAGTTGGAATTCTTCCCAATTATCTAGGTATTCTTCTCTCTTATCTGATGGTGTTTGACGAAGTTTTACTGTCAATTCATCAGCTTTTGGATCGTTTGTTCTAGATTTGTTGTCATTACCATCTTTGTTGTATTGTGCCCATGGGTCATATGTGTCTGAGAAGTTTTGAGCCATTGAGAATGCTGTAAATTTAGCATCTTCTTCTGGGAATACATAGTATTCTTGAAGTGTTGGGAATGATCCTGCTTGGATGTTATATTCCATACCTGCTTGTTTAGCATTTACTGGTAATTGACTGTTCATTAAGCTTGTGATTGGAGATTCTTCAGAACCGAATTGATTTACTACAAGTTTTTCACCGTTTTCATCATATCTGTAGTAGTCAAATCCTTCTGCATCAGCGTTAAATGCTTCTTCAGCTTTTGCACGGTCCCAAGGTGTTGTTCCATCAGCTTCAAATTTATATGGTGAGTTGTCTAGTACTTCGTTAGCTGTGTCTATGTTTAATTGGTAGTTTGTTAATTTACCTTCTAGGTCAGCTCCACGTTCTTTGTACATCCATTGGCTTAGACCATATGCACCGTTAGTTACTACACCGTAACCGCCTGCAAATGATTGAACGAATGTATTTCTATCCATTAGGTGAGCGATAGCTTGACGTACTTCTTTGTATTGAGTAGCTCCTCTGTCTGTTAAGAAGTTAAGTGAACCGTAACCATTTCTTTCAAATGTGTTTAGTCCGATTTTGCCTGCATCTGCTGCAGCTTTCATCTTATCGATTTTTCCACCATCACCTTCTTGTTGCCATACGTCTATGTCTCCATTTTCTAGTAAGTCAACAGCTATATTATTGTTTACGTATTGAACAATGATATTTGGAATTGTAGCTTTTTCCCCTTTGAAGTTTCCTTGGTATTCTGGGTTTAGAGAAAGTTTAACCATATTGTTGTTGTATTCGTCAAATTTGTATGGTCCTGAAACTACACTTGGAGCTGTTCTGTATTCGTTATATACATTTAGCATTGCTTGTTCGATAAGTTGTTCTGTTGGGTCAACATCACCGTCAAGTTTTTCTTGAAGGCCTGCAACTTTTTCATCATTAGCTTTTTTAGCTTCTTCATAAGCTGCTTTGTCTTCTTCTGATGCATCTTGTGCTGGTTCTTCTACTTCTTTAAATTCTTCATTTGCTCTATCAATTTGTTCTTGAACTGAGTCTTTGTATTTTTGAACTTCTTCTTCACTTGGTGTGTAGCCATCTTTTGCTACTAGTTTTTTACCATCTTCACTCAATGCTAAGTTTTCAGTAACTGCGTGCATTGGGAAAGCTGTTATAGCTGCTAGGGCTTTTTCAAAGTAGTATGGAAGTTGTTCTGCAGCAATTGTATATGAGAATGTATTATCATCAATTTTTTCTACTGCATCAAATGTATCTGATTCACCAGAGTGGTAAGCTTCATAGCCTTTACCAAATAGGTCTCCTGGGTTTACTGATCCTGTTAGAGGCATAAATTCTGGGTGAGTAAATAGTAAAGATCCAAAGATATAGTCATCTACTGTTAATTCTTTACCATCTGACCATTTTAGACCTGGTTTGATTTTGAAAGTAAATGTTTTTGATCCATCTTCGTTATCTGTTGTTTCTGGTTCACCTTCAAGAACTGCTGTATTTGTGATAAATTCTCCGTTTTCATCAAGTACGATTGTTGAGAATCCGTTGCTTCCTTCAATACCTAATAATTTTCTGATTATTACGTCATATGCAGAGTTTTGCCATCCAATTAGAAAGTCTCCTGAAAATTCCGCATTACCTATTACAAGGGTGTCATCGCTTGTTTGTGCTTCGAAGTTTTCTAATTCTGCTGCGTTTTCAGCATCTTCTTCGCCTTCAGCGTTTTCTGCTGTTTTATCATCTTCTTTTTTATCTTCGTTTGCGTCTTCGCCATCTTTATTTTCTTCAGCATTTTCTTCTGTAGTTTCTTCTGCTGCTTGATCTTCTGTTTTAGCTTCCTTATCTGTAGAAGTGGTTGCTGAATCTGTACTTCCTCCACAAGCTGTTAGGGTTGTTGCTAGTCCTAAAGCCATTAGGGAAGAAAAAACTTTTTTCATTTTCACTTTGCTTTCCTCCATTAAATTGTGATATGAGTATTTTATGCTAAAAAAAAATATTTGTCAATACTTGAAATAATTTTTTATTAATCACCGCGTATTATTATACATATAAATCATTGAAAAACCATTATCCTAATAATGCCCCTGCAAATTTTTCCATATTTCTTTATCTAATTGAAGTAGCAAAGATAGTGAAATTTCAATCTTTGTTAAAAATCTATACTATTTCTATAGCATAGAAGTGGATATCCTTTGCCTATGCATTTTTTTAGGAAAATATAAATTTTTTATTATCTGATTTTTTTAATGCCTTTTTATTTATAAATGAGTTTTGAATAAATTTTAATTTTGCCCACAAAAAAAACAGCCTAAGCTTTGCTTAGACTGTTAGTATATTTTTCTTATTTTTTATTGACATATGATCCACTAGAGCTTGCTCCTACAAGTCTAAAGTATTTTACTGGTAGGCCTCTGCTATCTCCCATGTATCCTTTTCTAGGTGTTACTGCTACACCATTTTTGCCATAGTTCATGTGGATGATTGTATCTTCTTGTGGATTTAGGATAAAGCCTGTATGGCCTGCTGCTCCCATAGATCCACCTGGTATACCTGCTACGAAAATATCTCCGTGTTGAAGTTCATTTTCTTTTATTTCATACATTACAGTACCCTTTGCTCCCATTTGGAAAAGAGTTTCTGTGTTACCAACCCATGCTCCCTTATTTAGGAATCCACCGTGGATTAGGGCTCTGTAAACTGCTGATGAACAGTCAGCTTGTGTTGCTGAGTTTCTACCAGCTCCCATATTGTATGTCATTTTTTTATCTCTTGCAGCAAACATCCATTCCATTACTTTATCAATGCTTTTTTCTCCTGGAATGTTGTTATCTTCTTTTGTTGCTACACCATTAGCATCTACTGTGTATACAACACCTTTTTGTGTAACTGTTTGGTTTGGTGTTAGGCCATTTTGTGTGAAATAATAATAATTTCCGTCTATTCTCCACACACCTTCTTTTACAAATCCTGCTTCGTTTGTGTGGTATTTTTTGCCATCTAGTTCTACCCATGAGTTTTTAATAACTTTTGCTAGACCTTTGGCATCTGATTTGTAGAATTTACCTGCATAAATAGATGATTTATTTTGTTCTAATTTTCCATTATCATCAAAAACGTAAAGATTTTTGTTGATTGTTTGGGCACCCTTAGCAATTTTACCATTGTTATCTGATCTATATGTATTGCCAGCTATTGTAAACCATTTATTTTTTATGTTTGTTGCTACACCATTTCTGTCAACTTCATAGTATTTGTCAGCTGTAACTAGTTTTTTGTTTGTGGTTAGTGTTCCTCTGTCGTTAAAATAGTATGATTTGTTGCCAATTGTAGCAATACCCTTTAAAAGTTTGCCGTTATTGTCGTTGTAGTATTTGTTTTTGTTTATTGTAACCCAGCTATTTTTAGGTGCAGTCATAGAACCATCATTAGCTAATTCGTAGTGAGCCTCACCTGTTACAATTTTTTTGTTTCTTTGTAGTTGGCCTTCTTTGTTGAAATAATATTTTTTGTCTTTGATTTGGGCAATACCCTTTGTTAGATTGCCCTTTTCATTCATATAATAAATATTATCGCCAATACGTCCCCAAAGAGTTTTTGGATTTGTTGCATTGCCTTTTTTGTCAATTTCATAAAATTTATCTTTTACTATAACATTTGTGCCTTTTACAAGCTTGTTATCTTCGTAATATTTTGTATTATTTCCTTCATAAACAAAGTATCCTGTCCCTTTTGGAGCATAGTAATTTGTTTGGTCAAGATTTGTTTCTTCTTCTTTGGTTTCTTCTGTATTTTCTGCTGAATCTTGTTTTTCTTCTTTTAAGTTATTTTCTACTTCTGTAGTTTGAGAAACTTCTGCATTTTGATAATTAGATACACTTTGAGCTTCTGCTGCATTGTAATCTTCATTTAATGCTTCATCTAGGTTTGAATTGTCATAGTAAATTACATCATTTACATCAGCGCTAGATGGAGTTTGAACTTGTACTTCTTCTGCTGGTTTTTCTTCATCATTTAATTCAACACTAAAATCAGCTTCTGTTAGTTTAGAATCTGTGTTTTGTAAGTCTGTAGTATTTTCTTGTGGTGTAAGGCTTTGGGATTGATCAATAGATTCGTGGTTTGAGATAGCTTGATCGTCGTAGTTGTTTACTTCTGGTGAATTAATATCAGAATTTTGCTCTGCTTCTAAATTTTCGCTTTCATCGGTTTCGTAGTTATCTAAATTAGTCGACTTGCTCGGTTCAACATTTAGGTCATACCCCTCATCAGCATATGATTTATCGGCTGTAGTAACAGCAGTGGATACAAATAATGTTGAGGCAAGTAACAATGTTTTGTTAAATTTTTTCATTATTCTCCCTCACTCTATATTACAATATTATTACAAATTGTTCTTTATTTTTTAATCACTGAACCTATTATAATCTATTTTTTTATAAATTGCAACAAAAAGGTTACAATTTTTTGAAATATTTTAAGCTTTATTAGGATAAATAGTTAAAATTTGGTTACAATTAACCCTCCAACTACTAAAATTTAGCGAAATAGGGTAAAATAAAAATTGATTAGGAGGCCCTTATGAAAAATAACAAAATTATAATTGCACTTGGACTAGTCCTTACACTGACAGCTTGCGATCAAAATGCAAGCAAAACAGCAGTTTCAGAAGAAACTATCTCCCAAGCCCTAGATGGCCCAGTAGAAAATCAAGACATAGTTGATGAAAAGCAAGATCAAACTGAAGAAACTCAAACAAATGAAAATGAAGATAAAAATGATGCCACAGACCTAAACAAATGGCGCGATATGATCCTAAATATAGGTGAATTTTCACCAACCCTTGTAAAAAACCTAACCGATGATGATTTAGAAAAATTAATCGAAGATGCAAATCAATTAAGCGAAGAAACTGGATATTGGGATGCAAAAGACTTTGTTTTCCAAGACCTAGCAAAAATGTATCCAGAATTATCAAACAAATTCCCACTAGACTCTGTAGAAAATAGATATAACCAAGAAGCCGCAGAAGAAGGCGACTACAATGGTACTTTTGATTACGAAAGACAATTAATGATTGATATGGGTTATCCATCAAACAAGGTGTGGGCAATAGATGATAAAAGTGTCCAAGACGCCTTCCACAAGGCCTACGAAGATGATATAGACCTATATTATGAAGATTATGTAGAAAATGCAGCAGCAATTCTCTTTGGCGAAGAGGAAGAAGAAGAAACCACCGAAAGCGAAAGTTCATTAGACGAACAAAAATCAGAAAATACAACAAGCAAAAACAAAATCAAAAAATACGGCTCAAGCCAAACAGACTACGATGCAATCAAAGCATCCCTAGTCCAATATTACGAATTTAGCCCAGCAAGTGTCAACCAAATGACCAACAACGACATAGACATAGCCTACACCAGAGCAATGGCAAGACTAGAAGAAACAGGCACAGGCGATATAGGACTAATATTTGAAGAACTAGGAAATATGTTCCCAGGATCCAGCAAAATGTACCCAGGAGAACAAACAGAAGAAAACTAGGGAAAAAACCCCAATCCCCTCTATATATAAGTAGAGGGGATTTTTTGTGGGCAAATTTAAGAGTATTGGTAAAAAACAATCGTCATATAAAGCTAGTAAAAAAAGATTTATCAAAAATATAAAAGAAAAATGAAAAATAAATAAAATAAAAATCTAAAAAATAATCCAAATATAAAGGTATAGTAAAAACCAAGGCTAAATAAAGATTAAAATAAAAAGGGTTTTTTTAGATTATAAATTTTCCCTCTTAGAACGTATAACGTTAAGCAATTCCTAAAAACTCTCCCACGCAGGGATCGTTTAGGGGAAAAACAAGTCCTTCCGGTTAATGAAGTGACTTCTAAAATCGAAATAGAAATTAAGCTACTGTACAAATTTAATTACTAAAATTTTTTAAACTAATGACTAAAGATTTGCTTCGGTAATTAAATGAATTATTAATTTGATTTATCACTCCGAATTCTGGGGAGCAGGGCCGTAGGGGCTGCAGAGGCCCCTCTGGCCCTTCCCCAGACCCCCGACCCATTTCACCCCCTCTGCTCCTGCGGAGAGCAATGAGCAGTAGAAGTTCGCTTCGCGAATTCTTTTTTATTATTTTGTAGGCTTTTGAAAAAAGCCCACATTTTCCCTTAAAAACGGACATCGCAAAGCGATTCCTACCAAAAAACGCACCCCGCGCAGGGGTCGTTAGGGTGAGTTTGTTGGGGGTTTGGGGGCACTTTGGAGGGCGAATCGAAACGCCCTTAAAGTGGCCCCCAATAAACGAAGTAACAAACTAAATAATTAAATTAAATTTACTTACCAAACAAAAATCAATTAATAAATAAAATTTTAATCGATAAATATTTAGCAAAATATTTAAAACAAGGAGACCTATGACAGTGATAGTATTAGCTGGAATGATAGCAGCTGGCAAGTCAACAGTATCAGCAAAACTTGCCCACGAACTTGGCACAGACCTAATGATAGAGCCAGTAGATGAAAATCCCATCCTGCCTCTTTATTATAACAACAAAGAAAAATACGCATTTTTGCTTCAAATATATTTTTTAAACGAAAGATTTAAATTAATAAAAAAGGCCCTAAAAAATAATAAAAACGTCCTCGACCGTAGCATCTACGAAGATGAACTATTTACCAGGATAAATCTAATGGAGAATAACATCACCCAGGTAGAATACGATGTCTACAAAGACCTTTTAGACAATATGCTAGAAGAAATCGAAGACATGCCCAAAAAAGCTCCAGACTTGCTGGTTTATCTTGACATAACATTTGAAAAGTTTTTATCAAATCTAGCCAAAAGAGGCCGAGTTTTTGAACAAATAGATGAAAATACAGAAAAAGGCAAAAAAGACCTAGCCTACTTCAAACTCCTCCACTCCGAATACCAAAAATGGTACGAAGAATACAATTACTCCCCAAAAATCAAAATCGATATGAACAAATACGATGTAAACAAAAAAGAAGATTGGGATCAGGTTTTCAAATTAATAATGGATGCCTTTGATGAGAGTCTAAGAGACCAAGAGAAAGATAAATAAAAATAAACCCATAGGATCCTATGGGTTTTCTTGTGCAAAAAATTATTTTTGATTTACCAAGTCTTGGTACATTTTCATAAGCTCAGCCACACACTCAGACTCAGTCATAGTACGCCAGTCAAAACCATAGGCTTCCATGACTGCCTTGTCATTTTCTTGGTGGGCACGTCGAAGTTCCTTTGGCATAGTAAGCTCATCATATAAGTCTGCCAATGATGATGCTGGATAAAGGTCACGGGCATCGAGGATAGCTTGGGCAGTTTTTTCTATTTTTTGTTTTTGTTCTTGGCTTGGGTCTGGCCATGGGAAGTTGTTGTAGACAAACGGTGAATATCTATATCTCATTTCTAATCTTCCCGCAACAAATCTCATCCATCCCATATGAACGTTTGATAATAAAACACCAAACAAATATATTTCTTTACTATTTAATATCTGAGTGGAGTCACTAGCTATTAAATTTTTATCTACATATCCAATTGGTATATACTTTCTTCTCTCTGATGAAACTCTTGGTATAATTAAATAATCGTTTTTAGGTTGTCTTATTTGTGTAAATAAATATGGAATTTCAGCATCTTTTTGCACTGATTTCGTTGGAGATGTTAATCTTTTATCCCTAACATTTTCTAATCTTTTTCTTATTTCAGGAATATTTCTATATTCGGTTGGGTTTATATCTACTAACCATAGGCAATATCTAGTCTTATTATTAATGTAATCATCAGCACCGGCATATTTTTTTAATAAATGTCCTTTTGTAGGATATTTTTTTATAAACTCTTCAAATTCTTTTTGTGAGAATATTAAATTTCCTCCATCAGTTGGCTGGCTTCCTTTTATCATTTTAGGAACATTGCCTTTAGGCTTACCTCTACTTTCTAATATTATATCAGGAGCATCTAACAAATAGTTATTTATTCTTTTAGCTTTTTTTATTCCATTTTTAGAGTCGAAAATATATTTATTTTCTTTAGAAAACTTAAAAAAGCTAAATCCTATTATTACACAGTGAACAGCTGCTTTAAATTTAGCTTCGCTGTTCCAAACAAATGAATGATATGCAAAATCTATAGAGTATTTATCTGAAAATAGTTCAGTCATCAGTACTGCTTGCTCACCTTGAACTATAGAGTTTGTAGATACAAATGCAACGTGGATTCTTTGATTATTGATATATTCCATGGCTTTTTTGTACCAAGCTACAACATAATCTAGCTTTTTAAAATTACCTTGATTAAATATTATATCCATATCCTTTTGTTGTATTTTTGACCTATTTTGATGTCCAACAAAAGGCGGATTACCCATTATATAATCCAAATCATCTTTAGCCACTACTTCTTCCCAGTCCATCCTTAAGGCATTGCCTTCTACTATGTTGGCGTAGGATTTGAGTGGCAAAAAGTCTATGTTTGCGTGAATGATTTCCTCTGTTTCTTTCATCATTTGGTCTTCTGATATCCATAGGGCAGTTTTTGCTACTGTTACTGCAAAGTCATTTATTTCTATACCATAAAATTGATTTAGGCTTACTTTGATGGGATTTTCTACATCTCCCATAAATATTTGGTCACCAAAACGGGTTTTGATGGCTTCATTTTCTAGTTTTCTAAGGGATATATAGGTTTCTGTAAGAAAGTTCCCACTACCTGCTGCTGGATCTAGGAATTTTAGGCTGGCTAGCTTGTTTTGAAAAGCTTCTAGTTTGCTATTTCTGATTTTTTCTGTCTTTATGGCCTTGATTTGGTCGAATTCTTCGTTTAAGTCGTTTAAAAATAGGGGATCAATTACCTTGTGGATATTTTCTATGGATGTGTAGTGCATGCCTCCTGCACGGCGGGTTTCTGGGTTTAGGGTGGATTCGAATACTGACCCAAAGATGGTTGGGGAGATTTTGCTCCAATCAAAGCCTCGGCTGGCTTTTTCTAAAATAATGTCTCGGATAAAGGGATTTAGCCTTGGGATTTCTATATTTTGCTCGGCAAATAAGCCTCCATTTACATATGGAAATGCTAATAATTCTGGGTCGAGGTATGGGTCTCTTTTATCTTCTGGCTGATTTAGGATATTAAATAGGCTTATGAGGGCACTCCTAAAGTTACTTTCTTCAAATTTGGCCAGGTAATCATGGAACATATTATGGTGGCCAAATAGTCCTGCATCTTCTGCATAAAAGCAAAATACTAGGCGAACACAAAGTACGTTTAGGTCTTTTAGGGTTTGAGGATCTTTGGGATTGTTGTATTCATTTAAAAGGGCATCATATAAAAAACCTACTATCTCCCCAGCTTGGAGGGAAATTTCCATTTCTTTGATGATATTTTCATCCTTTTTGTCTACCAAAAAGTTCATCCTGTAGGCTTCTTCTGGCAAATCTTATAGGAGGATTTTTTCTGGCTCTCCAGTTGGTTTTTCCATGTCATATATATAAAATTCTTTAAAATTGCTTGTTACTATCCATCTTGGCCTTTTTGAGTATGGCAATTCTGCTGAATATCTTTTGGCTTGTTGGAAGGGAGATAAGAGTGATTTATCTGATTGTAATATTGCCTTATCCAAACTCTTATTTCTAGATTTTTGCTCGATAAGGACATGGGTTTCTGGGATTATGATATCTATAAATGACGCATTATCTATAACGACTTTTTCTTCAAATCTGACATATGAGGTTGGCTGGTCAACTCCGTATACATTTTGGAGTAAATCTAACCAAAATCTCTGACTTTCGGCCTTTTCATTGCCAAGTCCACGCCATCTTTCTACAAATTCTATTGCTTTTTGCTTTTGCTCTCTCTGATTCAAAATTCCACCTCTTTTCCTATTTATTATAGCATAGGTAAAATGTCTCTCAAAATTCGATTTAGGATTATAAGTAGGTATAATATATCCTAATAAGGAGGCTAAACATGAAAATAGATACAAGAACTATGGTTTCTATTACAGAAGCAAACCAAAATTTTTCTAAAGTTGCTAGATTAGTAGATGAGATGGGAGCTGCAGTTATTATGAAAAATAATGCTCCAAAGTATGTAATCCATGAATTTAATCAAAATAATGATGATGATTTTCTCACACAAGAAGAAATCATGAAACTACATGAAAAATATAGCAAAATTAATGATGAAGCATATAAGAAATTAGCAGAATGAAAAAATTTAGTAAAGAAGATATAATTTTACTCCACAAACTTCTTGTAGAGCAATATGGTGGAGATAGTAATATTAGAGACAATGAATTGCTAGATCTATCTATTAATAGTCCTTATCAAACTTTTGACGGTAAAGACCTATACGATGGAGTGGTAAGAAAGGCAGTTCATTTGTGCTATTCTTTGGTTATGAATCATCCATTCGTTGATGGAAACAAGAGAATAGGCGCCCACTGTTTAGTTATCTTATTGGATGCTAATAATTATGCCTTATCATATAGCCAAGATGAACTAATTGATATAATAATGGGCATTGCAAGTTCTAATTTAACTGAAAATGATTTATTAGAATGGGTAGAAAATCACATAAAAAAATCAGACCTCATTTGAGATCTGATTTTTAATTCTTATTTTTCTTAAAACATACCTAGTTTATCTTCTGATCCATCAATCATGATATTTTTAACTTGGGTGTAGGCTTCATAAGCAAGCTTGTCTGTTTCACGGCCGATACCTGATTCTTTGTAACCACCGAATGATGATCCTGCTGGGAATTGGTTGTAGGTGTTTACCCACACTCTTCCTGTTCTTACACCATTAGCTACTTTCATGATTCTATAGATATCATTTGAGTAGATACCACCTGCTAGACCGTATCGAGAGTCATTTGCTTTTTTGATTACGTCTTCTTCGTCTTTAAACTTATCTACTACTACAACTGGTCCAAAGATTTCTTCTTTTACTGCATCGTTATCTTCTGGCACATTTGCAAGAATTGTTGGTGCAAAGAATGCTCCTTTATCTAGGCCATTTTCTGTTAGTGGGTGGCCACCTGTTAGGACTTCACCACCGCTTGCTTTAGCTTTTTCGATAAATTCTTCGATTACTGTAAATCTTTCTTTATCTCTTAGGGCTCCCATTTGTGTTTCTGGGTCTAGTGGGTCTCCAACTTTTACATTTTCAAAGGCTTTTACTAATTTTTCTACAAATTCATCATAGATTGTTTCTTGAATAAATAATCTTGATCCTGCAGAGCACACTTCTCCTTGGTTAAATAGAATACCTACTTGGGCTCCTTCGATTGCTTTTTGCATATCGCAATCATCAAAGATTACGTGAGCTGATTTACCACCTAGCTCAAGAGTAGCTGGGATTAGGTTTTCTGCTGCAGAAATACCTATGTGACGTCCAACTGCTGTTGATCCTGTAAAGGCAAGTTTGTCAAAACCTTTGTGGTGTTGTAGGTATTCACCAGTTTTTGATCCCTTACCTGTTACTAGGTTGATAACTCCTTTTGGCAATACATCTTCGATTAGTCTCATAAATTCTAGTATAGAAAGTGAGGTGTGGCTTGATGGAGAGATTACAATTGTATTTCCTCCAGCAATAGCTGGGGCAAGTTTCCATGCTGCCATTAGTAGTGGGAAGTTCCATGGAATCATTTGTCCAACTACACCTATTGGTTCACGTTTTCTAACTGAGATAAATCTTCCGCCTAGTTTTGTAATTTCATCTTCATCTGCTCTTAGAACTGCTGCAAAGTATTTAAAGTGGTCAGAAACTAGTGGTATGTCTCCACCCTTTGTTTCACGGATTGGTTTACCATTGTCCATTGATTCTAATTCTGCAAGGTAATCTGCATTTTCATCTACTTTTGCTGCTATATCTAAAAGTAGTTGGACTCTTTGCTCCTTGCTCCATGAACCATACTCTCCCTCAAAAGCCTCACGAGCTGCCGCAACTGCCTTGTCCACATCAGCATCATTTGCTGCTGCAAACTCACCAAGTTTTTCTCCTGTAGATGGGCTTATAATGTCAATATATTCTCCACTTTCAGGTTTTATCCATTCACCATTTATAAATAGCTCATATCTGTCTAGTCTTTCCATTTTCCCTCCAAAATAAAATTTTCATAAATTTTCATAAAATTTTCGCTTTTAGGTTTGATATTCATTATCAATCATACCCAATCTTTTCAAAAAGTAAACGTTTACTAAATTATTATCAATAGTGTTTCACGTGAAACACAAAATCCACGGCTTGGCCGTGGATTAGATTGTTTCCATTTTTTCTAATTCTAGTGTGAATTTTTGGACTATTTTCTTTTCTAGCCTTGATACAGTCATTTGGCTGATGTCTAGGGTTTCTGCAATATCTATTTGGGTGCGACCCTCATAGTATCTTAGCTGCAAAATTTCTTTTTCTAGTTCATTTAGCCTTGCAGTTGATTTTTCTATCAAATCTGTAAGTTCTACTGAATCAAAGTTTCTATCTTCTTCGCCTATCATGTCGGCAAGGTCTATAGAATTTTCTCCCTTTTGGACTTGGTATTTCATATCAAGACTTTGTGGTGAGTAAACCTTACTTGCTTCCATGGTTTCGAGTATCGTTTCTTCATCCTCTCCCAAATAATCTGCTATATCTTTTACAGTTGGGGTTCTTTGAAGTTCTTGTGGCAATACTTTTTTGGCGTTATTTATTTTTTTATAAAGGTTTTGGATACGTCTTGGTACTCTTATTACCCAACCCTTATCTCTAAAGTAGCGTTTTAACTCTCCCATTATTGTTGGAGTTGCAAAGGAAGAAAACTCATAGCCTTTTGATGGGTCAAACCTATCTACTGCATAGATTAGTCCAAGGCTTGCAACTTGATAGAGGTCTTCTTTTTCGATTCCCTTTCCTACATATTTGTTTGAAAGGATGTCTACTATATACATATGCTCTTCTATTAGCTCATCACGGAGCTTTTTGTCACGTGTTTTAGAATACTCTTCAAATTTCTTTTTGATTTCTTCTTTGTATGCTTGATCATTTTTATCTGGCTGTTTTTTATCTGTCATTACTTAGCCCTTTGGATGATTTTGATTTCTCCATCATTTATATTTACTTCATCTGCTAGTTCTTTTAAAATCAAATCACGCATTTTGAGTGCTCTTTCATCTAGAGACTTGTCATTGCCTAAGACACGGATTTCAAGATTTTTCTCTGCTGGAAGAAATTCTATAGTCACATCTGTGTCTGATAGTTTGTAGTTAATGGCTTCACTTACCACTACCCTTAAATCTTCCACTTCTTCTATATTAAATCCTAGGTCACTTGCTAGTGATGCTGTAAAAAGTCTGATTGATTTTATATATAGTTTTTTTGGGGGTATTGTTATGCTGATTTTTTCCATTTTCTACTCCATATCAAATAGATCTGTTAAATCAGTTATTTTAAATAATTTTTGGATATTGTCCTTGGCATTGATGATTTTTATTTCTTTGCCATTTTCATTTACCATTTTGTAGATATTCATAAACATACCAAGGCCGGTTGAGTCTAGGTAGTCTAATTCTTTTAAATCTATTCTTACATCCTTATTTGGATTAATCTCTTCATCTATAAATGATTTAAATTCATCTTCTGAATATACATCTAGGTCGCCGATTAATTTTATGGTTTGAATGTCATCTATTGTCTCTATTTTTTTATCAAACATTTTCTTCCTCTACTTCTACTCCAAGGCTAGCATCATATTTAGCAACTGATACGATTTTGTCTGACTCATCTTTCAAATTTTTTAATGTAACTCCCATAGTATTTCTACCTGTGGTTGAAATATCTTTTGCAGTTATTCTAATCATATCACCATTTAGGGATACCATCAATACATCATCATCAAGGTCTACTGGCAGAGTATCTACTACGCAACCTGTTTTTTCTGTAACTTTATGGCATCTGATTCCTTTTCCACCCCTGTTTTGATTGTTGAAGTTATTAAAGGATGTTTTCTTACCAAAACCATTTTCTGTTACAACAAGTAGGTAGGTTTCATCTCCCTTGATATTCATAGCTACTACTTCATCATCTTTGTTTAGCCTTATAGCACGAACACCACGAGCTTGACGGCCCATGCTTCTTACATCTTCTGTATTAAATTGGATAGTCATACCATTTTTGGTTGAAATTATTAGTTCTTCTTCCTTGGCAATGTGGCGGGCAGATATTAGCTTATCTCCCTCTTCTAGGCCTATGGCTATGATTCCATTTCTTTGGATGGATGTAAAGTTATTTGCATCTGTCTTCTTAATTTTACCATATTTTGTTTGAAGTACTATTTGATCATCATCTTCTAGGTCAGAAAGTGGCATAATTTCTGTAATTTTTTCACCTGAATTTAGGGATAAGATATTTATTATGGCTTGACCACGGCTAGTACGGCTTCCTTCTGGGATTTGGTATCCTTTTAAGCTATAAACCCTACCAAATGAAGTGAAAAATAGTAAATCTTCGTGGGTATTTGTAGTCATGATGCGTTTGATAAAGTCATCTTCTTTTGTGTTTGCAGCTGAGATTCCCTTGCCACCGCGATTTTGTACCTTGTAGGTATCTACTGGTAGACGTTTGATGTAACCATCATTTGTAAGAGTAATTAGGATATCTTCTTCCTCAATTAATTCTTCAAGGTCGATTTCTCCCTCATCAGCTACAAGTTTAGTACGGCGTTCATCACCGTATTTTTCTTTAATCTCATTTAATTCTTCTTCGATTAGTTCGATTAATTTTTCTTCTGAGTCCAAAATGCCCATCAAATATGAAATAGTTTCTTCAAGTTCCTTGTTTTCGGCGTTTAGCTTTTCAATTTCAAGTCCTGATAGACGTTTTAATCTCATATCAAGGATTGCTTGAGATTGTAAGTCTGTTAGGCCAAATCTTTCTAGGAATATTCCCTTGATTTGATTATCATCATATGAAGAACGGATGATTTTGATTATTTCATCGATATTATCAATGGCAATTATCAATCCTTCTACTATATGCTTACGTGCTTTGGCACGGTCTAGGTCAAATTGGGTTCTTCTTGTAACAACTTCTTTTTGGTGGTCTATATAATATTTGATTAATTCCTTAAGGGTTAGGACTTTTGGAATGCCATCTACTAGGGCAAGGTTTATAATACCAAAGGTTGTTTCAAGTTGGGTGTATTTGTAAAGATTATTTAAAACAATATTTGCATTTGAATCGCGTTTGATTTCGATTACGATTCTCATACCCTTACGGTCTGACTCATCACGGATATCAGATATACCATCTATTCTCTTATCCTTTACCAAATCAGCAATTTTTTCGATTAGCCTTGCCTTATTCACTTGGTATGGGATTTCTGAAACTATGATTCTTTCACGATTTTTCTTAAATGGTTCTATTTCTGCTATACCGCGTATTTTTACTTTTCCACGGCCAGTTTCGTAGGCTTCCTTGATACCATTTTTTCCTAAAATCTTTGCACCAGTTGGAAAATCTGGTCCTTTTATGATTTGATTTAGTTCTTCAATAGAGATTTCAGGATTTTTCATGTAGGCAATGGATGCATCGATGGCTTCATTTAGGTTGTGAGGAGCCATATTGGTTGCCATACCTACGGCTATACCGCTAGATCCATTTACCAAAAGATTTGGAAATCTAGATGGCAAGATGGTTGGTTCTAGTTCTTCTTCATCAAAGTTTGGCATAAAATCTACGGTGTTTTTGTTAATATCACGTAGCATTTCCTTGGCAATTTTAGACATACGTACTTCTGTATAACGCATTGCCGCTGGGTCATCACCATCTATTGAACCAAAGTTACCTTGTCCTTGGGCAAGGGGATATCTGGTTGAAAAATCTTGGGCAAGTCTTACTAGGGCATCATAAAGGGCTGAGTCACCGTGAGGGTGATATTTACCCATTACTTCCCCAACAACTCTGGCAGATTTTCTAGTTGGTTTGTTTGGATCAAGACCTAGGCCCTCCATACCATAAAGAATTCTTCTATGAACTGGTTTTAGTCCATCGCGTACATCTGGTAGGGCACGAGAAACTATAACTGACATAGAATAATCTAGGTAGGCATCCTTCATCTTGTCTTCTAGATTAACATTTATAATATTATTATCATTTTTAATTTCTGTCATTTTGCCTCCTATACGTCAATATTTGTTACGTATTTGGCGTTTTCTTCGATAAATTCGCGGCGTGGTTCTACCTTTTCTCCCATTAGTAGGGCAAAGGTATCATCAGTTGTTGTTGATTCGTCATCTTCCACAACGCGCAATAAAATCCTATTATCTGGATTCATTGTTGTATCCCAAAGTTGTTCGGCATTCATCTCACCAAGACCCTTATATCTTTGGATTTTGTAAGATTGTTCGCCAATTTCTTTTAAGACCTTATCACGTTCTGCATCTGTATATACATAACGTTCGCTGCGGCCTTGGGAAATTTTATAAAGGGGTGGTTGGGCTACATATACGTGGCCATCATCGATTAAATCCTTCATATATCTATATAGGAAAGTTAAAAGCAGGGTACGGATGTGGGCACCATCGACATCGGCATCTGTCATGATGATGATTTTGCCGTATCTTAGTTTTGAAATATCAAAATCTTTGCCTATTCCTGTACCAAAGGCTGTAATCATTGCCTTTATCTCTTCAGAATTTAAAATTCTATCAAGTTTTGCTTTTTCAACATTTAAGATTTTTCCACGTAATGGCAGGATGGCTTGGGTTTTATTGTCACGGCCACCTTTGGCAGAACCACCAGCAGAGTTACCTTCGACGATAAAGATTTCATTTTCGCCAATATCTGTTGATTGGCAGTCGGCAAGTTTACCTGGAAGGGTAGCGCTATCTAAAATTGATCTTTTACGAGTAAGGTCCCTTGCTTTTCTTGCAGCTTCTCTGGCTCTTCTTGAAGATAGGGCCTTATCTAGGATAGTTGCTGCAACTTTTGGATTTTCTTCTAAAAATGATTCTAATTTGTTAGAGAAAAATGTATCAACAGCTCCCCTTACCTCTGAGTTACCAAGTTTTGCTTTTGTTTGACCCTCAAATTGTGGTTCAGATATTTTTACAGAAACTATGGCTGTCATTCCTTCACGGACATCTTCACCTTGGAGATTGTCTTCATTTTCCTTAAGAATTTTATATTTACGGGCATAATCATTTACACCACGGGTTAGGGCTGATCTAAATCCTGATAGATGTGTACCACCTTCTGGTGTGTAAATATTATTTGCAAAGGTTAGGATATTTTCGCTATATGAATCTGTATATTGGAAAGCAATTTCAATTTCTGTTTCTTCTTGGCTACCTACAAAATGTGGAATAGTTTCCATTATTGGATCTTTGTTGCGGTTTAAATATTCTACAAATTCGCTAACCCCACCGTCGTATTTAAATGTTTGAGTAGATTCATCACGTTCATCTTCAAAAATAATTTGTACTCCAGAATTTAAAAATGCCATTTCACGGAATCTGCGTTCCAAGGTTTTTTTGTCAAATTCTGTTGTTTCAAATATTTCTGCATCTGGTTTGAAGGTGATAGTTGTACCAGTTTCTGATGTTTCTTCTAAAACTTCAAGATCACTTGTAGCGACTCCTCGTTCAAAGCTCATCCTGTAGTGGTGGCCATCTCTTTTGACATCAGCGATTAGGTATTCTGAAAGGGCATTTACTACTGAAACCCCTACCCCGTGTAGTCCACCTGAAAATTGGTAGGCAGATGAGTCAAATTTACCACCAGCGTGAAGAACAGTTAAAACAGTTTCTAGAGTTGATTTTCCAGTTTGTGGGTGTTCTTTTACTGGGATACCTGATCCATCGTCTTCTACACTAATAATATTATCTTCTGATACAGTTACTTTTATGTAATCACAACGACCAGCTAGGGCTTCATCTATGGAGTTGTCTACAACTTCGTAAACCAAATGGTGAAGTCCTTTTTCGCTTGTCGAACCGATATACATCCCAGGTCTTAGACGGACAGGTTCAAGTCCTTCTAAAACCTTAATATTACCGGCATCATAATTAGTTTCTGTCATATTTTTCCTTTCTCATTCAAACATCTAAAATCTTGCCATTTGCAATTTTTCTGATATTTGACTTATCTACCATATCCAAAGACTTGGTGTTGGTAGCTGTTATAATTGTCTGATAGCCCGCTAGGTTTTCCAAAAGAAAATGAGATCTTTTTTCATCTAGCTCTGAGAAAACATCATCAAACAAAATGACAGATTTTTCACCTGTCACTTCCATAATTAGTTTTACTTGGGCAAGTTTTATATTTAAAATTGCGGACCTTTGCTGGCCTTGGGAGCCAAAATTTTTGATGAGTCTATCATCGATTGTAATATCAATCTCATCCTTATGGATTCCCCTTTGGGTAGTCATATATCTAAGGTCATCATTTCTTGCACTTACAAATTTTTGATAATAATCTTCCAAAGAATCAGCATTTATATCTGGATTGTAAATAAGTCTTAAATCCTCCTTGCCTGCTGAAAGTTTGCTGTGATAGTCATTTGCAAATTGGTCGATTATTTTTATAAATTTGGCCCTGCGTTTAAAAATTTTAAAGCCGTATTTAACAAGCCCCTTATCAAAGGCATCCAATTGCTGATTAAAATAAGGAGAATTTTGCTTTTTCAAAAGTTTATTTCTTTGGTAAATTAATTTTTCATACTCTTTTTTGCTATTTTTGTAGGCAAAATCAATGGAGATTATGATTTCATCTATCAAATCACGTCTAAGATTTGGTCCTTCTTTTATAATTAACAAGTCTTCTGGAGTAAATAAAACCAAAGAGAAAAGTGCCTTTAAATCTTTGTTCCTCTCATATTTTACTCCATTTACGCAAATTTTCTTTTCCCCATCTTCAATATCTATTAAAACCTTTTTAAAATACCTGTCTTTTCTTATTAGCCCCCTTAAATGCATGAGGTCTTTGCCAAAGCTAATTATGTCCCTATCACGTATTTTTTTAAAGGATGTGGCATTGGCTAGGTAATATAAGGATTCTAGAAGATTAGTCTTGCCTTGGGCATTGTCTCCCAAAAAAATATTTATACCATCATTAAAATTTACATTCTCATTTTGGTAATTTCTAAAATTTTTAACTTCTATTTCGCTTATCCACATTATATGATTGTTATGCTAATATTATCAAAAATAACCCTATCGCCCTTGTATAATTTTTTGCCAGGGATAAAGCAAGGCTCATCGTTAAGGAGGACTCCTTCTTCTTTGATAATTAGTTTTGCAAGACCACCTGAATGGACTAATTGGGTAGCCTTTAGCAGGTCTTTTAGGGTTATCATTTCAGCTTCAAATTCTAAATTTTCCATAAAATTTCTTTCTTTTTTAATTTGCTAGTCTAACTGGTAATACAAGGTAGGTGAATTCTTCATCTTCATATTTGCTATCTACTGGATAAATTAGGCAAGGATTTAATGAAGATTTGAAAGTTAATTTTATCTTATCAGACTCATTTGCTTTTACACCCTCTTGCATGTAGCGAGCGTTAAAGGCAATGTCTAGGTCTTCACCACTTTGTTCAGTTTCTACAACTTCTTTTACATCTCCCACTTCTGAGTTTGATTTGATAACCATGTGGTTTTCAGCAATTTCTATCCTAATAAGATTTGCTTTTCCTGGATCAGAAAGTACTTGGGCACGGTCAAGGGCACGAGCTAGGCTGTCCCTACTTAAAATAACTGATGTATCAGAAATATCATTTATAATATTTCTGTAGTCTATAAAGTTTTTGTCAATTACTTTGCAATACATAGTAGTCGATTCACTTTTAAATACTATGTCATTTTCATTTTTGAAAATGTAAGTTGTATTATCATCAGAAATTATCCTAGACCATTCCATAAGAGATCTTTTTGGGATAATAAATTCGCTATCTTCAAAGGCTGAAGGATAGTCAATTTTATTTTTCTTAAGCGCCACCCTATAACCATCAAGGGCTACCATATTTAGATAATTTTCCTTTAATTCAAATAAAATTCCTGTTAGGGCAAGTTTTGTTTCATCTATGCTAGTTGCAAATTCTGTTTGTAGGATAGATCTTTTTAATTTATCATTGGCAATTTCTATTGGTTCAGAATCTGGCAATGATAAGTCTTGTTTTTCAAAATATTCAAAGGCTATTAGGTTAAAGTTTGAGTTTTGGCTTCTGATATTTATTTTGCCATCTTTAATTTCGATTTTTACAGTATCATTTGGTAATTTTCTAATGATACCTGAAAATAGATTTGCCTTTACTGCCATTTCACCTTCTTCTTTTACTAGGGCTGGGATAGAAGTTAAAATTGTAATTTCTCCATCAAAAGCAGTCAGTAAGAGTCTATCATCTTTTGCCTCAAAGTATATTAATTCATGAATTTGAATATTGGTATTTTTGCTTACTGCCTTACTTGCTATGTTGATAGCATTCATTAGCTCATTTTGTTTTACTTCAATTTTCATAAAGTGCTCCTCATATAACTATATATATTTAGTAGTATTAGTAGTAGGGGGTGTATATATGTGGATAAGTCTAATTGATGTTTAAAATATGCCAAAATTTTTCCAAAATCGCTTAAGGAAAAGTCTTGGATAACTTTAGTCTTTATCCACATATCCTTTTTCATAGATTGTTAAAATATAAATTTCGACTTATCCACAATTATATCCACCAAGATATACACATTTTACTCTGTAATTGCTTTTTTTAGACTTTCTATCTCATCCTTAAAATCAGGATCTAGGGCCATCTCATCTTTTACTTTATCAATCCCATGCATGACTGTAGTGTGGTCACGTTCAAAGGCATTTGATATTGTAACTAAACTATCATCTAGGATGTCACGGGCAAGATACATTGAAATATGTCTTGGACGAACTAAATCTTTTTTCCTGGATTTTCCTTTTATATCAGTAACTTTTACATTATATTTCTCGCCCACAAATCTTTGTATATCCTCTATGCTTACGTGTTTTTTCTTATTAAGACTTCTAGTATTGACACCCTTTTTAGCATCATCCATATTTATAGTATTTCTATTATCACCCTTAGCATAGGCTATGGCTGTTGATAAGGCTCCTTCTAGGTCTCTGATATTTGTATCAATATTTTCTGCTATATAGGTTAAAATTTCATTATCTATATAGGCACCTAGTTCATCAGATTTTCTTTGAAGGATTGCAACACGGGTTTCAAAATCTGGTTTGCCAATATCTACTGTAATTCCCCATGAAAATCTGGATAATAATCTGTCTTCCAAGTCCTTTATTTCAAGGGGTGGTCGATCAGATGATAGGACGATTTGCTTATCAGCATAGTAGAGGTCATTGAAGGTGTGAAATAACTCTGTTTGTGTACCTTCTTTGTTAGATAAAAACTGAATATCATCTATTAATAGTATGTCAGCTGACCTGTACTTATCTCTAAATTCTTGGTTTAGGTTTTGGTTTTTATTTTTGCTAGATGGTTGTATACTAGCAATCAATTCATTTGTAAAGCGTTCACTAGAAATATACATAACATATAAGTCATCGCGTTCTTCTAAAATCTTATGAGCTATAGCCTGCATCAAGTGAGTTTTTCCTAGTCCTGATTCCCCATATATAAAGAGAGGATTATAAATTTTGGTAGGATTGTCATTTATAATATTTTGGGTAACTGCACTTGCAATGGCGTGGGCATATTGGTTTGACTTACCTTGAACAAAATTTTCAAAGGTATAATTGCGGTCAAGAATAGGTTTTGGAAACTTATTTACTTCCTTTAAACGCATTTGCCCATTGGCCTCATAATTTTTGCCCATTTCCATTACCCTATTGTAGCTATCGCTATCTTTGGCAATAACTACAACCCTAAGATCAAAATCATTTTCTTTATTTATCTTATCTAGGGCCTCTTGGAGGGCTGGAGTCCATATCTTTTCGTAAACAAACATCATTTCTGATTTTGGAATCTCAAGATAAAGGGTGTTTTCGTATAGATTTAAGGGTTTTAGTATATCTATCCATGTATCATATTGCGATTGATCGGCAATATTCATTTTCATTTCATTTTTTAATTCATCTGTAATGTATTCTAAACTAATCATTACCATGCCTTTCATAAGAAAATCTATCCACATAGTCAAAAGCCTATATTTCAATTTTTAACTAGGATTTTGATACTTATCCACCAATGTGGATTAAATTGTGGATAAGTCTATGTTTATAAAAATTTTCCTTACAATTTGGGGATTTATTATAAAAACCATCACAAAATTTTTTTATTTTTAAAACTTTTCCACATAAAAACATTTCATGAAAAGGGATTTTTATCTTTTCCCAAGTCTTTTACACCTGAAATTATACTACAAATTAGAGGATTTGACAACTTATCCACAAGCTATTGATAAGTTGTGGGAAAACTATTATTAAATTTTAAATTTAACTTTTAAAATATGTGTATATGTGGATAAGTCTGTGTATTTATTAAATTTATTTATATTATTTTTTTCTTTATCCCAATATTATGGGATAAGTAATTTTTTGCAATCACTTTTGCTCATATTTATCCAAGTAAAATTTGTGTTTAAAAGCTGTGCATAAAAATTTTTCCAAAAATCTTATCCACAATGAAATTTTATAAGCTATTTTAAGGGTTTTTGGTATATTTATAAATTTTATTATGCAAATCTTATTCATCTACCCATTTTTTTATGTAAAATTGCTAAATAATCTTGACAGATTGCCCCTTTATTCATATAATAGTATGAGTCTAAAATTATAAGTAGGAGGTGTTAGTATGAAAAGAACCTATCAACCAAATAGAAGAAAAAGAGCAAAAGATCACGGTTTTAGAAAAAGAATGTCTTCTCCAGGTGGAAGAAGAGTACTTAAAGCTCGCCGCAAAAAAAATAGAAAAAGATTATCTGCTTAATATAGGAGCTAGTAATCCTAGCTTTTAAGCACAGCTTATTAGAAATTTAGGACGTAGATGGAAAAGCGACTTAGTTTAAGAAAAGATACTGACTTTCAAAGAGTTTACAGAAAAAGTGATGCTTTTTATAACAGAGACTTTACTATATTGATTAAAAAAAATGGTCTAAACCATCCTAGATTTGGCTTTTCTATTAGCAAAAAAATTGGCAAGGCCAACCAGCGTAATGCCTTAAAAAGAAAATTGCGCGATATAGTAAGGATAAATTACAATAAGCTCAATGGTGTCGATATTGTAATTATCCCAAAAAAACATGTTACATCTTATGATTACCAGGCCTTAAAAAAGACTTTTGGCCATGTTATGAGCATTGCTTTTAAAAAGAATAAGATTTTTTATGTTAAATAAAATTTTTATAAAAATGATAAATTTTTACAAGACTTACATTTCTCCACAATTAGGCTTTGGAAAATGCAAATATTATCCTTCCTGCTCAACATATGCAGTTGAGTGTTTTACTAAATATGGATTTTTTAAAGCATTTTTTATGTCTTTGTGGAGAATTTTAAGATGTAATCCTTTTTCCAAGGGCGGATACGACCCTGTTAAATAATCCAATTAGTCCTACACACGAGAATTTATTAGAAAAATGGAGAGTATATGATAAATTTTTTAGCTTCCTTATTAGGCCAACTAATGAGGTGGATTTACGATTCACTTAGCTCTAGCCAAGTTGAACCTAGTAATATCAGTTTTTATGCAATTTCAATTATCCTTATGACCCTGCTTGTCAGCCTTATTATCATCCCTGTTACAGTTTCCCAACAAAAGACAGCAGAAAATACCCAAAAGATTAAACCTAAAATGGATGAAATAAAGAAAAAATATTCTTATGATCCTCAAATTATGCAACAAAAAATGCAAGAGCTTTATAAGGAAGAAAATGTAAATCCAGGTCTATCTTCATGTCTTATTATGATTATCCAACTTTTAATCATCTTTGCCTTATTTAGAGTTATGCAGGATACAACCAAATTCGTATTCCCTGAAGGCATTGAAGGAATAAGAAAAGATTTTTACTGGATAGGTGACCTTACTCAAAAAGATCCATATTGGTTTGGTTTGCCACTTGCAACAAGTGTTTCTCAAATTTTAGTGCAATTATTTTCAATGAAAACCAACCCACAATTGGCTGAAGGGCCAATGGCAAGCATGAATAAAACTTTTTTAATGATGCCAATCTTATATTTCTTTATGTTTAGAGGTCTACCAGCAGGTCTACCTTTATATTACACAATGAGTTCTTTAATTAGACTCATAATCATGGTTATAATGCATTATACAATCAAAAAACCTAATCAAGTTCACACAAACGAGGTAAAAAATGAGAAAGTCAATAATAAAACAAGCAAAAACAAAAGATGAGGCTATTAGAAAAGCTCTAGCAGAAATTGGTAAATCAAGATCTGAAGTAGAAATTGAAATCATAGAAGAAGGATCAGCTGGATTTTTAGGCTTAGGAAGCAAGGATGCAGTTGTACGCATTAGCTTTGATGAAGACATCAATGAAGCTATGATTGATTTAGAAAATGAAATCAGATACGATTCTCTAAAATCTGGCGAATTTGACAAAGAATACAATATCAAAGACCGCAGCAAATACTACGAAGATGAAGCCCGTGCCAATTATGAAAGCCAAGAAGATTATGAATCAGAAAATGATTCCTATGAAATTTATGAAAAAGAAGGCAGGGACTTTGAAGCAAGCATCCATCAAATAACAGATGATGACGAAAATTATGGCGAATACGAAAGACTTCAAAAGATAAATTCTTACCAAGAAAATTCAAAGGGTCATAAAAGCGAAAATGTGGATTTGACCAAAGAATTAGATGAAAGAATAAGCAAAATTGACAATAACGAAAACTATGAAGCCCATGTAGTTGACCCTTGGGAAAATGAAAGCAAAGAAGAAAAAAGCTTTGAAAATATAGACTTTGACCAAGAAAATAAAGAAATTTCAGACCAAGAAAACAAAGAAATTTCAGACCAAGAAAACTACAAGGTCATAAGTAAGTCATCAAAAATAACATTTGAATCAAATTCAGAAGTAGACCTTGAAAACTCTGAAGAAGATTTAAAAGATGAAGAAAAAAAAGAAAAATCATCTGATTTAGCAGAAGACTTTAAAGTAGAAGCAAAACCAACTATTGCCCAAGAAAAACAACAAACAGACATAGAAAAATTCTACAAAGCCAAAGAATTTCTAGAAAATATCCTAAAAGAAATGCACTTTGAAAACCCAAGTGTATACGGCAACCTAGAAGGTTCTATCATAAAACTTGATGCAAAAGTTGCTGAAGAAGACACTGGAATAGCAATTGGAAAAGGTGGAGCAACCCTAGATGCAATTGAACTTTTAGTTAGAAAATCCATCGACTCAAGAGCAAATAACCTAAGAGTAAATATAGATATCAACAATTACAAAAAACGCAGGGACGAAAAAATTGTAGAACTTGCAGCAGATACAGCAAGAAAAGTTCAAAGAAGCAAAAAACCTTGGAACTTAAAATACATGAATTCCTACGAAAGAAGATTAGCCCACGAAGAAATCAGCAAATATCCAAATATAACAAGCCACTCAGAAGGCATGGAACCAAAAAGATATATAGTTGTTGACTATGTGGATGATAGCGAAGAATAAAAAAGGCAGTCATATTGACTGCTTTTTTTGTTTAAAAAATAAATGTCTCAGTACTTTGATATATAAGATAGTTAATATTAATTAATATTTTACAAAAAATATTGTATAAAATTGTGGACATTTTAACAGTAACTTGATATTATATAAATGTAAACGATATTTTTTAGGAGGTTAAATATGGATTTTTACCAAGAAGCAAAACAATTTGCTAAAGAACACATCGAGCCATACACTCGTAGTAGTGATGAGGAAAGCAGATTCCCTGTAGAATCTTTTGAAGAAATGGGAAAAGCAGGATACTTTAAGCTCTTAATCCCAGAAGAAATGGGTGGACTAGGAAAAACAGCTGTTGAGCATCAACAAGCTGTAATGGCTTTTGCTGAAAGTAACCCAACAGCAGGTTTATGCTATATGATGCATAACGTAGCTTTAATGACAGTTTTAAATGAAGGAAATGAAGAACTTAAAAAACGTGTTGTAAATGATATTGTAGAAAATAACGTTTTTATGGCACTTGCTTATTCTGAATTTGGAACAGGAACTCACTTTTATATTCCAGAAGTAAAAGTAGAAAAGAAAGAAAACGGCGAATATGTATTTAATGGTGTTAAATCCATGGTAACAAGTGCAACACATGCAAGTTATTACTTAATTTTAACCCCATCAACTGAAAAAGAAGGAGCTATAAATAACTGGATAGTACCAATTGACAGTGAAGGTTTAGAATTTAAAATGGATCACTGGAAGGGTCTAGGTATGAGAGGAAATGTTTCTTGCCCAATGCAAATAAATGGAGTGACTCTACCAGAAGTTAACCGTATAGGTGAGGAAGGTTCTGGAGAAGCTCAAGTATTTAATATAGTAGCTCCATACTTCATTTTAGGTCTGGCTAGCGTTTATACAGGACTTAACTTAAGACTTTCAAATGTTACAAATGACTATGCCTTAAATAGAAAATATCCAGATGGATCAAATCTTGCTAATATAGAAACAGTACAAGTTCACCTTGCAAAAATTTATTCTAATGCTTTAAGCTCAAAAGCTATAACAGAGCTTGCAGCAAGATCATTGGTTGATGGTGAAGAAGATGCTGTAGCAAAAATTATTGCAGCAAGAGTTTGTGCAATTGAAAGAGCAATCGAATCATCTAATCTTGCAATGAGAGTAGGTGGCGGAAAAACCTATAATAGAATGTCAGAAATAGAAAGACTAATGAGAGATGCCTATGCAGGACAAATCATGGCTCCATCATTAGATATTTTAAATGTTTGGCTAGGAAGAGCTATCACAGGCCAACCATTACTTTAATACTGAATCAAAAAGGAAGGTTTTTTAATGAATAAATTAAAAGTTGGAGCTGTAATTTACGCACCACGTGTTACTGTAATTTGGGAAATGATAGAAAAATTCTATAAGGAAAATGGAGCAGAAATCGAGCCTGTTTTCTTTAAAGACTATAAGTTGCAAGTAGATGCCTTAGTTAATGGAGACATAGATGTAGCTTGGAACTCCCCACTTGCCCAACTTGATGCAAGACTTAGACTTGATGAAAAAGAAAAAATTGCTTCTATGAGAGATACTGACAGAGACCGTCAAACATATCTAGTAGTTAAAAAGGATAAATTTAATGATATAGCTGACCTTAAGGGTAAAACAATAGGTTTTGGAGCTATAGACTCTCCCCAAGCAAGACTTATACCAATTTATCACTTGCACAAAAATGGCCTAGAATTTGAAAAAGACTATGAAGAAAAAAGATTTGATATAGGTGTGGGACTACACGGTGATCACGTTGGTGGTGAGCTAGATAGTATGAAAGCCTTATTAAATGATGAAGTAGATGCAAGTTTTTGCCTAGATTTAAACTATGATGCTTGGGTTGCTGATGGAACAATTGATAAAAACGAAATAGAAGTTTTATCAAAAACAGATTACTTTGACCACTGCATCTTTACCTTTAACCCAGAAGTAGCTGATGAAGACATTAAAGAATTTGATGACATCATGTTTAAAATGGATTATAACAAAGAAGAAGATAAAGAAATCATGGACCTAGAAGGCCTTACAGAATGGATGCCAGGTAGACGTGAAGGTTTTGAACAAATTACAAAGGCAAATGAATATATAGGAAACTTTATCCAAGGTTTTAATAGTGAAAACTAATTTATTTAAAACATCTCTTATAGGATCCATGCCTAGGGGCCATGAAATATTAATGGCCCGTAGGAAACTTAGCGCAGGCTTAATAGATCAAGAAACTTACGAAAAATTAGTAGATGAGAAAACAAAAGAAGTTGTAAAACTCCAAGAAGATTTAGATATAGATATAATAACAAGTGGAGAAATAGCTAGAGACAACTACGTTTCTTTTATATCTGAAAAACTTGGCGGAGTTTCTCAAATGTCTATGGCTGAGATGCTTGATTATGTGGATGATAAAAGAGAATTTGAAAATATTTTAAATACTTTAGATGTACCAGCTTCTTCCATAAAAAATGCTATTTGTACGGGTAAAGTAGAATACACAGGCGATATAGTAGCAAGTGAGCTTAAAAAATTAAAATCTTTTACCGATAGACCTGTAAAAATTACCTTGCCAGGCCCATACCTTGTAACCCGTAGTATGTGGCTAGCAAATGTTAGCTCAAATTACTATGATAGTAAGGAAGACTTGGGTGAAGATATAATAAAAATCTTTAAAAAAGAGATAGCAAAATTACAAGAAATAGGTGTTGATGTCATCCAATTTGATGAGCCAGTTCTAACAGAGATAGTTTTTACAGAAGGTAGGCCAAGGACCTTTATGTGTGCTTCCCTATCCCAAAGAAAAGATCCGACAGAAGAATTAGAATTTGCAACTCACCTTATAAAAAGTGTTATGGATGGCATAGATAGGGAAAAATCTATAGCCTCCATGCACGTTTGCAGGGGCAATTGGAGCAAGGATGAAAGTATCTTACTTGAAGGCCCTTATACACCACTTCTTGATTTATTTTCTGATATAAATGCAGATTTGCTTGCCCTAGAGTTTTCCACACCAAGGGCAGGAGAGTTAAAATCTCTCTTAGCAGATGATAGAATAAAAAATAAGATGATTCTAGGACTTGGTGTCCTAAATCCTAGATTTGATGAAAAAGAAGATGTAGATCTAATATATAACAGGGCCAAGGAAGCTCTAACTTATATTGATAAAGAAAATCTATGGCTAAATCCTGATTGTGGCTTTGCAACATTTTCTAATAGGCCTGTAAATGAATACGAGAATATAAAAGCCAAAGTGGGATCTATGGTAGAAGCAAGGGATAGATTGAGAGCTGACTATGAATGATGATATAAATTATTTTTCCAAATCATTTAGGGCGGTGGTCTTTGATGAAGATGTTAAAGTTTATAACGAAAAAACATCCACAAGTGTCGACCAAGCCATATCCTTTGATTCGGAAAATGATGAATTTACGTCTATAGATTTATTTGTATCATCAATTGTTTCAGAGATTTTGCTAACCATGATGAAAGTAGCAAAAAAACATGGGGAAATTCTCCAAGATATAGAAGCTAAGGCGGACTTAGAAATCTCAAATCCCATGTATTTATTAAATGTAATAGGTTATGAAGATCCAGGTTTGATAGAAAAACTAGAAGTAGATGTTTACTTCTTCTCTTTTTTAGAAGGAGAAAAACTGGACGAATTTTTAGATGAAGTTTTAAAAAGGACTTTAATTTATAACACCTTTAAGGATAAGGTTAAAGTTAATTTTAAAACAGTTTTATAATAAAAAGCAGTCGCTATTGACTGCTTTTTTTAATTTTTATTAAGTTTGATAATTTAATATGGTTTTATATGCTATTGGATTACTTTCTACCAACAAATGTTGACTTTTACTAATTTTCTACTATAATCTTTATGTTAATAACCACTAGTCAAAGTAGTGGATACAATCGTACTATGAAAGGAAAATATTATGAGTGATGCTACAATCGCAGCTATTTCTACTCCAACAGGTACTGGTGGTATATCCATTGTTAGGATGAGTGGGGATAAAAGCAAAGAAATAATTGATCAAATATTTGAGCCTATCCATGGTGGGCCAATAGATGTCAAAAAAGATAATCGCAGGATGCGCTATGGAAATATAGTCGATAATGGGGAAATTATCGATGAAGTTATGGTAAATTTTATGGCAGGTCCTGGGACCTATACTAGAGAAGACATAGTAGAGGTTAATTGCCATGGTTCTTTTATATCTGTAAAAAAGATTTTAAATCTTCTTTTAGATAAGGGTGCAGTTCTGGCTGAGCCTGGTGAATTTACCAAGCGTGCCTTCCTTAATGGCCGTATAGATTTGTCACAGGCAGAAGCAGTTTTAGATATAATCAATTCTACTAATGATCTTTCCCAAGCCCAAGGCATTAACCAATTAAATGGGTCTTTGAGAAATGAAATTGAAGCAATTCGTAAATCTCTACTAGAAGCCCTATCTCGTTTGGAATATTCTATAAACTTTACAGAAGATGGCGAGGACCTATCACCTGATGAAATTATAAAATATATGGATGAGGCTAAGGCTAGGATTGATAAACTACTTAATACTTCAAATAAAGGGAAAATTATCAGAGAAGGGATAAATACTACAATTTTAGGAAAACCAAATGTAGGTAAGTCTTCCCTACTTAATGCCCTATTAAAAGAAAATCGTGCCATTGTTACAGACATACCTGGCACAACCCGTGATTTGATTAGTGAATATATAAATCTGGGGTCCTTTACCCTAAAAATAAATGATACAGCAGGTATCCGCGATACTGATGATGTGGTAGAAAAAATTGGTGTGGATAAGTCAATAGAAATTTCAAAATCTTCTGATTTAATCATTGCCTTATTTGATACATCAAGGGAATTTGATAAGGAAGATCAAAAAATCCTTGACCTAATCGAGGGCAAAAATTCTATCATTATCTTAAATAAAACTGACCTAGACCAAAAATTTGATAGGGCAATTTTTGATAATATTGACTTGCCTATTATAGAAACATCTATGACAGAAAATATTGGTATCGATAAATTAGAAGAAACAATTACAGAAATTTTTGATACAAGCGAAGTTAATCGTGAATCCATTTTAATTACAAATACCCGCCACGAAAGATTATTAAATCAAGCTGGCAAAAAACTTGATGACTCGCTTACTGACATTAAAATGGGCATACCCCTTGATGCAGTAGAAGTAGATTTACGTGGGTCCTATGATGATTTGGGACTTATAATCGGTGAGTCAGTTTCAGATGAAATAATGGATAAGGTCTTTAAGGAGTTTTGCGTTGGAAAATAATAAATATATACACGGTAGCTATGATGTCGTAGTCATCGGTGCGGGCCATGCAGGTTGTGAAGCTGGACTTGCTGCCGCAAGACTTGGCATGAAAACTTTAATATTAACCACATCCTTGGAATCAATAGCAGATATGCCTTGTAATCCAAATATTGGAGGAACAGGAAAAGGTCACTTGGTGCGTGAACTAGACGCCTTGGGAGGAGAAATGGCAAAGGTCATTGATAAAACCTTTATCCAATCCCGTATGTTAAATACTTCCAAAGGACCAGCTGTACATTCACTACGTGTTCAAGCTGATAAAAGAAAATACCACGAAGAAATGAAAAAGGTTTTGGAAAATGAGCCAAATCTTGACATCTTTGAGCAAGAAGTAGATAAGATAAATTATGAGGATGGCAAAATTGTTTCATGTGAAACAATCGAGGGAGCAATTTTTCCTTGCAAGGCTGTCATAGTTTGTACAGGTACCTACTTAAACGGAAAAATTCTTATGGGAGATTTTGAAAAAGTTTCCGGTCCTCATGGTTTATCAGCTGCAACCTATCTATCTGATTGTTTAGAAGAAATGGGATTTTTCTTACGTCGTTTCAAAACTGGTACACCCGCAAGAATTGACCGTAAGACTATAGATTTTACAAAAACTGAAGTTCAAGCTGGGGATACAGAAATCATACCATTTTCCTTTGAAAATGAGGGCAAAGATTTCTCAGACCACAAGCAATACGATTGCTATCTGACCTACACCACCCTTGCTACAAAAGAAATTATAATGGCAAATATCGACCGCTCCCCTATCTATGGCGGAAAAGTTGATGGTATTGGTCCAAGATACTGCCCATCTATAGAAGATAAAATGATTCGTTTTGAAGACCGTAATATCCACCAAGTTTTTCTTGAACCTGAATCTTTATCTACGGATGAAATATATGTCCAAGGAGTATCATCTTCCCTACCTCAAGAAGTGCAAATGGATTTTTATAAGACCATTAAGGGTCTGGAAAATGCAAAAATTATGCGTCCAGCCTATGCTATTGAATACGATATGATTGATACAAGAGAATTAAATCTTACCCTAGAATCAAAAGCATATTCGGGTCTTTATTTTGCTGGACAAATTAATGGATCATCTGGCTATGAAGAAGCAGCTGGTCAAGGCTTAATCGCAGGTATTAATGCAGCTCTAAAAATAAAAGGAGAAGATCCATTTATCTTAGATAGGTCAGATGCTTATATAGGAGTTTTAATTGATGACCTTGTAACTGAGGGTACAAATGAACCTTATAGGATGATGACTTCCCGTTGCGAGTACCGCCTAACCATGCGCCAAGATAATGCCGACCAAAGGTTAACTGAAAAAGCATATAAAATTGGACTGGCAAGTGAAGAAAGATACCAAAAAATGGTTGATAAGTATAAGGCCATAAATGACGAGAAAGAAAGACTTAAAAACATTATTCTAACCCCAACAGATGAAACGAATCAAAAATTAGCATCAATTGGTACCAACCCAATTTTAACAGGAGTTAGCCTATATAGTCTTATCAAACGTCCAGAACTTGACTATGAATCAGTAGCAATTTTTGATAAGGATAGACCTAAGCTTCCAAAATTCCAACAAATCCAAGTTCAAACTGAAATCAAATATGAAGGCTATATTGCAAAACAAATGGCTGACATAGATAAGTTTAAAAAACTGGAAAATAAAAAATTGCCAGCAGATTTCGACTACAATAGTATAGATGGTCTTAAAAAAGAAGCAGCTGCAAAATTAAACGAAATAAAACCATCATCAGTTGGCCAAGCAAGCAGGATTTCTGGGGTAACTCCAGCTGACATTAATGTACTTTTAATTAGACTTAAGACAGGAGAAGTAAGTGGACAAAAATAAAATGTATGAAATTTATAGCGATTATCTAATTGAGGTAAATTCTCACACAAATCTAACAAGTATAACAGATCCAGAAGAGATAAAAATTAAACACTTTGAAGATTCACTTTCAGTTCTTCCTTATATAAAAGAAGGAAATAAGGTCTTGGACATAGGAGCAGGTGCAGGATTTCCTGGTATCCCACTTCGTATCGAAAAAAACTTTGACCTAACCCTAGTCGATAGTGTAAATAAAAAAGTGAATTTTATGAATGAAGTAATTGATAAATTAGACTTATCTAATGCCCATGCTATCCACACCAGAGCGGAAGATTTTGCAAAAGAAAATCGTGAATCCTTCGATGTTGTTGTTAGTCGTGCAGTTGCTAATATGGCCACCCTTTCAGAATTGTGTTTACCATTTTTAAAGGTTGGTGGAATCTTTATTGCCCTAAAGGGTCCAAAAGCTGATGAGGAATTAGAAGCAGCCCAGAATGCAATAAAAATTTTGGGCGGTCAAGTTAAAGAAATCGAAAGATTTAAAATTGATGATAATGACAGGGTTAACATTATAGTAGAAAAAATCCATCCGACCAAAAAAAAATATCCACGTGGCAAAAACCTACCAAAGAAGAATCCCCTTTAGGATTCTTCTTTTTTGTTTTCATAAATACCCATATGGGTATGATAAAAATAAAAAGGAGTAGCCATGAAAAAGTTTTTTAAATTTTTATTAATAGCCATCCTTGTAGTTGGATTTTGGTTAGGCATGGATTTTGTTTCTATACGCTTGCTTGGCCTTATATCTGGAATTCCCCTAAGTGAAAACAAGGCATTGCTAGAATATGCTGTAGCAAATATTCATTTTAAATTAGCCTTGCAATGGATAATCACAATTGCTTTATTATTTTTATTTTTCAAATTACGTGAAAAAAGACTTTCAACTAGTCAAAAACCTTACTTGAAAAATAAAGGTTTTTTAGCTGATTCTTGGAAAATGGTCATAGTAGGTTGGGGCTATGCTTTTTTTGGTTTGATTTTAACAGGAATTTTATTAAACATATTAGCTGGCAACCCTATAAATTTTGAGACCCTTCATCCAGTAAATGTATTTGATGGGTTTGCTTTAATTGATGTTATTTTATTTTTTGTATGCATGGCCGTCATAGTTCCTATTGGTGAGGAATTATATTTTAGAGGTGTTTTATTTAGAGAAAGTAATTTACTCTATAAGCTGGGGCCAGCTATGATTTTATCATCACTTATATTTGGAATAATTCACTTTAATGTTGGACAAAGCATCAATGCATTTTTCCTAGGATTAACCCTATCTTATGTTTACTACAAAAGAGCAAATATCACAGATGCAATTATCGTCCACGTGGTAAACAACTTTATTGCACTTTTTGTAAATATAAATATAATAACTTATTATATAGCTTTTATAGGTGGCTTGATCTGCTTTATATTTGCTATCAAAATTTTAAGAGACATGAAACATAATAGCGTTAATAAGTTTGATGTTTCACGTGAAACAATAAAGGATAGGTAATGAAAAAAGTTTTGCAATTTTTGGGCATAGGATTTTTAGCTATGCTCTTTGTTTATGGAACGGAATTAATTTCTTCTATTATATTGGCAGCTATGATTAGCTCATCAAATCCTAGTGGATCTGAAGCCAGTATATTAACAGATGTAATTAAATACCAAGTTGTTGTCGGCCAGCTTTTAAGATTAATCTTAATTTGGCTAGGATTTAAAATTTTCAAAAAAACCCAGCCTGATAAATATCAAAACCCTATAAAAAACCGAGGTTTTTTACCCGATTCGTGGAAGATGGTGATAATTGGACTTGGAGTTGCTGGCTTTGGCAATCTGATAATTTCTATGATTTTAACCCTAGCAGGCGATAATCAAATGATAAATGACATTTTAAATCAATTCAATCAAGCCTTTCAGGCAAATACAAGTGTTGATATATTAATTATGTTCTTAGGAGTGGTTATACTTGCTCCTATTTGTGAGGAGATAATTTTTAGGGGAATTGTTTTTGAGAAATTTAATCAAATATATTCCCTAAAAACTGCAATTATTTTAAATGGTTTGTTATTTGGAATTTATCATTTGAATATCCTCCAAGGAATAAATACATTCTTTATGGGTATGGTCTTAGCCTATGTATATTACTATAGAAGAAATATTACAGATGCTATACTTGTACACTTGGTAAATAATTTACTGGCACTGGGCTTATCTTTATATCAAGATGTTGCCAGTCTAGTAATGATTATTTGTTTTATCTGTATAATAATAGGGATAAAATTTTTAATAGGTTTTAAAAAAGAAGTTAATGTAAATAGAGTTGAATAAATCTTATATATATAGAAGGAAATAAATGAGAGCACAAATTTTTTCAATCGGTACGGAGATTTTATTAGGTAATATTGTCGACACCAATTCCCAATTCATAGCCCAAAGGCTAATGGAGTTTGGTATCGACTTATACAAAATGGAAACTATTGGTGATAACCCCAAAAGACTTTTTGATGCCTTTAAGGCTTGTGATGGTGAAGTTGATTATGTAATCACAAGTGGAGGATTGGGTCCAACTCCTGATGATATTACAAAAGAAATGGCAATTAAGGTTTGCGAATTAGAAAATGAAGTAGAGCTTGATCAAAAATCATTCCATGCTTTGCTTTCTTTTTTTAATGGAGATGAAGAATCAGCTCAATCAAATGTAAAGCAAGCCATGTTTCCCAAATCTGCCATTATTTTAGAAAACACAGTAGGAACTGCTCCTGGTTGTATATTAACTAGTAAAAAGGGAACAAAATATATTTTAATGCCAGGCCCACCAAATGAAATGAAAAATATGTTTAATGAAGAAGTTGTTAAATATATCACAAAAGAAGCGATAATAGAATCCAAAATAGCAAAAATTGGTCTTTTAGGTGAGTGGGACATGGCAAGGAGAATTGATTTAGATAGGATTGAACCGACTATAAGTCCATATATAACTGATGAGGGTCCCATACTGAGGATAACAGCCAAGGCAGATGATGAAAGTGAAGTGCAAAGACAATTACAAATTGGAGTTGATTTAATAAATAAAAAGCTAAGTCCATATGTAATAACAACCGAAGATATAAGAAAAGAAGAAGTATTAATCAATTTGCTTAGGGATAGATCAGAAAAAGTATCTACTGCTGAATCCATAACTGGTGGATTAATTGCATCATCTATAATTGACATTCCAGGCGCTTCAGATGTTATAGACCAAGCTTATGTTACTTATGCAGATGAAGTAAAAGAAAAGATATTAAATGTTTCACGTGAAACAATAAAAGAGTACAGTGTAGTAAGTGAAGAAGTTTTAATACAAATGCTAGAAGGTTTATATAAAAGAACTAAGGCTAATTTATGTCTAGCAACCACTGGCTATGCCCATACGGGTCAAGTGTGGATTGGTATAATGTATAATGGTAAAAAATATACAAAACTCTTACAATTAAATGGAGATAGAAATCGAGTAAGGCTTAGAGCAAAAATGAAAATTATAGATACAGCCATACTTGTAATGAGAGGTGAATATGAGAATAATATCAGTATTTAATCAAAAGGGAGGAGTTGGAAAGACAACCACAGTTGTAAACTTGGCTGTTGCCTTAAATTACTTGGATAAAAAAGTCCTGGTAATTGACATCGACCCACAGTCAAATACTACAACTGGTTTAGGACTTGATAAGTACAATATTGAAAACTCCTTATACGAATTATTTTACGCTAGCGAAGAAAATCCTGAATTAAATCACGAAGATGTTTCAGAAACAGAGGATGAAGTAGATAGTTCTACAGAAAATGAAGAGTTAGAAGTAGAAAACGGAGAAGATACTAAAGAAGTTTTAATTGAAGAAAATCCTATTAATATAGAAGACTATATAACAAAAACAAAATCAGGGGTTGATATAATACCTTCTGAGTCTGCCTTATCAGGTTTAGAAGTAGAATTAGTTGACCTAGATCCCCTAGAACGTACCCGTCAATTAAAAAACTTGCTTGGATTGATAGATGAAGATAAATATGATTTTATACTAATTGATTGTCCTCCTTCTCTTGGACTGCTTTCCATAAATGCTCTTGTGGCAAGTAATTCAATTATCATACCTATTCAAACCGAATACTATGCCCTAGAAGGTGTAAGTGAGCTTATGAATACATATAATATGGTCAAACAACAATTAAATGAGGATTTAGAAATAGAAGGCGTTTTATTATCCATGTTTGACAAAAGAGCGGTCTTATCCTATGAAGTTGTTGAAGAAGTTAAAGCTTATTTTAAAACAAATGTTTTTAAGGTAATGATTCCTAGAAATCCTCGTTTGGCTGAAGCACCTAGCCACGGTTTATCAACTATCGAATATGATTCAAAATCGCAAGGTTCTGTTGCATATATTGCCCTTGCAAATGAAATAATAAATAATGAAGAAAATAGAAAGGGAGAATAGATGTCAAATAAAAGAACCCTGGGACGTGGATTGAATTCCCTGATTCCGGAAGTAAATAAAAAAGAAGAAAAAAATACAAATTATTCTTTAAATAAAGCCTATGACAAAGAAATAAAAAAAGATTTAGAAACAATTGAAAAAGTAAATCCATCTGACAAGATAGAAAAAATTGCCTTAGATAAAATCAAAGCACGCACTAACCAACCCCGTAAGCACTTTGATGATGATGCAATAAATGATCTAGCAGCATCTATAAAAGAATATGGTTTGCTAAATCCAATTGTGGTTTCAAAAGTAAATGACAATTATGAAATTATCGCAGGTGAAAGAAGATTTAGGGCAAGCAAAATTGCGGGCTTAAAAGAAATTGATGCCATTATCCGTGATTATGAAAAAAAAGATGTAGAAATACTTTCTTTGGTAGAAAATGTCCAAAGAGAAGATTTAAAGGCCCTAGAAGAAGCAAATGCCTATAAGAAATTATCGGAAGACCATAATATGACCCAAGAACAAATCGCAAAAACCATGGGTAAATCAAGGTCGTATATAGCAAACACTTTAAGACTTTTAAATCTTACTGATGTGGAGAAAAAAGCCCTAGATGATGGCAAAATTTCTCCAAGCCAAGCTAGAACACTTTTATCAATAACTGACAATAACCAAAGAAGCCTTACCCTAAATGACTTTATAAATGGTAGAACAAATATACGTAAGGTGGAAAAGAAAACTACTAAGACCAAAATATATGATGAAAAAGAAGACTCTAACAAAAAAACTTACGGGCCAAACATCGACCAAATTTTAGTAGAAGATTTAGAAGAAAAATTTATGGATGAAGTGGGATCTAAGGTAGCAATAAGTAAAGCAGGAAAATCATATAAGGTAACCTTTGATTGTTTTTCTATAGAAGATATAGAAAACCTATATAATAGGATAAAAGATGAAACTAATTGATATGGATGTTGCCACCCTCATAAGTCAAAGTCGAAAAGCTGATGCAAATCCTGGTGGTGGAGCAATATTGATTCTAATATCAAATCTTGCTATAAATCTTTGCCTAATGATGGATAAGGATGATTTTGAAAGTCTTAATAAAAAAGCCAACGTTTCACGTGAAACATTACTCCATATATCCAAGCAGTACGAAAAATTTATGCAAGATGATGTAGATAATTTTAATGCTCTTATGGATAAGATAAAAAACAAAGAGGCAAAGGAAATTGATTATAAAAATGCAGCACGACCTCTTATTTCAATGGTGGATGGTAATATGAAATCATTGGATGAAATAAGTTTTTTTCTAGAAAATGGCAAAAAATCTACCCTTACAGACGGTCAAATTTCAAATGACTTGCTATATCAGGCAATATTATCTTCCTTTGCAACTATAAAAATAAATTTAGACCAAACAGAGTTATCATATGATTTTGATGAAAAAACTAGGCTTGCAAAAAATCTATATCAAAAAAATCTAGACATTATTGAAAGAAGGAACAAATGACAGTAGTTTACGTATTATTAGGAATTTTGGCAATTCTTGTCGTAGTAGAATTTGCCATGATTCAGTCTATGAATAATAAATTAAGAAGGCAAAAAAATCGCTACGACCACCTCTTAAGAGGAACTAGCGAAGAGGTCAACCTTGAAGAATTACTTTTAAAATTAAATGACCAAATCGAATTATCAAACCAACAATTAAAATCAGTTGACCAAAGGTCGCTAGAGGCTAAGGACACAACCATGGGCTCCATTAGCAATATGTCCGTTGTTCATTTTAATGCCTTCGATGGGGATACAAGTGAACTATCATTTTGCCTTTGTTTGCTAGATAATTTCCATAATGGAATTATTTTAACTAGCATCTATGGCAAGGACGGATCCACTATTTATTTAAAAGAAATTTCAAATGGTCAAAGCCGAGGAGAAATTTCCCAGCAAGAAGAAGCTGCACTGCAAAAGGCACGTGGCAAATAAGAATAATTTGATATTTATAATTTTTTTGGGTATTAATATTAAAAAGACAATTGAATGAATTTAGGAGGAAAAATGAGCTCAACAATTTTAGAACAAGCTAGAAAAGCAGTAGAAGGCAAAGAATTATCAATAGTATTTCCAGAAGGAACTGACAAAAGAATCTTAGAAGCAGCTATCCGTCACAATGAAGAAGGATTAATTAAACCAATCGTTTTAGGAAACAAAGATGAAATTCAAAAGGCAGCTGACGAAAACGGACTTAATCTTGGTGATTTAGAAATTATCGACCCTGCAAATGATAGCCACTATGATGAGTTTGTAGAAAAATTTGTAGAACTTAGAAAAGGTAAAAATACAAGAGAAGATGCAGAAAAAATGCTTCAAAATACAAACTACTATGGTGTTATGATGGTCAAAACTGGTCTTGCAAATGGAATGGTATCAGGTGCTGTTGGAACAACAGGTGATACAATTAGACCAGCCCTACAACTTATCAAAACAAAACCAGGTGTTTCTAGAGTATCAGGTGTTATGATTATGGTTGGAGAAAATGGAGAACAATACGTATTCTCTGATGTTGCTGTAAATATTACATTAGAAGCTCAAGAGATGGCAGAAGTTGCAGTAGAATCTGCTAACACAGCAAAATTATTTGGTATCGATCCAAAAGTAGCCCTACTATCATTCTCAACAAAGGGTTCTGCAAAACACGAACTAGTTGATAAAGTAGCAGAAGCTGCAAAAATCTCAAAAGAACTAGCTCCAGACCTTGCAATTGATGGTGAATTACAATTTGACGCTGCAATTGATCCTACAACAGCTAGCAAAAAAGCTCCTGATTCAAATGTAGCTGGACAAGCAAATGTATTTATTTTCCCAGACCTACAAGCAGGAAATATCGGATACAAAATTGCTCAAAGACTTGGTGGATTTAAAGCAATAGGACCTATCCTACAAGGTTTAAATGCACCTGTTAATGACCTATCTCGTGGATGCTCAACAGATGACGTTTACGAAACAGCAATAATTACAGCAAGCCAAGCAGCAGCTGAATAAAGATAAGACTGAAACTAAACATTTATCTTAAAAGAGACAATCGAAAGATTGCCTCTTTTTTTAAAAAATAAAAGGAGACGCCTATATTTTTAGATTATACAAAAGAAAACACTAAGGCTGTTTTGCCCATAGTTTTTTTTGTTTTTGTCCTTAATTTTTTTGTAGGATTAGCAAGTGATTTGCTTATAAAATTTATCCTAGGATCTTTTGGGGTCATCATAGGACTTTCAATTTTTCTATCAGGAGTTTACCTTTCTATTTCTAAAATTGGTTCTATGATGGGAGATTTTTTGGCAAGGTTTGATAAAATCATAAAAGTAGTTATATTTGGTATTTTTATAGGATTTGTAATTTCAATGGCAGAACCAGACCTATTAATTTTGGCCAATCAAATTACCCAAGCTATTGGACTTTCACTATGGCTTATAGTTGCAATTATTTCTATAGGGGTGGGAATAATGATTGCAACTGGTCTATTTAGGATTTTTAAAGAGATTTCAATTTCAAAATTAATGTGGATTGTATATTTACTTATTTTTGCCCTTATGTATTTGGCAAATTACACAGGCCATGCCATTGCCTTTGATGCATCAGGAGCTACCACTGGAGCGATGACAACTCCATTTATAATTGCCCTTGGACTTGGTGTTGCAAATTTAAAGGGTGATTATAGCGAAGATAACTCCTTTGGCTTGGTAGGCATAGCTTCTACCGGCCCAATTATTGCAGGGATTTTAATGAGCCTTTCAGTGGGAGAAAATAATTTTGAAATCCAAGCAGCAGACCATGGTTCAGCCCTCATGAGTGGACTAAAAAATGCAAGCTTTGCAATAGTGCCTATTGCCCTAGTGTTTATCATAATGAATGCCAAATATTTTAAGCTAGCAAAATACGAGTTAACAGAAATTTTACTTGGTTTGCTATATACTTATATGGGTCTAATAGTATTTTTGACCTCAGTTGAGGCTGGATTTATGGAGCTTGCCAGAGTGTTGGGCGAAGGTCTTAGAGAATCCAAATTTTTACCCCTAATAGGATTTGTAATGGGACTGGTTGTAGTTCTCGCAGAACCAGCCGTTGCCGTATTATCTGAGCAGGTTGAGGATGTAACCGGTGGTTCCATAAAAAGAAAAAGTATTTTAAGGGCCTTATCAATTGGAGTTGCAAGTGCAGTTATGCTTGCAATTATTAGGATAAATTCAGAAAATTTTGCCCTTTGGATGGTTATTATCCCAGGATTTTTGATTTCACTATTGCTATCACTTAAAATTCCGCAAATTTTTGTAGGGATTGCCTTTGACTCAGGAGGAGTAGCATCAGGACCTATGACTGCGACATTTATTTTGGCCTTTTGCCAGGGAGTGGCAGGCAATGTAGCAGATGGTTTTGGAGTAATTTCTTTTGTAACTATGATGCCAGTTCTTACAATAATGATCTTGGGCTACCTTTATAAGAAAGGAAGTAGATAATGCAGTTTTTAAGAGTAATTTTGCCAAGAGGTCTTGGCAGCGATTTTATGAAAGTTTTACAAGATGATGGGGCAAAGGCAATTTCTTGCATGTATGGCTATGGATCAGCTACAGATGCGATTTCAAATATGCTTCATGTAGATAAAATAAGAAAAGAAATTGTAATGGCCATTTTGGATGATGAAAGTGTAAAAAAAATACTTGATGACTTAAGTGAAAAGTTAAATAAAACCAATACAGGTATAGCATTTACATCGCCACTTGATTATAAAGGAGAAGATGATTTGAATTATGATATAGATTATGTAGCGCTTTATGTAATTGTAGACCGCCATGAAGGTCAAAAAGCAGTCCACATTGCCCAAGAAAATGGTGCAAGGGGTGCTACCCTAGTTCACGGACGTGGTTCTGCAAAAGAAGTAAAGTCAATTTTACTAAATATGAATATAGAGCCTGAAAAAGATATAGTAATCATGCTAGTTAAAAAAGACCTAGTAGAAAAAATCCGCGATGCCATATATGAACAGATGAATTTAATAGAAGAAAATAAGGGTATAATATACTCACTACCAGTTATGGAAGTAAGAGGTTTAGTAGAACAAAACTAAACTTCAACTCTTAACAGCAGGAAAAAACTTAATATAAAACTTCCTGCAAATACATAAGAAAAATAAAGGAGAAAAAAATGCGTGAATTAGATACATTAGGATTTAGAGATGAAGTTGAAGCTGGCAATGGACTTTGCCTGGTAGATTTTAATGCAACATGGTGTGGACCATGCAAAATGCAAAAGCCAGTTTTAGAAGAATTAGCAAGTGAAGTAGATTATCCAATCTATGGAGTAGATGTAGATGAGGCAGAAGAAATTGCTAGCCAATATAATGTAAATGCAGTTCCAAGCCTAATGATTTTTAAAGATGGTAAGTTACAAGAAACTCTTGTAGGTTTCCAATCAAAAGATGTCCTAGAACAAGCAATAGGAAAATATTTATAATGAGATATAATTTAGCAATAATAGGCGCGGGTCCAGCAGGACTTAGCGCCGCTGTTAATGCTAGCATAAGAAATAAAAGCGTAATAGTATTTGGATTAGATTCGCCGGCCATATCTAAAACTGAGGGGATTAAAAATTATCTGGGTTTTGGAACCATAAGTGGAGCAGAATTAAATGAAAATTTCAAAAAAACTCTTGAAGGCCACGATATAGAAAAATCCACAGAAAAAGTCCAACAAATCTATGCCATGGGAGATTACTTTGCCATAATCCTAAAGGGAGATAAGATGATTGAAGCTACATCTGTAATTGTAGCAACAGGTATAGAACTTAAAAAAGATTTGATCGGCGAAGACAAATTTTTTGGCAAGGGCGTTTCATATTGTGCCACCTGCGATGCAAGTTTTTATAAGGGCAAAAAAGTTGTCTTAATCGGCTACAACGAAGAATCAGTCGAGGAAGCAAATTATACATCTGAAGTAGTTGATAAACTTATTTATGTAAATATGTATAAGGAAAATCCTGAACTTAACGATGAAATTGAAGTTATAAATGGAGAAATTCCGGTAGAGTTTGTGGGAGAAAACAATCCAACCACCCTAAAATTTAAATCTGGCAAGGAAATAGAAGCAGATGGATTTTTTATAATCAGAGACTCTTCAAAACCAGAAAGACTTGTTCCATCCATAAAAACTAATGATGAGCATATAATAATTGATAATAATTGCCGAACAAATATCCGCGGACTTTACGCCGCAGGAGACATAGCAGGCAGACCATATCAAATAAATAAGGCGGCAGGCCAAGGACAAGTTGCAGCCCTTGATGCAGCAAAATACATTACTTTAGTAGAAAGTGGTAAGTTTTCCAAGGAAATGTGGTAAAATTATATTTTAAGGCCTAATAATATTTTTAATAAAAAATATATAAAAAATAGTATTTTTTAGATTGAAAAATCTAAAATAATATGTAAAATAAATAAAAAAGATTAAAAAATCCAGGAGGAGTTATGGCAGCAGAACATATTGATTTTTTTGAATTTAATAATTCTATTTTCTCTATGATTAGGGAGATTTCACATAAAATTGATATTTTATTGCAAGATACAGCCCAAGAATTGGGTATTACAACCTTGCAACTTAAAATGCTAATTACCCTTTATGCCAATAAGGAAGCTGTTTCTATAGGAAACTTAGGAAAGGCCATTGGTGTAACCGGAGGAAATATTTCAAATATTTGCAAAAAATTAGAAAAACAAGGGTTTGTAACAAGAATAAGATCTGAAGAAGATGAGAGAGTTGTAAACGTAGAATTAACTGAAAAAGGGAAAAAAGCGGCTGATAAGGTTGGATCTTACTTTGACCAAATCAGAACAGACATCCCAACAGGTGAGATAGATGTTAACTTACAAACAATAATTGATGAATTAGGAGCCCTTGATGTACTTTTAGATAATTATATCTCAAGGAGCGGACTATAAGATGAGTGATAAGAAAAATAAATCTAATAGACCCCTTTTGTATTATTGGATAATTGCAATAATTCTTTATATTGTAATTAGATTTGCATTAAATCCAGTAATTAACCAAGATGGAGCAAAAGAGGTAAGCTATAGCCAATTTGTTACTATGATTGAAAAAGATCAGGTAACTGAAGTTTTCAAAGATGAAACAAAATACACTTTTAAAGCAGTAGTAGATGGCAAAGAAGAAACTTATGAAACTGGTTTGTGGGCTGATACAGACCTTACAGATAGGCTTTTAGAAGCTAAGAAAAATAATGATAAGCTAACCTTTAGTAGGAAAATAGAAACAACTATGAATCCATGGTTGACTATATTTCTAACATCAATCCTGCCTTTATTATTCCTATATGCAATATTTTATTTTGCATCAAGATCTCTTACAAAAACCATGGGAGGCCGTGGTGGCGCAGATTTCATGAATTTTGGAAAATCAAATGCCAAGGTTTATGTGGAAAATAAAACAGGAAAAACTTTTAAGGATGTAGCTGGCCAAGAAGAAGCAAAAGATTCTTTATTTGAAATCGTAGACTTTCTTCACAATCCAGGAAAATACAAAGAAATTGGTGCAAAAGTTCCAAAGGGAGTGCTTTTAGTAGGACCTCCAGGAACAGGTAAAACACTTTTAGCAAAAGCGGTTGCTGGTGAAGCAAGTGTACCATTTTTCATAATATCTGGTTCAGAATTCGTAGAAATGTTTGTTGGTCTTGGTGCTAGTAAGGTACGTGACTTATTTAAACAAGCCAAAGAAAAAGCTCCATGTATTGTATTTATAGATGAGATCGATGCTATTGGTAAAAAACGTGATACTGGTGGTTTTTCTGGAAATGATGAACGTGAACAAACACTAAACCAATTATTAAACGAAATGGATGGTTTTGATGCAACTGAGGGAGTAGTACTTTTGGCTGCGACAAACAGACCAGAAATACTAGACCCAGCCCTTACACGTCCAGGACGTTTTGATAGACAAGTTCAAGTAGAACTTCCTGACAAGCAAGGTCGTGAAGATATTCTTAAGGTTCACGCTAAAAATATCAAGCGTGAAGATAATATCGACTATGAAGAAATAGCAAGAAGAACAGCAGGTACATCAGGTGCGGATCTTGCAAATATAATAAACGAAGGTGCTTTGCGTGCAGTACGTGAAGGACGTAAAAAATTAACCCAAGAAGACCTAGAAGAATCAATCGAAGTTGTAATTGCAGGTCAACAAAAGAAAAATGCAGTGATTTCTGATGATCAAAAGAAAATTATTGCCTACCACGAAGTTGGCCACGCCCTAGTAGCAGCAATTCAAACCCACAAGACTCCTGTTACAAAAATTACAATTGTACCAAGAACTGGCGGGGCATTGGGTTATACAATGACAGTTGATAAAGATGAAAAATATATCATGACCAAGCAAGAACTATTTGATGAAATTTGTACCTTTGCTGGTGGTCGTTCTGCTGAAGAGCTAGTATTTAATACAAAAACTACTGGTGCAAGCAATGACATAGAACGAGCAACAGCTATGGCAAGATCAATGGTTACAATTTATGGTATGGATGAAGATTTTGACTTTATGCAACTAGAACAAATCCATGGTAGATACCTTGGAGGAGAAAGAAATCTAATTGTATCAAGTGGTACGGGAAATAAAATTGATGAAAAAGTACAATCAATCATTACCCAAGCCCACATGAGAGCAATTGAAATCTTAAAAGAAAATATGGACAAACTTCACGAAATTTCTGATTTCTTACTAAAAGAAGAAACTATCACAGGCGAAGAATTTATGGAAATTTTAAACCGTAAGGAAGCTGACCCTATTGATAAGGAAGAAATTAGAGAAAATACAGATGTGGATTTAAATGATTTAGATGATGAAAATACAGAAATAAATGATTTACCACCTATAAATGAAAATATAGATGAAATGCCGGGCCAAGATCCTGAAGGCAACACATCAAGTGAAGATTAGCCAAAGAAAAAACTGCCCTAGATAATGGGCAGTTTTTTTTTGGATATAATATTACATATAATATATGTAAATAGGCCACAATGGCCTATACATTACAATTATTCTTAGTGTTAACGATAACTGTCATGCACTATAATTATACTTAAAATAAAAAATAAAACAATTATAAATTATGTTATAATAATAACAATAGTTTATAATAAATTTTTAAAAATGGGAGGAATTATGCAAACTAGTAACAAAAAAAGATGGTTAGCTGCCGGCTTGGCCCTGTTAGTATTTTTAATATCTATTTTTACTAATAGGTCAGAAAATACAAAAGAATTCAGGGACGCTAATGTGTACAGAGAGGCCCGCCAAAGACTTATGGGAGCAGAAGATGAAGTTTTATATGGAAACAATGCCCTACAAAGAATTATGGTCTTAAATGTAGATGGAATGATAGCAAAAAATGAAACAAATGATTTTATAGTAGAAAAACTAGATGAAGTCCTAGAGGATAATACAATTAAGGCTGTTATTTTACACGTAAACTCTCCAGGTGGATCAGTTTATGCCAGCGAACGCATTGCAAAAAAAGTTGAGCAAATAAAAGCAAAAGACATTCCAGTGTATTCTGTTATGCAAGAGCTAGCTGCAAGTGGTGGATACTATATATCAGCTCCATGCGATAAAATTTATGCATCAAATGAAAGCTTTACTGGATCTATCGGGGTTATTATGCAATCATATTCCCTAGAAGGTTTATTTGAAGAATATGGCATCAAAGAACAAAATGTAACTACTGGCAAAATGAAAGATGCAGGGACCTTTGGCCGTGATATGAATGCGGAAGAAAAAGAATATCTTCAAGGTCTAGTAGATAGTGCCTTTGGAAGATTTGTAAAAGTTGTAGCAGATGGCCGTGACATGAGCGAATCAGAAGTGAGAAAACTTGCCGATGGTAGGATCTATGATGGTAGCCAAGCTGTGGAAAATGGTTTAGTAGATGAAATAGGCGACCTAGATGATGCAGTAGCTGATATTACAGAAAAATATAAATTAAATGATCCTATGGTATTTGAAAAAAATGAACTAATGAGCTCTTTTGCAAAATACCTACCAGCATTTAAATCTCTTACAAATAAACCAGAATCTGACCTACAAATCTTAAAAGAATTTATGGGAAATGAGGCTAATAAACCAATGTACCTTTACGGAGGCTACTATGAGTGAAGTCCAAGTTTTAGATAAAAGAGATATAAGAACTGACTTTTATTATGCAGGTTTTTTTATAAGGCTATTGGCGTTTGCTATTGATATGCTAGTTGCCAATGCCATTGCTAGTATTATTGAAAACCTAATAGGTGCTGATGTTAACATTTTTAACGGTATAGGAATATTTGCTATTATCAGCTGGATAATTACCCTAGCATATTTCACTCTTATGACCTATTTTAATGATGGTCAAACCTTGGGCAAAATGATTACAAATATAAGGGTAGTAGCAATTAATGGAGAAAAACTAAGCCTAGGCCAAGTTGTTTCACGTGAAACATTCGGAAGATATGTCCAAAATAAATTTGTAATTTTGTATTTAATAATTGCCTTTGCTCCAAAAAAACAATCACTTATGGATATATTATCCGACACCGTAGTTGTAAAAAATAGAGAATATGACTATTATTTGCAAACTAGAGATATTTTATAAATATATATAAATATAACTAAAAAAGTGTAAAATTTAGCCTATATTTTGTGTAAACCGCAGAATATAGGCTTTGTTAAATTTCTGTATTTCTTTTCAAAAACATACTATATATGGTATCATAATTATCAGTTGATAAGAAAATATACAAGATATAGTATTAGAAAAACAGAGGAAAATATGGAAATTATTAAAAGAGATGGAACAAGAGTTCCATTTGAAAAATCAAAAATTGAATTGGCTATTTCAAAAGCCTTCGCATCTGTGGATAGCTTGGTATCTGATGAAAAATTAGCTGAAATGAGCGAAAAAATAGCGGCCACCATCAAGGAAAAATATCCTAAAGACCACATAGTATCAGTTGAGGAAGTCCAAGACTTGGTAGAACTTACCCTAATTGACGAAAACTATTATAGGGAAGTAAAATCATTTATCCTTTACCGTGCAAAACACAATATGGACCGCAAGGTAATGACAGATTTTGAACAATATATCAATGATAAAGAAATTTTAGACATTATTTCAAAAGTCCAAAGCGAATTTGATAATCAAAGATACCCAATAGACTCTTTGTATTTCAAATTTGAATCATTTACCAAGGCAAATATGACTGATGATGAGCTTTTAAAGGCCCTAACTCGTGCAGCAAGTGAGCTTACTAGCAAGGAAACTCCTGACTGGGAAATCATTGCAGCAAGATTTTTGATGTATGAAATTGATCTTGAAATAAAGAGAAATGAAGAAAGATACGACATTGTAGACTTCAAATCAAAAATCGACTACCTAACTAATGCTGGCCTTTATGGGGCATATATCAAAGAAAATTATTCTTCAGAAGATTTTGATGAATTAGAAGCATATCTTAAAAAAGACCGCGATGATTTATTTACCTATTCTGGTTTAGATTTGGTTAAAAAGCGCTATCTAATTCGTACTTTTACAGGAGATATTATCGAAAGTGTCCAAGAAATGTTTATGGGCATTGCCATGCACTTAGCAATCCCAGAAAAAGACAGGGTTGCATTTGCAAAAAGACTTTATGATATCCTATCAACATTAAAAGCAACTATGGCGACCCCTACCATGACCAATGCTCGTAAACCATTTAACCAACTTTCATCATGCTTTATTGATACAGTTCCAGATACTTTAAAGGGAATTTACCGTTCAATAACAAATTTTGCTGAAGTTTCTAAACACGGCGGCGGCATGGGTTTATATTTTGGAAAAGTCCGTGCAAATGGATCTGATATTCGTGGTTTTGAAGGAGTTGCAGGTGGAGTTATCCGCTGGATAAGACTTGCAAATGATACTGCAGTTGCAGTTGACCAATTAGGTGTTCGCCAAGGAGCAGTTGCTTGTTACTTAGATATTTGGCACAAAGATATGCCTGAATTTTTGGGACTTAAAACAAACAATGGGGATGACAGAATGAAAGCCCACGATATTTTCCCTGGGGTTTGCTTCCCTGATTACTTCTGGGAATTAAGTCGTGATGATATAAATGCAACCTGGTATATGTTTGACCCACACGAAATTGAAAAAAAATATGGCAAATCCCTTGAGGATACCTATGGAGATGAGTGGAAAGAATTTTATTTAAAACTTGTGGAAGATAAAGAAATATCAAGAAGAACTATGCCAGTAAAAGAAATGGTGCGTTTACTAATCAAATCCTGGACAGAAACAGGAACACCATTTGTCTTTAACAGAGATGCAGTAAATAAATTTAATCCAAACAAACACAAGGGTATTATTTACTCATCAAACCTATGTACAGAAATTGCCCAAAATATGAGCCCATCAGAAACAGTTTCTACAGAAATTGTGGATGAAAATGGCGACACAATCATAGTTAACAAAACAAAACCAGGTGACTTTGTAGAATGTAATCTAGCAAGCTTAACACTGGGGAAATTTGATGTAACCGACCAAGCAGTTCTAGAAGAAACTGTTAGAACAGTAGTAAGAGCCCTAGATAATGTAATTGATTTAAATTACTACCCAACCCCATATGCAGAGGTTACAAACAAGAAATACCGAGCAATTGGTCTTGGAACAAGTGGTTACCATCATATGTTAGTTAAAAATGACATCAAATGGACAAATCGCGAAGCCCACGCAGAATTTGTAGACAAGGTTTATGAAGATATAAACTACTATGCAATCCTAGAATCAATGGAAATTGCCAAAGAAAAAGGATCATACAAAGAGTTTGAAGGAAGCGACTGGCAAACAGGCGAATATTTTGATCTAAGAGATTACAATAGCGACCGCTGGGTAGAATTAAAAAATCAAGCAGCTAAAAACGGTCTAAGAAATGGTTATCTAATGGCAATCGCTCCAACAGGGTCTACATCAATTATCTCAGGAACATCAGCAGGAGTTGACCCAATTATGAGTAGATACTTCCTAGAAGAGAAAAAAGGAGCCATAGTACCAAGAGTAGCTCCAGGACTAACTACAAAAACCTTCTGGATTTACGAAAATGCCCACGACATTGATCAAAATATCTCAATGGAAATGGCAGGAGTAAGACAAAGACACATAGACCAAGCCCAATCAATAAATATCTACATCACCAACGAATATACCATGCGCCAAATATTAAATGTATATATTAAAGCATGGGAAGCAGGAGTAAAGAGTATCTACTATGTAAGAGGTAAGAGCCTTGAGGTAGAAGATTGTGATTCTTGTGCAAGTTAGATGAGAAATAAATCTCCTTTGATAATACGCATATACGTTGTATAGTATTTGTATATAAAAAGGAGATTAATTATGACCCAATCACAAATAAACGTAAGAGTTGATTCTAGTACAAAAAAGGATGCTGAAAGGATATGCTCAGAAATAGGTATATCTTTATCATCAGCGATTAATATATATTTAAAAAAAATAGTTAGAGAAAACAAAATTCCTTTTGAATTGGAAGCAGATCCTTTTTATAGTCCAAAAAATCTTAAAAAGATTGAAAAACTAATCGAAGACTATGAAAAAGGTAAAGTAGAAATTGTAAACCATGAACTAATAGAGGAGTGATTTGAGAAACATCGAGTGGACTCTGCCTGCGTGGGAGGAATACCTTTCTTGGCAGAAGAAAAATAAAAATAATTTCAAAAAGATAAACAAACTTATCAAAATAACTGTTAGAACACCGCTTGATGGTCTGGGAAAACCTGAACCTTTAAAGTCTAACTATTCAGGTTATTGGAGCAGAAGAATTGACCAGGAACACAGAATTGTTTATAAAGTTTTTGATGAAAAAATAGTTATTATATCTTGCAAAGGGCACTATGAGTAAAAAGGAGCAGACAATGGAAAATAGCAAAAAAAGAGAAGTTGAAAAACGTGGTATTTTTAATGAAGATGGAGACCTTGATCTTGCTAAGAGAAAAATTATCCAAGGTAATACAACCAACCTAAATGATTTTAACAACTTAAAATACACTTGGACCAGTGATTGGTACCGCCAAGCTATGAATAACTTCTGGATACCAGAAGAAATTAACCTAAACCAAGACATAAAAGATTATAGAAATCTTGATGAGCACGAAAAATTTGCCTTTGATAGGATAATTTCATTTTTAACATATCTTGACTCAATCCAAACTGCAAATCTCCCAAATTTGCAAACCTATGTTACAGCAAATGAAATCAACCTTTGCTTATCAATTCAAACCTACCAAGAGTCCATCCACTCTCAATCATATTCATACATCCTAGATACAATTTGTTCACCAGAAGAGCGTACAAACATCCTTTATATGTGGAAGGATGATGAACATTTACTTCACAGAAACGAATATATAGGCGAACAATACAATGATTTCTTAGAAAAAGATGATGAATTCAACTTTATGAAGGCCTTAATTGCAAATTACATTCTAGAAGGTATTTACTTTTACTCAGGATTTTCATTTTTCTATAACCTAGGACGTAACGGAAAAATGCCAGGAACTGTCCAAGAGATTAGATACATTAACCGTGATGAAAATACTCATTTATGGTTATTTAGGTCTCTTATAAATGACCTTAAAAAAGAAAGACCAGATTTATTTACAGATGAGCATATCAAATATTACACAGAAATGCTAAAAGAAGGTGTAGAGCAAGAAATTGCTTGGGGAAAATATGCAATTGGTGATAATATAGCTGGTTTAAATGGAAAAATGATTGAAGATTACATTAAATACCTAGGAAACTTAAGAGCCAAAGGCCTAGGATTTGGCAATCTATATGAAGGCTATAATGAAGTCCCAGAATCTATGAAATGGGTTGAAGAATACGCTGACCCTAACCAAGTGAAAACAGACTTTTTCGAAGCAAAAGTAACTGCATATTCCAAATCTTCTATTATAGAAGATGATTTATAAAATTAGAACCCAGAGGGGTTCTTTTTTTGTGGCTAAAATTCAATATATTTTCTAAAATTTAAAAAATTTTTAAAAATAGTTGAACAATGTTCATTTAGGTGTAAAATATAAACTGTAACAACAAATGAACAACGTTCATTTTTTATAGGAGGTTTTATGGTATCAGATAGCTTAGTCGGAAAAAAAGAAAAAATTATGGAGGCGGCTCTTAAAGTTTTTAAGAAAAAGGGGCCTGACAAGGCTTCTGTCCGTGAAATCATGGCTGAATCAGGTTTTGGACTTGGGACTTTTTATCTTTATTACACTGATAAAAATGATTTGAAGGAAAAAATTGTCCTTGATAAGGCCATGGATATTATAATCAAGGCTGAAGAAAACTGTGAGGGTGAAGATCCAGTTGAAAGATATATTTCTTTTGTGGATTACATAATAGATTATTTAATTGCTAATCCCTTTGAACTTAATCTTTTAAGCAACAATATCACCTGGGCCCTATATACAAAAATTGAGCATGATGAAAGGCTGACAGAGGCTGATTCGACTTTACAATTTATTTTAAATAAGTACGAAAATTTATTTTCCAAATCTTACAGCCAATCTCAACAGCTATACATTTTAGCTATGACTTTTGATATTATGATGTCCACTTGTAAGAGTGCCCTTATGGAGGACTCAACTTTATCTATTGATGAAATGAAACCAGTTTTATTTGCTGTTATAAGAAAAATTTTTAATAGATAAGGAGAAATAAAATGAAAAAAATATCAAAATTTATTTCATACCATCCAAAATTAGTCTTACTTATTATGACCTTATTATTAATACCATCTTGGATTGGCTATGAAAAAACTGATGTAAACTATGATATTCTCTCCTACTTACCTGCTGACCTTGAGTCTACCCAAGGCCAAGAAATTCTAGATAAGGATTTTAAAAATGCTGCAACTGGCATGCTGATTTTAAAAGGCGATGACCATGATGCAGATCAGTTAAAAAAGCAGATTCTAGAAATTGATGGGGTAGAAGATGTTATTTCAAAATCTTCTATTGTGGGAGATACAGTACCAAATGAATTTTTACCAGATGGGATAAGAGATGCCTTTTATGCAGAAGATTCTACTCTCTTGATGGTTAAATTTAGCGAATCATCATCCTCATTTAAAACTATGGAGGCCATTGATCAGATAAAGGCAATTGAGTCTAAGGAAAAATTCTTATCAGGTATTTCATCTTTAGTAAAAGATACCAAGGACCTAATAGACCATGAAACACCTATATATGTAGCACTGGCGGTAGTTCTTGCCCTAATAGTTTTAAGTTTTACCAATGAGTCTACAATAATACCATTTTTATTTATGTTAAACATTGGTTATGCGATTCTTTATAACTTTGGTACAAATATTTTCTTAGGGGAGATTTCATATATAACAAAGGCAATTGCAGCGGTATTGCAATTAGCTGTAACAACAGATTACTCAATTTTCTTATATCATAGATATGTAGAAAAGAAACAAAAAAATGAAAACAAAAATGAGGCTATGGCTAAGGCTATTGAATCTACAGTAGCATCTATTTTTGCATCATCACTTACTACCTTTGCAGGATTTTTAGTTTTAATTTTAATGAGACTGGGTCTTGGTAAAGATATCGGTCTTGTAATGAGTAAGGGTGTACTTTTAGGATTAGTATCAACAGTAGTTGTTCTTCCTCCAATGATCTTGCTTACAGAAAAATGGGTCAATAGATTTAACCATAAGGTTTTACTGCCATCCTTTGAGAAGACTTCAAACTTTACTTTAAAATACAAAAAAACTTTATTTATTGTATTTTTAGCTCTTTTCATCCCAGCAATTTATGGGTCAACTCATACAGACCTTTACTACAACTTAGATAGGTCACTACCTCAAGATCTTGACTCCATAGTTGCCCTAAACAAAATGAAAAAAGATTATGACATGGCATCTACTCATTTTATAGTAGTAAAAGATGATTTGAGCAAGCAATCTATAAATGGCATGGTAGGAGAATTAGAAGATGTAGATGGAGTAAATAATGTCCTTAGTGTCAACTCTGCAACAGGACTTACCCTACCATCTAGTGTTTTACCAGATAAACTAAAAGATAATTTTGTAAAAAATGGCTACCAAATGCTGATGCTAAATTCTAAGTACCAAACAGCATCACCAGAAGTGAAAAATCAAATAAATCAGATAAATAAGATTATAAAAGACCACGATCCAGATGGATATTTGACAGGAGAAGCAGTTCTTACTGATGACCTAACAGAAATATCTGACCGTGATTTTAAAATGGTAAATATTGCATCCATTGCAGTTGTATTTTTAATTATAGCTATAGTATTTAAATCTTTTGCCCTACCAATCGTACTAATTGCGGCAATAGAGCTAGCTATACTTATAAATATGGGGCTACCATTTTATATGGGCCAAACCATACCATTTATCACATCAATAATAATCGGTGTAGTTCAACTAGGATCTACTATCGACTACTCTATTCTAATGACAGATAGGTTTTTATTCGAATACAAGAAAAACAAGGATAAAAACAAGGCTTTAAAAATAGCAACAAAAGAGACAGCAAAATCAATTGTTACATCAGCCCTTGCGTTTTTTGCAGCAACTATTGGTGTAGGTATGTATTCAAAAATGGAGATAGTATCTACCATATGTATATTTTTGGCAAGAGGAGCAATAATTTCCATGCTAGTAATTATTATCTTCCTACCTGCAATAATTAGTGTAACATTCCCATTCATAAAGAAAACAACAAAAGGATTAAACTAGGAGGGAAATATGAATAAAAAATTTGTAAAAGTTCTTGCAGCAGTAACTGTAAGCTCAGTTTTAGGAGCAAATGTATCATATGCAGCTACAGAGCCTGTAAGAAAAAGCGAAACCATTTATGTAACCAAAGAAGACAATAAAATTGTTGATCAAACAGCATCTATTTGGTTAAATGCTGATGAAAATATAAAAACAAAAGATAAAACAAACTTAAAAGAAATTAAAAATCTAGAAACAGACGAAACAATCGAGTCAAGCAACGGATATATTGATTGGAAAACAGAAGAAAAAGATCTCTACTATCAAGGAAAAACAAACGGAGAACTTCCAATAGATATGACTGTAAAATATTTTCTAGATGGAAAGCAAGTAAAAGCAAGTGAACTAGAAGGAAAATCTGGACACTTAAAAATAGTAGCAGAAGCTACAAACAAAAAATCAACATCAGCAAAAATTAATGACGAAGAAACAAATATCTTCTCCCCATACGCAGTAGCCACAGCAATGATTTTTGATGGAGACAAGGTTTCAAATATCACAAGTGATAGCGGAAAAATTGTAAAAGACGGTAAAAACCAAGTTGTAACTGGACTTTTGACACCAGGATTAAAAGAAAACTTTGCTGATGTTCTTGATGCTGACAAGCTTGATAAATTCAAAGACAAAATCGAAGTAGAGATGGATGTCACTGACTACAAACAAAGTGAAATTTATACCCTAATTACAAATGAATTTTTCCAAGAAGAGACAAATTTAGCTTCCTTAGATGATTTAAACGAAGGTATCGATAAGCTAGAGGACAATATGAATAAACTTGTAGATGCTTCTGACGAACTAGCAAATGGTGGCAAACAAATTAACGATGGAATTAGCCAATTAAATGCTGGTGCAGGCAAATTATCAGACGGATCTGCAAAAATTTTGGCAAACTTTGAAAAACTTGGAGATGCCTTTGCAGATTTACCAGGCAAAGTTTCAGTAATGACCAATGCGGTAAATCAACTTAGCGATGGATCAAATAATTTAAATGCTGGTATCAATAAATACACAGCAGGTGTTAGCCAAGTAAATCAAAATATGCCAGCCCTAAATCAAGGTGCAAAAGAATTACAAAACGGTGCAACAGAACTAGATAATGGCCTTGCCCAATTAAACCAAGCAACAAGCCAATTAAAAGAAAAAACTGCTATGAGTTCAAAAGCGGGAGATCAAAAGGCAGCTTCACTTACAGATTCCCTAGGACAATTGCAAAAAGGACTTGATGACTTTGGAAAAAACATAAATCCACTTGCAAATAGTGTGGATGAATTAAACGGTGGCCTTACAAAACTTTCTGATGCATCAGCTACTATAAATTCAAGTATTGCAAATTTAAGTGAAACAGCTAATGGAATAAATGTAGAAGCAAGTCTTGAAAATATTTACGCCCAAGCAAATACAATTGATAGTGTAATTGCAAATCTAGAAGCAAGTAACGAAGATGGGTCTTTAAGCGGGCAAATTGAAAATCTAGCTGCAGTTAGAAATAATCTTTATGCTGAGGCAGAAAATTTAAAAACAAGCAGCCAAGTAAGTGCTGGACTAAAAGCAGGACTTAATCAGTTAAACCAAGCATCTTTTGAACTAACAGCAGGCATAAATCAAGCAAATGCAGGATCAAAAGAACTAGCTACAAAATTATCAGCTTCAAAAGAAGAATTAGCAAAAGCTTCAACTAGCCTATCTAATGGTGTAGAAAAAATTAGCAAAGGATTTTCAGAATCAAACCTTGCAAAACTTCAAGAATCCATTGCAATGCTAGATGAAGCCACAAGCAAGATTAAAGCTGGATCAAGCAAGCTAAAAGAAGGAAGTATCCAAAATACAGCAGGTGTTGAAAAACTATCAGGCGCTATCAATGAACTTGACCAAAACTCTGCACAATTAGCTAATGGTTCACAAAAACTTTCAAATGGCTTAGAAGAATTTAAAACAAAATCCCAATCATTAAATCAACTAGCAAATATAAATGAAACAGCAATTAATCCACTAGCAGATGCACTTAGACAACTAAATACAGGATTAAATGAACTTAACCAATCAACAGGCAAATTAAAAGAAGGAAGTGACAAATACGAAGCTGGCTACCATGAATTTGCCCAAGGATTAAAAGATTATAAATCTCAAGGCATCGATGAATTGTCAAACAAAACAGGCGATGTTCAAAAAGTAAGTGATATCCTAGATCAAATGTCAAAACTTGCCAAAGAAAATAATTCTATTTCTGGAAGCACAGATGATTTTGAAACAAGATCAAGAATTATAGAAAAAATCAAATAGAAAATAGAATGAGTGGACCTAGGATAATTTATTTTGGGTTCACTTAAATTTTATAAAATTTATTTAATTGTTTTTTATATTGGGTATTTAAAAAATATGTATGGAAAATACAAGAAACCATTTTCAAATATACTATAAAGTCCCAAGAAAATTTGATAAAATTTTAATTAGTACTATTTTCTGGGCTTATTTTATGGTATAATTTAATTAATGTTATCTAGGGGGTGAAAAATGGCAGATGATATTTTACTAAAAATCAAAGAGGCTGAAGAAACTGCTTCAAAAAGTGTCAGTGATGCAAAAATAAAATCACAAGACATCTTATCAGAAGCAAAATCACAAGCTGAAAGTGAGTATAAGAGAATAATCTCTGATGCAAACCAAAAAGCAAACAGTCTCATTGATGAAGCAAATCGCAAGGCTCAAAGCAGTAAAGAACCTATCTTGCAAAAGGCACGCGAGGCTTCAAATAATATTTTAAACACCGATAACAATAATGTAAAAACTATTATCGATGCTTTGACAGAAAGGATTGTAAGAGATGGCAATAGTTAAAATGGATAAGTTTAACTTGCTAAGTTTTGACTCTGATAGACAAAGTCTTCTTAACAGCTTACAAGCTTTTAACTATGTACATTTTAACGATTTGGTAAAAGAAAATGACGAAAATTATATAAGTGAAGTTCGTGAAACTCAAAGACTTGCTGAAATAGATGAGTCACTTAATAAGGTAAATTATGCTATAGATGTCATAAAAGACTACACCAAAGATTTACCAGAAGAACTTAATGATAAGGTAAGTGACTTATCCCTTGAAGAAGTCAACAGACGCGGATCAAACTTCACTTTTGATTTAATTTATGAGAAATTAAGAAATCTTGTTACCAAGCGTGAAAAACTTGTACAAAATAGGGATAGCCTAAATCAAAAACAAAGCGAATTATCTCCATGGCAAGACATAGATGTCAACATGGATAAGCTTTATAGGTCTGATAGGTTTTTTATGGAAACTGGAACTATCTCAAGCAGATTTTATGAAGATTTGCAAAAGGCTCTAGTAGAAAGAAATCTAGATGGAACCTTGGTTTATAAGCTAAGCGAAAGAGATGGCAATTATTATGTTGTAGCCCTTTCAACCAACAAAGAAGCGGAAAATTTCTCTGAGATACTTAGAGAATTTGGATTTAGCAGAGTAAAAATTGCTGCAGATAGTGAGGTTAATAATTACTTAACCGACCTTAGTGGGCAAGAAGATCAGATAAATAAGGAAATTCAAGCAGTAGACAATGAAATAATTGACTTTAAAAAATACTTGGAAGACTTATATATCTACCAAGCCTACATCATAAATTGCAGAAAAAAAGAAGCTTCAAGTGAAAACTTCCTAAAAACTCGTCAAATGAATATCATAGAAGGCTATGTGCCAAGTGATAAAAGTGAAGAATTTAAGGCAGATTTAAATCAAATTTTGGGAGAAAAATACATCCTTGATGTAATTCCAGCCCAAAAAGATGACCCAAATGTTCCAATCATTCTAAAAAACAATAAATTAGTAGAACCTTACGAAAATGTTGTTGAAACTTATGCCCTACCAAAATATAGCGAACTAGATCCAACAGGTATTATTGCTCCATTTTATACAATCTTTACAGGATTTATGATTGGGGACTTAGGTTATGGACTTCTTGGAGTTATTGCAATATTACTTGCCTTAAAACTAAAAGATTTTCCAAAATCAACTCAAAAAACCTTAAAACTTTTCCTAGGCATTTCCTTATCAGCATGTGTGTTTGGATTTATCTTTGGATCAGTATTTGGAGGTATCATCGATGTACCATTTGGCTGGATAGATACAACAACAGATATTAACCAATTGATACTAATCAGTTTGATAATAGGTGGATTTAGTTTATTCTTTGCTCTTGGAGTAAAAGGATATATGGCAATTCGAGATGGACACTTTGATGGAGTAATCTTTGATGTACTTAGCTGGTATATGGCAGTAGGTGGGGCAATTGCTCTAGTTATCACCAAAAACCCAATTGCTAAATACATTATGATTGCAGGAATGGTAATGATACTATTATTTGCAGGACGTGCTATAAAATCATGGCCTGGAAGGATTGCAAGCGGTGCTTATGAACTATATGGAATCACATCCTGGATTGGAGATTTCGTATCATTCTTAAGACTTATGGCCCTTGTACTTTCAGGTGGATTCGTAGCTTATTCTGTAAACTTAATTGTAAAAATGATGGCAGGAAGTGGCATAGGCGGACTAATAGGTGGAATCATCATATTTATTGTTTTCCAATTATTTAATATGTTCCTATCATACTTATCAGCATATGTACACTCACTAAGGTTAATTTATGTAGAAATGTTTAATAAATTCTACGAAGGTGGCGGAATTAAGTTCCGCGAGATGGTTGAAGATACAAATTTTGTAAATATCATTAGAAGAGGAGAAAAATAATGAGTGAATTTTTTATTAATAACGGTGGAACAGCTTTAGCAGTTTTAGCAGCTGCAATTGCAACATTACTAGCTGGTATGGGATCAGCAAAAGGTGTAGGTATGGCAGGGGAAGCTACAGCAGCTCTAACAGTAGATCAACCAGAAAAATTTGGTAAAGCACTTATCCTACAACTACTTCCAGGTACACAAGGACTTTATGGATTCGTAATCGGATTCTTTATCCTACAACAAATCACAGGTGGGGATCAAATTACATTTGAAAAAGGACTTTACCTACTAATGGCAGCTCTTCCAGTAGCAATCGTTGGTTACGCATCAGCTAACAGACAAGCTAGAGTAGCTATTGCCGGTGTAAACATCCTTGCTAAAAACGAAGATGAATTCGTAAAAGGTGTTGTTTACTCAGTAATGGTTGAGTTATACGCAATCTTAGGCTTTGTAATCTCTCTACTACTAGTACTAAACGCATAATATTAGGAAAAGATTATGAATAATCTTGAAGTAATATTAGAATCAATAATTAGCGAAGGAAATACTGAAAGTCAAAATATAATAAACGATGCTACAGATAAAGCCAACAGAATAGTTAGCGAGAGAAAAACTGAAGCAGAAAAAAAGGCACAAGAAATAATTGAAAGTGCAAAAAAAGAAGCCGCAACAATCGAAAAAAACGAAGCGGTATCAACAGAAAGACAATCACGTGATATAGAAATCAATGCAAAAAATAAAGTAATCGATGGAGTAGTAGAAAAACTTCTAGAAAACTTAAAAAATCTAGACCAAAACTCATACAAAGCCTACATTGAAAACACTTTAAAAAGAGCAAATATCACAAATGGCGAGATTTTACTAGCAGAAAACTTCAAAAATGCTATTAAAGACAATGAATTTAATGGTCTAAAAGTAGCTGATGAAACAGTAGAAGATGGTTTTGTAGTAAGATCAGGCAAAATCGAATACGACAACAGATTTTCTTCCATATTAAAATACAATATTGATGATATAAGAAAAGAAATTTCAGATGAAATCTTTAAATAAGGAGGGTTTATGAATAGAGATAACTATATAGGTGGATCTATCTCAACTAGAATACGCGAAAATAACCTCCTTACTAGCAATGACCTAGAAAGATTAAACGATTATAATTCAGTAGAAGATGTGCTAAATGCCTTAAGCGACTCATCATATAGGGATGCCATTCAAAATTTAAATCGTCCTGAAGAATACGAAAAAATCTTAGATGAGGAACTTAAAAATTCCTATGAACTCATAGAAAATACAGCAAGTGATGACAACATTCTCCAATACTTTAGAGAACGATATAATTTTCACAACCTAAAAGTATTAGTTAGAGAAATTGCCCAAGATGAGTCTTACGCAAATTTATATAATGACATAGGAAATATAGATTTAGCTTACATCAAAAGACACTTATCAAGCGATAATATCGAAGTTGGATTTTTAGAGAGTCTTGAAATCGAAGGCTATGAGCCATTTAATAAGTCAGTAAATGAAAATGACACTTATGTTGAATATGGTAAAAAAGCCCTAGCAAAATTTAGACAAACCAACAATCCAAAAGACATAGACATCACTCTAGATAAGGCATATTACGAAAAACTTTTAATAGATGCTAAGGAAATAGACCTAGAAGAGCTTACAAAATATACAAAAGAACGTATTGATCTAATCAATATCAAAACTCTTTTGCGTATCAAAGCCCAAGGAAATGAAGCAAGTAACTTAGATGAGGCTTTAATCGATGGCGGATATATTGAGCCAGAAAGATTAGTAGAACTTGCCCCAGCAGATATAAATCATATTGTGGTCAAGCTTTCAAATGAAAATATCAACAAGTATCTAGTTAGAGCTTTGGATGATGATAAAACACTAGACCAAAACCTACTAGATCTTGAAAAAGCAATTGATGACCACCAAATGGATTATTCACGACTTGCAAAATCTATGACCTATGGCCCTGAAGTTTTGATGAATTATATAATCTCCAAAGAAGCTGAGATTAAAAACCTAAGGATCATTCTAGTATCAAAACTAAATTCATTACCAAAAGAATTTACATTAGAAAGGTTGCGTGAAACTTATGCATAGAGTAGCAGTAATCGGGGATAAGGACAGTGTTCTTGCCTTTAAGGCACTCGGTGTAGAAGTATATACAGTTATAGATGGCGAAGAAGCAGCAAATACTATAAATAGCCTTGCCAAAGAAGATGTTGGCGTAATATTTATAACAGAAAAATTTGCCCAAGAAATCCCATCTACAATTGATAAATATAGAGATCAAATGACTCCAGCTATCATTCTAATCCCTGGTAATAAGGGATCAATGGGTATAGGCCTTGCTGACATTAATAAATCAGTAGAAAAGGCTGTTGGAGCCAACATTCTAAATTAAAGGAGCTTAATTTGAAAGAAGGTAAAATTACTAAAGTATCAGGACCATTGATAGAAGCTAGCGGCTTATCTGATGCTAACATCTATGACGTGGTTGAGGTATCAAAAGATAAGCTCATCGGCGAAATAATTGAGATGAGAGGAGATGTTGCAAGTATTCAGGTTTATGAAGAAACAACAGGTATTGGACCTGGAGACCCAGTAGTTTCTACAGGCCACCCTCTATCAGTTGAACTTGGACCTGGTATGCTTCGTCACATGTATGACGGTATCCAAAGACCTCTAGAAAAACTTGAAGACCTTGCAGGATCATTTTTAACTAGAGGAGTTACAGCACCACCACTAAATCGTGAAACAAAATGGGAATTTGTCCCAACAAAAAATGTAGGCGATGAAGTAGTGGCAGGTGATGTCCTTGGTACAGTTGAAGAAACACTTGTACTTACCCACAAAATCATGGTTCCATACGGAATCAGCGGTAGACTTAAAGATATAAAATCTGGTGAATATACAGTAGATAGCACAATAGCTGTTATTGAAACTGAAAATGGCGATAAAGAAATAAATATGATTCAAGAATGGCCAGTAAGACAAGCGCGTCCATCAAGAAGAAAACTTGATCCAAACGAACCACTTGTTACAGGCCAAAGAGTAATCGATACATTCTTCCCAGTTGCAAAAGGTGGTACATCTGCAATCCCAGGACCATTTGGATCTGGTAAAACAGTAGTACAACACCAAATTGCAAAATTTGCCGATGCAGACATGGTAGTTTATGTAGGTTGTGGTGAACGTGGTAACGAAATGACTGACGTACTTAACGAATTCCCAGAACTTATCGACCCAAAAACAGGTGAATCTATCATGGAGCGTACAATTCTTATAGCAAATACATCAAACATGCCAGTAGCAGCTCGTGAGGCAAGTATTTATACAGGAATTACCCTTGGAGAATACTTCCGTGATATGGGTTATAATGTAGCTATGATGGCTGACTCAACAAGCCGTTGGGCGGAGGCCCTTCGTGAAATGTCTGGACGTCTAGAAGAGATGCCAGGGGATGAAGGTTTCCCAGCATATCTTGCATCTAGAATTGCAGATTTTTATGAAAGAAGTGGTAAAGTTGAAGTTTTAGGAAATAGAGATGAAGTAGGATCACTAACAGTAATCGGTGCTGTATCTCCTCCAGGTGGGGACCTTTCAGAACCAGTTACCCAAGCTACATTACGTATTGTAAAAGTATTCTGGGGACTAGATTACGACCTATCCTACCAACGTCACTTCCCAGCTATCAACTGGTTAAACTCATATTCCCTATACCAAGATAAAATGGATAGATATATTGATAATAACTTTGATGAAAGCTTCTCAACTATGAGAAAACGTGCCATGAGTCTATTACAACAAGAATCTTCACTAGTAGAAGTTGTAAGACTAGTTGGTCGTGATGCCCTAAGTGATGATGATAAATTAAAATTAAATGTAACAAAATCTATCAGAGAAGACTACCTACAACAAAACGCCTTCCATGATGTAGATACTTATTGTTCACTAAAAAAACAAAATATCATGCTTGATTTAATTCTTTATAACTACGATAGATCTCTAGAAGCTCTAGCAAATGGTATTGAGCTTGAAAAACTAGAAAATCTTCCAGTTCATGAGAAAATCACAAGAGCAAAATTCGTTCACGAAGATGAAATAGGCAAACTAACAGACATCAAAAATGAAATTGACCAAGAAATTGGCCAATTAACAAGGGAGGCATAATGTTAAAAGAATATAAAACAGTAACCGAAGTTGTTGGGCCTCTAATGCTTGTTGAAGGTGTTGAAGGTGTAAGCTTCGATGAACTAGTAGATATAGAAATGCAAACTGGCGAACGCCGCCGTGGTCGTGTTATAGAAATCGAAGAAGGCCGTGCCATGGTCCAACTTTTCGAAGGATCAACAGGTATCAACCTTGAATCAACATCTGTAAGATTTTTAGGCCGTCCACTAGAACTTGGGGTTTCTGAAGATATGGTTGGCCGTGCATTTAACGGACTTGGCGAACCAATCGATGATGGCCCAGCTATAATTCCAGAAGAAAAACGTGATGTAAACGGAACTGCAATAAACCCAGTAAGCCGTGACTACCCATCAGAATTTATCCAAACAGGTATTTCTACAATTGACGGACTAAATACCCTTGTACGTGGACAAAAACTTCCTATTTTCTCAGGAAATGGTCTGCCACACAACCAAGTAGCAGCACAAATTGCCCGTCAAGCTCGTGTATTAAACGATGATGAAGGATTTGCGGTAGTATTTGCAGCTATCGGTATTACCTTTGAAGAAGCACAATTTTTCCTAGAAGACTTTAGAAAAACTGGGGCCCTTGACCGTTCAGTATTATTTATGAACCTTGCAGATGACCCAGCAATCGAACGTCTATCTACACCAAAAATGGCTTTAACTTGTGCAGAATACCTAGCATATGAAAAAGACATGCAAGTACTTGTAATCATGACAGATATGACTAACTACGCAGAAGCCCTACGTGAAGTATCAGCTGCTCGTAAGGAAGTACCAGGTCGTCGTGGTTACCCAGGATACCTATATACAGACCTTTCTACAATTTATGAAAGAGCTGGTAAACTTCGTGGCAAACCAGGAACTATTACACAAATTCCTATCCTTTCAATGCCAGAAGATGATATTACTCACCCAATCCCAGACCTTACAGGATACATCACAGAAGGACAAATTATCCTAAATCGTGAATTATATAACCAAGGTGTAGAACCACCAGTTTCAATATTACCATCTCTTTCTCGTCTAAAAGATAAGGGTATAGGTAAGGGCAAAACTCGTGAAGACCACGCTGGTACTATGAACCAAATTTATGCGGCATATGCATCAGGGGTTGATGCTCGTGAGCTACAAAAGATTTTAGGTGACTCAGCACTTTCAGATGCAGACCTTGCATTTGCTGAATTTGCTAAACAATTTGAAGAAAAATATATCAACCAAGGATATTACACAAATAGAACTATCGAGGAAACTTTAAATCTAGGTTGGGAATTATTAAAACTAATTCCAAAATCAGAACTTAAGAGAATTGATGATAACCTTATTGAAAAATATTTGGGTTAGGTGATAAAGATGGCAAGACTAAAAGTAACGCCAACTAGGATGAATCTTAACACCTTAAAAGATAGGCTTGGCACTAGTAAACGCGGATATAAATTATTAAAAGACAAACAAGATGAACTTATGCGTCAATTTATGATTTTAATCCGCCAAAACAAAACATTAAGAGAAGAAGTAGAAAAAGAACTATCTGATTCTTTTTCTGATTTTCTTATTGCAAGTGCCTTTATGAGCCCAGAATCAATGGAAGCAGCAGTTAGCTTTCCTACACAAAAAGTTGGTGTTGATATAGGTGTTAAAAATGTCATGAGTGTTAGGATTCCACAAATGGAATTTAAGGTAGATCAAAATGAAGATGCAAGCATGTATTCTTATGGTTATGCAGAAACATCAGCAGGACTAGACCAAGCAATTGCAGGGCTAAATGATGTTATGGAAAAACTATTAGAGCTTGCAGAACTAGAAAAAACAACCCAACTTATGGCAGATGAAATTGAATCTACACGTAGACGTGTAAATGCTCTAGAATACCGTACTATTCCAGACTTGGAAGAAACAATTAAGTATATTAGAGCAAAACTAGAAGAAAACGAAAGAGCAACTATCGCAAGACTGATGAAAGTTAAAGATATAATCTCAGATCCAGACGTGACAGATACTATTGCTGAACCAGGATTTAGAGAAAAAAAAGAAGGACTTAATCTATCAGGCGATAGCAGACCGACTTTATCTAAGGAGTAAGGATTACTTTAGTATAAAAATGTAATTTTGCTAGCTATTTTAATTAATAAATACTATCGTAGTTGCTACAGATACTAAACACATTTTCCTTAATGCAGAAAAGTTAAAAGAATTGGAAGAAGAGGACCCAGGGTCTTCTTTTTTTTTGCCTGTAATTTTAAGTTTCAAAAATAGCTGGTAAAATCACTTTTATATATGAAAAAAATAAGTATAATCTAAAACATACGTTAAAATACTTGAGTTTTATTATATAAAGTGCGTTCTTATAAATATTTAAAACTCATAGAGAGGTTTTTCATGGATAGCAAAAAATTAAAACCAGCCCTTGGGGTCGCAATTTTGTCTTTGGGGCTTTCTTTATACATTGCAGCAACAGGAAAAGCTACTGAGGCGAGTGTTTGGTCACTTTTTCCACCTTTAGTAGCTATTTTTGTGGCATTATTTACAAAAGAAGTTTTTTCATCTTTATTTTTAGGAATTGTTACAGGTGCTATTTTAGCATCAGGAGGCTCATTTGGAGTTTTTCTAGATAATCTAGTAAATCAAGGATTTATTACTGCTATTTCAGGAAGTTCAGGAATTTTTATATTTTTAGTAGTTCTTGGAATAATGGTTGTGCTTATAAATTATTCAGGGGGATCCAAGGCCTTTGGAGATTGGGCTAATTCAAGGATAAAAACTAGAAAAGGCTCACAACTTGCTACATTTTGCTTGTGTATAATGCTATTTATTGATGATTACTTTAATTGTCTAACAAGTGGATCTGTTATGAAATCTATAACTGATTCTCACAAGGTATCAAGAGCAAAACTTGCTTATATAATAGATGCAACGGCAGCTCCTGTTTGTATGATAGCACCTATTTCTTCATGGGCTGCTGCTGTATCAGGATATGCTGAAAATAGTCATATGTCAGGTATAGAGTTATTTATAAGAGCCATTCCTTTTAACTTTTATTCTCTTTTGACCTTGGTTTTTGTAATAAATATTATAGTTTTTGATAATGATTTTGGGCCAATGAAAAAATATGAACAAAGGGCTATAAATGAGGGATATTTAGGTATTAGAAAAGATACTTCTACTGTTGATTCAGATCAAAACTTACATGGATCTGTAATTGACTTAGTTTTTCCTGTATTAATTTTGATTATCTCTTGTGTTATTAGCTTAATTAATGTAGGCGGATTTTTTGATTTACAAAGTCCTTTTTATCATGATTTTGTAAATGCTTTTGCCAATACAGATTCATCAGTAGCCCTTGCCATGGGATCTATTATTGCCCTAGTAATCACTATAATATTTTTTGTGGCAAAAAAAGCCTTAACATTTGAAAAATCAATGGATGCTATTTCTGAAGGATTTTCTTCAATGGTAGCAGCTATTTTGATTTTGACCATGGCTACAAGTTTAAAAAATATATCAAACGACCTATTGGGATCGACCCAATACGTAGGTGGACTTATGGAAAATGTAGCAGGAAGTTTGAATTCATTCTTGCCAGTTGTAATTTTTATAGTTGCAATATTTCTGGCCTTTGCCACAGGAACAAGCTGGGGGACATTTGGAATTTTGATACCAATTGTAGTATCTATGTTTGAGCCAACAAATCCAATATTTTTTATAGGAATATCAGCTACTCTTTCAGGAGCAGTGTGTGGAGATCATCTATCTCCAATATCTGATACAACTATAATGTCATCTACGGGAGCAGGATGTATTCATATTGATCATGTCAAAACTCAGTTGCCATATGGTATGAGTGTTGCAGCCATATCTGCAGTAGCGTATATCATAGCAGGATTTACTCATTCTGCTATTATTTCCTTATCTTTTGGAGTGATAGTAATTTTTGTCTTGATGTATGTATTAAAATTAAAAAATAAAAAAGAGCTCAGCTTATAAAGGGAGTTGAACTCTTTTTTTGTACACAATTGCTTTGACAATAGCTAAAATAATGTATATAGTCATACTTAGATAAAGAAAGAACGGAGAGAATACGAATGGACCAAGGGCCCTATTTTAGTTTACAAAATGTAATTACAATAGCAATATTAATAATCCTAAATGCTGTAATAATTGCAATTCATACTGGACTTATTTCCCTCAATATTGAAAAGCTTAAAGAACTAGAAGAAGAGGGAGACAGTAAAGCTAAATCACTTTTAAAAATAATAAGCGATCAGGATAGGCTAAATCAATCCTTTGAAATGATAGACTTATTTTTGACCTTGCTAATAGTTACTTTTTTTGTAAGACGCATCAGAATTGCGGTAAGTGATGCTACAATATTTGGCCAAAACTTTAGCACAAACACATATATACTTCTATCACTCATATTATTTGTCACAATAAAAATAATTTTTATAGACAAAATTCCAAAAAGAATTGGAGTTAGAAATCCGATGGACCTTGCAATGAATACGATATTTGTATCTCGTATCATCCTTGCAATAACCAATCCATTTGTAAAATTCACACGATTTGTAACAAATTTATTTATGAAAATCTTTGGCATAGAGGCCAAGGGTATCGAAAAAGCAGTTACAAGCGAGCAAATCAAATCCATTGTCCAAGTAGGAGAAAACCAAGGCATCATTCGTCCTATGGAATCAAAAATGATCCACTCTATTATGGGATTTGATGACTTGATCGCTGAAGAAATAATGACGGCAAGAACTGATGTTTTTATGATAGATATAAATGATGAAGATAGAACTTGGCTAGATGAATTTACAAAGATAAAACACTCCCGAATCCCAGTTTACGAAGACGAAGTAGATAATATATTAGGAATTCTTTATACCAAGGACTACCTACTAGAAGCAACCAGGGTTGGGATAAAAAATGTCCATGTCAAAAGCCTGATAAAACCTGCCTACTACGCACCAGATAAAATTGAAACTGACAAATTATTTGCAGATATGCAGGTAAAACACATTCATATGGCAGTTTTGATTGACGAATATGGTGGATTTGCAGGAGTAGTAACAATCGATGACCTCCTCGAAGAAATCGTAGGAGATTTAGATGAAGGAGCTAATCTTTCAAGCGAATTTAGAGAAAATCGCAAGGGAGTTTATGTTGTAAAAGCTTCCATGAATATCAAAGACCTAAACGAAAAAATCCCTATCGAAATAGATGAAGATAACGAAAACTTTGATTCACTGGGCGGATTTATAATAGATAAACTAGGCTACATCCCAGAAGAAGGAGCAAACGAAACAATAATCTACAACGGCTACGAGATAAAAATCCTTTACATCGAGGATAACAGAATAAAGGCATGTAGGATTAGAAAACTAAAAGAAAATCTAAAGCCAAATGATAATGAAATTTTGATTGGTGAAGAAAATTAAAATAAAACTCTCAAAGTACTAATACTTTGAGAGTTTTTTGTTGCAAGAATATCAATAACAATTTACGTTTTGAAAAATAATACAAATTTACTTTCAAAATTCTCTACAATATGAGTAATAAAAATATAAATATAAACTTTTTTTAATAATTTCTAAAAAGCCCTTTACAAATTGATTTTTATTATGTAAAATATTATCAATTAGTTTAATAAAGCGTTAAACTGATAAATCAATAAAGGAGAGAATAATTATGAAAGAAAGAAAACTTAGTTTAAGCATGCTAATGCTAGTTATGCTTTTAGTATTTTCTGCTTGCGGCGGTGGCTCAAATGAATCAAATAGTAGCCAAACAAACTCAACAGAAAATGCCGAAAATCAAACTAATGATTACAAAAACAATGGTGGAGAAGTTTCCACAAATGAAAGTGGAGAAAAGATTTTAAGAACAAATAACAAATCTGAACCAGCTTCACTTGACCCAGCCCTAGCAAAAGGTACTCACGAATCTTGGATACTTCAACATACATTTACAGGTCTTATGGGCTATAACGAAGATGGTGAATTAGTTCCTGCTGTGGCAGAATCATACGATGAATCAGATGATGGACTTACATATACTTTCCACTTAAGAGACGATGTAAAATGGTCAAATGGAGATCCAGTTACAGCTGAGGATTTTGAATATGCTTGGAAAAGAGTAATAGACCCAGAGCTTGCATCTGATTATGCATATCAAATTTCAGATTATGTAAAAGGTGCTGAGGAATATCTAAATGGAGAAGGCTCTGTCGATGATGTTGCTATAAAAGCAATAGATGAAAAAACTCTAGAAGTAACATTAAAAAAACCAGCTCCCTATTTCCTAGGCTTAACAGCATTTTATACCTTATACCCAGTAAATAAAAACGTAGTTGAAGCTAACTCTGACTGGGCAAAAGATCCATCAAATGGCCAATATATTTCAAATGGTGCATTCAAATTAGTAAGTTGGGATCATAACCAAAAAATTTCTTTAAGAAAAAACCCAGAATGGTATAGGGCTGATGAAGTAAAACTAGATGGAATTGACTTTGATATAATCGAAGAACAAAACACACAATACACAAAATACCAAGGTGGAGAATATGACTTTATAGTAAACCCACCAACAGCAGTAGTAGACAAATTAACAAAAGAAAATGATCCAGAATTATACATCGGTGGCGATGTGGGTACTTACTATTACCAATTTAATAACAAAGAAAAACCATTTAACAATGCAAAAGTAAGAAATGCCTTATCCATGGCCATAGATAGAAAAGCAATTGTAGAAAATATTACAAAAGGTGGTCAAGTACCAGCTGAAGGCCTAGTACCTTATGGATTCTTAGATGAAAATGGAAAAGAATTTAGAGACAGAAATGGCAATTTAGTAAAAGAAGACAAAGAAGCAGCAAAATCTTTATTAGAAGAAGGTTTAGCTGAAGAAGGAATGAAACTAGAAGATTTAAATGGCACAGTTATCCTATTTAATACTGACGAAGCTCACAAAAATATAGCCCAAGCTATCCAACAAATGTGGAAACAAGCCTTTGGAGTTGATTTCCAACTTGAAAATGCAGAATTTAAGGTAGTACTCGATAGAAGAAAATCTGGAGATTACAAAATTGCAAGAGCTGGATGGATAGGTGATTACCTAGATCCAAATACAATGCTTGATATAATGATGACAGAAAATGGAAACAACGATGCATTTTACTCTAATCCTGAATTTGATAATTTAATGAAAGAAGCAGGTGAGTCATCAGATAATGAATTTAGATTTGAAAAAATGGCTGAAGCAGAAAAAATTGTAATGGAAGATATGGGTGTAACTCCAATCTACTTCTATACTCAACCATACTTACAAAAATCATATGTAACAGGCGTTTACAAAAATAATATGAATTATCCAACATTGACATTTGCAGATATAGAACAATCTAACAATTAAAACTCTACAAAAAAGTTAAAGGGCGAGTAAATTCGCCCTTTAAAATTTAAAAATATTAATTGCCTTTACATAATAGTTCTTAGAAAGGATTAAGAATGAAAAAATTTATAGCAAAGAGATTATTACTATCCTTAATTACTATGTGGATAATAATCACTGTTACTTTTTTAATGATGCACGCTGTTCCCGGCGATCCTTTTTCTAAAGAAGGGAGGGTAAGCCCAGCGGTTTATGAATCATTAAACAGAAAATACGGACTTGATAAGCCCTTAAACGAACAGTATATAACATATTTAAAAAATGTTAGTAAGGGTGACTTAGGGGATTCAATGTATTCTAATTCTGAAAGTGTAAATCAAATGATAAAAAGAGGGGCACCAGTATCAGCTTTATTGGGGCTTGAGGCTTTTATAATTGCTATGATTTTAGGTCCAATCCTTGGATCAATTGCAGCCATATATCAAAATAAGGTCCCAGATTATATAATGATGATTATAGCCTTAATAGGTATTTCTGTTCCAAGTTTTATACTAGCAACTCTTTTTATAAAATTTATAGCCCAAAAATACGGATACTTCCCAATAGGAGGCTGGGGAACATTTAGACACACAGTTTTACCAGCGCTGGCTCTTTCTTTTATGCCAATGGCCTCAAGTGCAAGACTTATGCGTTCATCAATGCTTGAAATCCTTGGACAAGATTACATAAAAACAGCTAAATCAAAAGGTATAAGTCGTTTTAGAGTTATTATGAATCATGCAGTAAGAAACGCAATCCTACCTATTGTATCAACCATGGGAACAACCCTTGCAGGTCTTATAACAGGATCATTTGTAATTGAAAAAATTTTTGGTATCCCAGGTCTTGGAGCATTTTTTGTAACATCAATTGGTAACCGTGATTATACACTGATAATGGGAACTACAATTTTTTATTCGTTTATACTAATAATATTGCTTTTATTAGTTGATATTCTTTATGGAATTATAGATCCTAGAATAGATATAGCGAGGTAGAAAATGCAAGAACAATTAAAAATCACACCGGAATCTTTTAGACCGGCAAAAAAAAGTAAAGATAATGAAAAGATCACCCGCCCAACTATTGGATATTGGTCAGATGTTTTTAGAAGATTAAGGCAAAATAAACTTGCCATGCTGGGTTTATTTATAATTATTATTTTACTGATAATGTCATTTGTAGGCCCTCTTCTAACAAAATTAGACTATGCTGAGCAAAATTTTTTAAAGATAAATACCCTACCAGATAATGAAAATCGGTTTGGTACTGACGAACTTGGCCGAGATTTATTTACCCGTATATGCTATGGTATCAGATATTCATTATTGATAGGAATTTTAGCAGCTCTTTTAGACTTTATAATAGGCGTAAGCTATGGAGGCATAGCTGGGATGGCAAGCCACAGAGTTGATAGCATAATGATGCGTATAGCTGAAATTGTTTATTCTATACCTTATATGTTAATTGTAATTTTAATTTCAGTTACATTCTCCTCCCAACAAGGAGCATCGCTATTAACCTTAGTTATTGCAATGAGCATTACCGGATGGGTGCCAATGGCGCTGTTGGTGCGTGGACAAGTTTTGCAACTTAAGCAAACAGAATATGCCCTAGCATCAAGATCACTTGGCGCATCACCATCATATATACTAAAAAAACATATTTTACCAAATACCCTTGGGCCAATACTTGTAAACCTAACATTAACCATACCACGCGCAATTTTTTCTGAGGCGACATTGTCATTTTTAAGTCTAGGTTTGCAACCTCCACAACCATCATTGGGAGTTTTGGCAAATGACGGTCTTGCTGTTATGGGCATAGATTTATATTATCAAATATTTTTCCCAGCCCTAATTATATCCTTAATTATGTTTGCCTTTAACGTTCTGGGAGATGGCTTACGTGATGCACTTGACCCAAGACTTAGAAAGTAGGCAAAAATGGAAAATTTATTAGAAGTTAAAAATTTAAGGGTCTCATTTAAGACATTTTTTGGTGAAGTAGAAGCAGTCCGCAATATTTCATACAATGTTAAAAAAGGAAAAACCCTAGCCATAGTAGGTGAATCAGGATGTGGTAAAAGCGTTTCTGCAAATGCAATTATGCAATTGTTGCCAAATCCACCTGTCCTTTATAAGGGCGGTCAGATAAATTTTAAGGGAGAAAATCTATTAGCAAAGTCAGAAAAAGAAATGGTTGGCATCCGTGGCAACGAAATATCAATGGTCTTTCAAGATCCTATGACAAGTCTAAATCCAACCATGAAAATTGGAGACCAAATAGTTGAAGGCCTAAAAAGACATAAAAAGATTTCAAACAAAGAGGCTAAGCAAATAGCAATAGAAATGCTAAAAAAAGTAAGTGTGCCACAACCAGAAAAAAGAATTAACCAATATCCGCACGAATTTTCTGGGGGTATGAGGCAAAGGGTAATGATTGCAATAGCAATGGTGGCAAATCCAGATTTGCTAATAGCAGATGAGCCAACCACAGCCCTAGATGTAACTGTGCAGGCCCAAATACTAGACCTTATGAAAGAAATCCAAAAAGAAAGAGAAAATTCAATTATAATCATAACCCATGACTTAGGGGTAGTGGCAGACATGGCAGATGATATTATTGTTATGTATGCTGGTCAAATAATTGAAGAGGGGCCAGTTGATAAGATTTTTAACAACCCAAGCCATCCCTACACCCAAAAGCTATTAGCAGCTGTGCCAAAGCTAAATATGGATAGAAAAGAAACTTTAAATGCTATCGAAGGCACACCACCAGACTTATATCTGCCACCAAAAGGATGCGCATTTTTTGATAGGTGTGATCAGGCAATGGTAGTTTGCGAAAATAATATGCCAGATTTTTATGATATTGAGGCTAATCATTGCAGCAGATGTTTTAAAAACCACCCATCTTACTTAGAAATGAGGGAGTCAAATGGCAATAAATAATGAAAACAAAAGAGTAGTTAGAGAAAGTGAAAATTTAACCATTATCCAAAACTCTAATGAAAAGGATGAAAATCAAGCCGAATTGTTAGAAGTTAATTCAAATGATAAGCAAAAATTAAAAGACATTTACAGCAAAGCTCCCCTCCTAGAAGTAAATAATCTTAGCAAATTTTTCAAGGTTGATAGGGGTTTGCTCCATGCAGTAGATGGCCTAAATTTTGAAATCTACCCTGGAGAAACATTTGGTCTGGTAGGTGAATCTGGGTGTGGAAAATCTACAGCAGGCCGCACAATTCTTAGACTCTATGAGCCAACTGGTGGAGAGGTTAAATTTGAAGGGGTCAATATCTATGGCCTAAATTCCAAAGAAATGAAACAAATGCGCCAAAAAATGCAAATGATATTTCAAGATCCATATGCGTCACTTGATTCGCGTATGACTGTTGAAAATATCATAGCTGAGCCCCTTGATATATATGGCATAGGCACAAAAAAAGAAAGGCATGATAGGGTAATAAAATTATTAAATATGGTTGGACTTTCCAGCGAACACGCCCAAAGATTTCCCCATGAATTTTCAGGAGGTCAACGCCAAAGAATCGGTATTGCCCGTGCCCTAGCCTTAAAACCAGATTTTATAGTATGTGATGAACCTATATCAGCCTTAGACGTGTCAATCCAAGCACAAGTTATAAATCTCCTTAAAAAACTACAAAATGAATTGGGCCTAACTTTACTATTTATAGCCCATGACCTATCAATGGTTCGTTACATTTCAGATAGAGTTGGAGTGATGTATCTAGGGCGCATGATGGAACTTGCATCTTCAGATGACCTGTATGAAAATCCCCTACATCCCTATACCAAAGCATTATTATCCGCTATACCAATAGCAGATCCAGATGTGCAAAAAAATAAAGAAATTATAAAATTAGAGGGAGATGTACCAAGCCCTATAAATATTGGTAGTGGTTGTAGGTTTGTAGATAGGTGCCCATATGCAATAGAAAAATGTTCGAAAAATGACATACCAATCGAAGAAATAAAGGAAAATCACTTTGTAGCTTGCATTAGAGCTAGAGAAATAAATAATATTTGAATTTTTAAGACAAAACCCTTAATCCGAACATAGATTAAGGGTTTTTATATACCTAACAAAGAAAAAATATTAATTACGACAAAAGTTGAAAATTTATATATTTAGAAATTATGGAATTTTCTAAAGTAGAACTTTTAAAAATTTTACTTATTTTCTCCCTCACAAAGCATGCCAAGTTTGAAATACTCATCATACTTTCTAAAGTACAGCAAGCCACCATCTAACATATAGATATTTTCAAATCCTATATTATTTAGCATTTTTATCATATTTGAACTTTGAACTCCTGTTTCATCGTAAAATAAAACTTTTTTGTCTTTTGGGATTTTCTCATAGTCCTCTCTTAGTTTTTTGCCCTCAATTAGCCTTGCTCCCTTGATGTGACATTCTTCATATGCTGCTTGGTTGCGGATGTCCACTATGTCATATTCGTCTTTTGTATTACAAAAATCAGAAAATTTTACATGTGGGAGGCGACCCTTGCAAATATTAATGGCTTGGCTTGCAATTACGTTATTTATATCCTCAGTTGTGGAATAGTAAGGTTGGTAGCCTAATTCTAGATTGTACAAATCAGAAATTGTTCCGCCCATTTTTATCAGTGTACCAATCACATCTATTCTTTTATCTACCACACCCCTTCCTAGGGCTTGGGCCCCATATATTTTGCCGCTTTTCTTTTCAAAAAGTAATTTCATATATACCATTTCTGAGCTTGGCATAATGCCGACCTTATCAGAATGAGAAATCAATGTAACATCATAATCATAGCCTAGTTTTTGGAGTGATTTTTCATTTAGACCAGTCATGCCAATATTTAAATCAAAAGATTTTATCAAAAATGTGCCAATATATTTGAGCGGCTCGTCATCATTTCCTAGCAAATGATTTGCTAAAAATTTCGCCTGCCTATGGGCTGGCCAAGCTAGTTTTAGATTTTGTTTCTCATTGCTTATAAAATTTGTAATATCAATGGCATCGCCAATGGCATAAATATTTGGATCGGTGGTTTGATAGTTGTCATTAGTTACAATTGAGCCTTTTTCTGTGATTTCCAAACCTGCGTCTACTGCTAATTTGTTGTTTGCAGCCATACCCAGGGCAAGGATTACCATATCAGCCTTAACTTTTTTGCCAGAAGCAAAAACTACTTCATCATCACGGATTTCTACTAATTCTTTTTCGCGGATAATATTTACTCCATTTTCCCTAATATTTTCATCAATGAAGGCTGTCAGTTCATCATCTATCATAGATAGAATTTTGCTGCGGGCAAAGATAGAAACATTGGTATCTTCTAGTTCCTTTAAGGCATGGGCTGCTTCTACTGCTATAAATCCCCCGCCGGCTATAAAAATATTTTTGGCATTATGGTCTTCATAATAGCTTCTGATATTTTCTACATCAACTACATTGCGTATAGAAAATACATGGTCCTTATCAGTTCCTTTTATGGATTTTGGAATGTTTGGATGGGCTCCAGGTGCTAGAACTAGATAGTCATAACTTTCATTAAATTCTTCACCACATCTCTTATCCAAAACTGTGACGTATTTTTCCTGACGGTTGATGGATATTACTTCGTGGTAGTTGTAGGCATCGATATTATAACCTTTTTTAAACTTATCACTGTCCCTGTGGACTAAAAGTCTGCTATCTTTAATTTCGTATGATAAGTAATAGGGAAGCTCGCAATTGCCAAAACTCATGTCCCTATCTTTTTCAAACATTACTATTTCAACGTTTTCATCCAAGCGGCGCAGGGATGCTGCAAATGTGGCACCAGCCGCCACCGCTCCTACTATTACTACTTTCATATGTATATCCTTTGCTTTTTTCTATTTCCCAAGACTTTTTAAATATTTACCCAAATTCCATTTGCAAAAATAATTTATCGTGGTAAACTAAAAATATAAATAATAACTATGACAGGAAAAGTAGTAATTATGAGTATCCACAGAGAAGGGCCGTTGCTGAGAGGTCTTATACGAGTTTTTATGAAAAACCACCCTGGAGTTTTTTAAGAGATTAAAACGTTGGTCGCGTTAAGACTTTAAATGAGCACAAAATTAGGTGGAACCACGGAATCAACCCGTCCTTTTATCGGCAACGATAAGGGCGGTTTTTTTGTGGCAAAAAAAGGAGAAATTATGATTAAAATTACATTACCTGATAATTCGGTAAGAGAGTATGAAGCTGGCTTAAGCGTTGGCCAAGTTACAAAGGATATTTCTGAAGGACTTCACAGACAAGCCCTTGGAGCAGTTGTAAATGGCGTAACACGCGGATATATGGAGCCTATCAATGAAGATAGTGACTTTAGAGTTGTAAAATTTGATGATCCAGAAGGCAAAGAAATATTTTGGCATACATCAAGCCATGTAATGGCTGCAGCTATACAAGCTTTATGGCCAGATACCAAATTTGCCATCGGACCAGCTATTAATGATGGTTTCTACTATGATATGGAACTAGACCACAGATTTGTCCCAGAAGATTTTGCAAAAATTGAGAAAAAAATGCTAGAAATAGCCAAAGCTGACCACAAAATGGAAAGAATCGAAATTTCCCGTGATGAGGCTTTAAAAATGTTTGAAGAAATGGGCCAAGATTACAAAATCGAACTAATCAATGACCTGCCAGAAGATGAGCTAATCACTCTTTACAAAATGGGAGATGCCTTTGTAGACCTTTGCCGTGGACCTCACCTTGAATCTACAAAAAAAATCAAGGCAGTAAAATTAAAAACAATAGCTGGTGCATATTGGAGAGGTGATTCTGACCGTCAAATGCTTCAAAGACTTTATGGTATTTCATTTGAAAAAGCTAAACAACTTGAAGAGTGGGAAGAATTGCAAAAAGAAATCGAACGCCGTGACCACAGAAAAATCGGTAAAGAAATGGATTTATTTGCTTTCCATGAAGAAGGACCAGGATTCCCATTCTTCCATCCAAATGGCATGATCTTAATGAACGAACTTCTTGACTGGTGGAGAGGTGTCCTAGAAGAACGTGGATATGGTGAAATCAAAACTCCACTTATTATGAATGAAGAATTATGGCACAGATCAGGCCACTGGGACCATTACAAAGAAAATATGTACTTCACACAAATAGATGAAGAAGATTATGCAATCAAACCAATGAACTGCCCAGGATCAGTACTAACTTATGCATCAAACCAACACTCTTATAGAGACCTACCAATTAGACTTGCAGAATTTGGCCAAGTACACAGACACGAGCTATCAGGTACCCTACACGGACTATTTAGAGTAAGAACTTTTACCCAAGATGATGCCCACGTTTATTGTTTGCCAAGCCAAATCAAAGATGAAGTTTACAAAATGATAGACCTAGCGGACCTATTATACTCAACATTTGGTTTTAAATATTCACTAGAATTATCAACAAGACCAGATGACTTTATGGGAGATATAAAAGATTGGGACTTTGCAGAAGAACAATTAAAGGCAGCCTTAGAAGAACGTGGCATGGACTATGAACTAAACCCTGGTGATGGGGCATTTTATGGACCAAAAATCGACTTCCATTTAGAAGATGCAGCTAAAAGAACATGGCAATGTGGTACTATCCAATTAGACTTCCAACTACCACAAAACTTTGATTTGACATACATTGATGAAAATGGGGAAAAACAAAGACCAGTTATGCTACACAGAGCATTATTAGGATCAGTAGAAAGATTTATCGGTGTACTTACAGAACACTTTGCAGGTAGATTCCCTTTATGGTTAAACCCAGAACAAGTAGTAATCATCCCAGTATCAGACAAATTCTTAGATACAGCTAACGATTTAAAATCAAAAATCAAAGACGCAGGTTTTAGAGTATCAGTAGATGAAAGAAGCGAGGGTGTAGGATATAAAATCAGACAAGCCCAATTAATGCGTGCAAATTACATGCTAGTAGTTGGTGAAAAAGAAGAAGAATCAAAACTACTTACAGTTAGAAACAGAGATGGTGAAGAAACACCAGAAGTTTCATTAGAAAACTTAATCGAAAAATTAAGTGAAGAAAGAGATAGCAAATCAGTAAATCCTGCTTTCTAAGCAAAAAATTATGAAAAAAAGTCTGGGAAAACATTCCTAGGCTTTTTTACTTTACCTAGCCACTATTGACATAAATTTGCAAGTCGGGTTTACTGTATAAGCTTAAATATAATGTATAATTATTTTTTAGGGAGATTTTATGGAAGAAATACAGATAACAGAAAATAAACTAGGAACATTACCAATTGATAAACTATTGATAGAAATGGCAATACCAATGGTAATATCAATGCTAGTCCAATCAATCTATAACATAGTAGACTCAATGTTTGTGGCAAGAGTATCAGAAGATGCACTGACAGCGGTTTCAATAGCCTTTCCAGTGCAAAATATATTGATAGCCTTTGGAGTAGGCATCGGTGTAGGTTCATCGGCACTCTTATCCAGATTTTTGGGAGAGAATAACCGCGACAGAGTAGGATCAGTAGCAATACATGGTGTAGTAATATCTGCAATCACTTATATAGCATTTGCCATTATTGGTATATTATTTACCAATTCCTTTGCCAATGCCCAAGGTCAAAATGCTGCAGTAACAACTTATACAAAAGAATATACCTATATAGTAACCATATTTAGTATGGGGATATTTTTCCAAGTGCTTGCAGAAAAGTTACTCCAAGCAACATCTCTTACTACTTACTCAATGATTACCCAAATATCAGGAGCAGTCATAAATCTAATACTTGACCCAATATTAATTTTTGGGCTCTTTGGATTTCCAAGGCTTGAAGTAAAAGGAGCTGCCATTGCAACAGTGATTGGCCAAATAGGTGGGACCTTGATAGGTTTTTACTTTAACAAAACTAAAAACCACGATATAAAATTTACATCAAAAAAGTTTAAATTTCATGGGGATATAGTAAAACAAATCTTTTGGATAGGATTGCCATCCACAGTAATGACAACCATAGGATCAATAGTAGTATTTGTCCTAAACCTGATATTAAAAGACTTTGGAGCAAGTGCTATAGCAGCCTTTGGGGTAATGTTTAAATTCCAGTCATTTGCCTTCTTGCCAGTATTTGGTATATCAAATGCACTGACAACCATAGTCTCCTATAACTACGGGGCAAGGAAAAAAGAAAGAATCATAGGATCCATAGACTTAGCCATGAAAAGTTCCTTTGTCCTAATGGCTATATCAGTACTGATAATGTGGATATTCCCAAAACAATTATTAGGGTTTTTTAACGCAACAGACTCAATGATAGAAATAGGGGTACCAATGATGAGGATAGTTTCCCTATCATATATCGTAGCAGTCCCATCAATAGTATCAGTAGGAGGAGTTTTCCAATCCCTAGGTAACTGGCAAATAGCAATCCTCCAATCATTCCTACGACAATTGATAATTCTAATTCCAGTATTCTACCTATTAAGCCGCACAGGCGACCTAAACATAGCATGGTGGGCTTTTGTAATAGCAGAATTCCTAGACACCATCCTTTGTATATGGATGCTAAAAAAAGAAATCAGAACAAAAATAGATATCCTAGAAGCACCAAAGACAGTAGCATAGACTACTGTCTTTTTTCTTCGGGAAGATTCTTGGATTTTTTCTATATATAAGTAGTACAATATATTACGTATACGTTATATCAGGAGAGAAGAATGAATATATTACCTTATGACCATACTGATCCAAAATCTATAGAAAATTATGCAAAAAATTTAATAGGTTTAAGTTTTTTTGATGCTTTGAAAAATAACTTTTTATATTATATTTCATCAATTCCTATTGATTTTAGGTAGTTATAAGTAAAGTCATAAAACTCAGGTAGAGCTGTTGGATCTTCTTTATCACCTTCAGGAACAAATATAACGAGCCCTTGTCTAGCCCTTGTTAGAAGAACTCTATAAGCGTTTTTTAAAAATAGTTTATCATCAGTATTATTAATTCTCTTCCAAGTAGTACCGCTAAAATTATATAGACAAAATCCATCTGAAGTCATTCTTAAATCAGCACCCCAACATACAATGGAATAATCTAACTCTAAACCTTGTACATCAAATTCGGTTGCTGTTTCCTCAAGGTAGTATGATGATCTAACATCTTCTTTGTCATTTAAAAACCAAACAACAGGATTTATATCATTTTTAACCCATATTCCATGTTTCCTTAATCGCTTAGATCTAGAACTAGATGTTATCCCAAATCTTTCAGTCCCTTTAGCATTTTCTCTAACCCAATTTTTTGCTTCAAATATATTCCTTGTTAATACTACTGGATATTTATATTTCATGGTTATCAATGTTTCTTTAGCTATATCTGGCTTATAGTCAAGGACTTCTTTAACAAATTTAGAAACATTTTCACTTCTAAAAGATCTTATAGAAGTAGATAGGTGTAAATCATTAACTATATTAACATTCGGGCTTTCGTATAATTTATCGATTTCAAATTCTTTTATATAATCTTTGTTTATAATTTCTTTAGATAGATATATATCCCAATGATTATAGTTATCATTTAAAGCGTCTAGCCATCCAGATATACCTGCAGACTCCCCAGTATGTATTTCTTGACCTCCACCAACTAAACAAATAACTGTTGTCCAATCCTCATGTCTATCCATGATACTAATCAAGAATTCTGGTTCGGATATATCAAATTCTGTGATACCTTTTTTTTCTCTCATATATTTTGATAGCTTTTTTTTATCCCAGGCTCTTTGAGATTCATCAAAAATTGCTATATTTTCATGGGTGGCTTTTTTAGAACTTAAAGCGTCATTTCTAAAGTGATGGATATTTTGTATGAAAGTTTTTGATTTTGTATATCCTTCTTTTTTGCTTGTTTTATGCTTTTTAGCATAATCTCTTGCTAGAGCTTCTTGTAAGACATTTACTAATGGTCCATTGCCAGATAGAAATACTGCAGTATCTCCCTCGCTCATTTGCCTATCTATAGCTATATTTAAACCAGCAAGAGTTTTACCGGCACCAGGAACTCCAGTAATAAAGCATATAGATTTTCTATTATTATTTTTACTATAATTTATAATTCTATTTATTTCTTGAGTAGTCTTTGTAAGATTTATCTTAGAAGCTTCATTATTAGTAATTTCTTTAACGTCGTGATTATTATATAAAGCAATAGCGGCTTCGATAATAGTGGGGGTTGGCCTATAGATAGAGTTAATCCAATCAATGGGATTTAAAGATTCTTCTTTAGTAGAAGATGTTATATTTAGTATGAATCTTTCTAAATCTTCGCCATTTGTTAAGTATGGGGTCATAATGTTGTCTTTAACAAATCCATTATTGTATGATCTATCACTTGCTTTTGTAGATATTAATACAGGGACAATTGTTCTATTATGACTTGAGTGATGAAAATAACTTAAATCAAGTCCGTAGTCTACAACTTGATCTAGATCACTTTTTTTATATTCCGATTCTCCTACTTTAAATTCAAAAATAAAAATTATACCCTTGTATATAAAGACATTATCTATTCTGGAGCCTATTCTGGGTACAGTGTACTCAAATATTATGTATCCATCTTTAAAATTACTTAACTGTTCCTTAAGTATTTGAATTTGCTTAATCCAGGTATTTTTCTGTAGGTCTCCAGCTGAAAATTCATCATTTTTTGTTATTTGACCAAAAATTTCATCATTACTTGTTTTAATAAACTCACTTACAGTATTACTGTAATATTCACGATTCATATTTATCTCCTTTTAAAAATTTAAATATTTAACTTAATTAGATCATATAAAATCTAATTGATCAAATATTATCAATAAGATAAATTTAAAAATTATATTGAGATAATTTATACAATATGTTAAGATCGATCACGAAAAAAATATTAGGAGATACTTATGAAAATATTGTATGATAGGATTGAAATAAGACTGCGTGAGTTTGAAATAAGTGATGATGATTTTGAGAAAAGATATAATTCGGATGTTAATTTAGCAATAGAAGAATTTGATGAAAGACATCCTGAAGTGTATGGAAATGATAATATTTTTGATGTTAAGTTTGAAAATATTGAAGTAGAGTATTAAAAAAAGACAGCATATAGCTGTCTTTTCTTATTCATTCCTCCTAATTGAAGAACTCATTTGGTATATTTGCCATCTTACTCCTCTAATGGCAACTCCCATGGTATAAATATTTTCTGGTAATGATATACCGTTCATTGCGTCTCCTATGTGTTGGAGGTGGGCGCCGCTTGATTTTGCTGCTAGGGCTATTTGTCTGATGGTGTCTTTGTCGGCGGTTTCTTGGCTGGTGCCTATGGCTGACATGATTAGGACTTTTTTGTCTATTTCTTTGTCTTTGTTGTAGGATCTGATATAGTCTGCTATTTCTCTTAGGTCATTTTCGTTAAAGTGTGGGATGGTGTATGGGGCTGGGACTAGGAGGATGTCACATCCTGCATTTACAAATTCTTTGGCAATTTCTAAGTTCATTACGACCCCATCTGTGCCTGCTGCGTGCATTTTGCCGGCTATGATTAGACCACTAAAGTTTTCTTTGGCTTCTTTGATTGCTTTTAGTATTGCTTTATTGGTTACTCCTGTGGCTGGATTTCCTGTTAGGCAAATCAAATCTAGGCCATAATCGTTTGCTTTTTTGTAGTTTTCAATGCTTGCCTTGCGGCCTTTGGCTATTTCTTCCTTGCCTTGGGTCATATTTGCACCCTCATCTACTGGTTCTAGATTGACCCCTATTGGTCTTGAGGTGGCTTTTTTTAGCCAACCTATGTGATCTACCTCTGATTCTGGCACTCCTTCTATTTTTGGATTGTCTAAGTCGAGGACGTTTAATAACAAGATGTCGGCACCAAAGGCCTTTTCTATTTCTGCATTTGTAAGGCCATTTACATAGGGCTCGAAGGTGACTACTGATTCTGAAACTATAACCCTGCCTTCGCTTGCAAGAATTGCTTGTTTTAGTTCTAGGGGAGTCGCATTTAAAAAGTCTGCCCCTTGGAAGTTTAATAATCTTTTCATTTTTTCTCCTTTTTAGGTATTTTACCCATAAGCTGGGATAAAATAATATTGAAAAGTCACAAATTGTGACATATAATATATGTAAGAGAAGCCACCTCTATCAAAGCCCTTGGCAACAAGGATGAGAATCGAAACAGAGTATACACTCACAAAAAAAGACAGTAGCTGCAACTACTGTCTTTTTGTTTTACTTGCATTTTTGGTCTAAAATTTGTTCTATTAAAACTAATATTAAGCCAACCAGCAAGGGAAAAATAAAATTTTCCATTATGAATCGAAACATTTCTAAAACTCACACCTCCTTTCACCTCTTAGGTTAGAGGCTTTTTATTATAACACATTGCTTGTTACTTATATCCCACAAAAAAATCAGCAAGCAAATAGCCTGCTGATTTGTCTTTTATTTCCGATTTTATTTACCTAATAATTTTACAAATTCATCATGTACTGCTTGAACTTGTGGGCCTATTATTACTTGGACTGCTTTTGGACCTGGTTTGATTAGTCCTGCAACTCCAGCTGCTTTGATTTTTTCTTCATCTACCTTTGCTGGGTCATTTACTGTTAGACGTAATCTTGTTGTACAATAGCTTGTTGTATCAACGTTTTCTGGGCCGCCTAGTCCTTCTAGGATTTCTCTTGCTGTATCAGCGTATGAACCTGATACTGTTGCTTGTTGCTCTCTTCTTTCTTCAGCTTCTGATTTATCAGCTGTTGACACTCTACCTTGATCTTCTGTTTCTATCACTCTTGAGTCATTTGTTTTTTGAGATTTTGGTGTTCTACCTGGTGTAGCTATATCCCAAGCATCGATTAATGCTCTAAAGATTAGATAATATATGGCAAAGAATACTAGACCCATGATTATTAGGATTAGCATATTATTTCTCATTGGGTTTTGTGATGATAGGAAGAAGTCTATCAGACCTGCTGAGAATCCAAATCCTGCAAATGCTTGTAATTTTGCTGCTAGGAATACTGAAATACCTGTAAACACTGCGTGTACAAAGTATAGTTGTGGAGCTGCGAACATAAATGCAAATTCTAGTGGTTCTGTAACCCCTGTTAGGAATGATGCTAGGGCACCTGCTATCATAAGAGCCTTGATAGTTTTTTTGTTTTTTTCATCTGCTCTTTGAGCCATAGCTAGGGCTGCACCTGGCAGACCAAACATCATAATTGGGAAGAAACCAGCTTGGTACATACCTGGGTGGTAGGTTGCTGTGATTGTATCTTGTGCGTTGTTTAGGAAGTTTGGAATATCATTTACTCCTACAAGGTCAAACCAGAATACTTGGTTTAAAGCGTGGTGGAGTCCTGTTGGAATCAGTAATCTATTTGCAAAGCCGTAGATACCTGCACCTGCTGCACCTAGCCCTAGTAAAAATTCACCAAATGTTGCTAGAGCTGAGTAAATAACTGGCCATAAGAACATTAGAATAAGTGAGCAAATTAGAGCATAAACTGAAGCAATAATTGGCACAAGTCTTCTACCTGAGAAGAATGCTAAGAAGTCTGGTAATCTTGTTTCGTGGAATCTGTCATAGGCCTTACCACCTAAGATACCTGATAAGATACCGATTAATACGTTACCATTGCCGATTTTGCTAAAAGCTGAAAATTGGAAAGGATCGGCTGCTTGCCAAGCTTCCAAATCTAGACTTCTTAGTTGGGCAACTGTAGCAGGTGATAACATTTTTGAAAGAGTCAAAAATGCAACAAGACCAGCTAAAGCACTTGCTCCGTGGTTTTCTTTGGCAATACCAAAGGCAACACCAACTGCAAATAGGATACCTAGGTTATCTAAGATTGCACCACCAGCAGAAATTAAAAATGCTGCTATAGGTGATGATGCACCCCATCCATCTGGGTCAATTAAGTAACCAAGTCCTAGTAGCAAGGCCGCTAAAGGCATAACCGCAACCGGTTGCATTAGGGATTGGCCTAATCTTTGTAGTTTTTCTTTCATAAACTACCCTCCTTAAATAATATTTATAATACAAAATGATAAACAAAATCGTTTACATATTTATCTTATCATAATTTACTTAATATGAAAATGTTTTTTTCGAGCCTATTAGTGGATTCCTATCAAAAGATAATCCAAAAATTTGGCTCTAATCTTGTATAAAAGTTCAGCTAGGATAAAGACAGATAAGACTCCTATGATTGTAATCACAAGGGGACTAGCATCTACTAGGCTTTTTATCAATACATAGACAACTTTGTAGGGGAAAAGATAGGCAAAAAATAAGTACCTTTGCTTGTTTACTCCTTGGACATCCGGGCTTTGCTTTAGAATAAGGTAGGTTAAAATTATCATTGATAGGTAAAAACCTGGGTAATAATTTAAGTACATATAAAGGTAGATTTCCCCTGCAAATAGTAAAATAGCTGGAACAAAGAGGAAATTATTAAATTTCATTGCTTGTTTTAGCCTAGATCCCATCATATAAAAGAAAAAATAAAGTAAAAGGTCATTGTAATAAAAATCAAAAGGCAAAAAGTTGGTATTTTGCATTACATAGTAGAGTATAAGGGCAAATATTCCCACTCCCAGACTTCCATTTGCACCAATGATGCGGGATAGGATAATTTCAACTATAAAAAAGCAAAAAACTACAAATATTACATCATATAAATTTGTAATTACATAAACGAGGTCATTTATCCTTTGTTTTTCAAATGTTAGCTTAAAGCCACGCATAAAAAATATCAAAAAACCACTATATAAAATTAAGGGTATGGCCATCAAAAATACTTTTTTGCTCTCCATAAAGGAAATTAAATATGCCAAATAGCCTATCAAATAAGCATTGATAAGCAAAAGCAAAACGTTAGCATTTACACCTATATTTGCCCCTAAAAATGGCAAGAAAAATGAAAATACTAATAATATTAAAGCTATTAAATCCATTAAATTAATCTTAAAACTTTTCATAATCTTATCTTATCATATTTATTAAAAATGTATAATAGATGGTATAATGAATCTTAAAGAGGAAATTATGGCAAAAAAAGCAAAAAAAGCACAAAGAAATATTCATAGAAAACCAAACAAACGCCGCCTTTTCATATTTCCCTATGTGATTATGGCCCTGCTAATAATAGGCATACCTTTTGGTATTTACCAGTTTTATATATCAAATGTAAATAGGACTTTGGATGGTCTAGAGATGGCCATACAAACTTATGACATAGAATATATGGAAAATAACACTGAAAGGTTACCCATAATCCTTGATGTCTTGAGGACTTCCTATTCTGATGATGGAACTAAGCAGGAAGAGTTTTACGAAAATAATTTTAAAAATCTAGAAATCCAGGTAGAAAGTGTTGAAAAACAAAACCGTGGCAAGGAAGTAAAATTAAAAATATCCAATGTAAATTACATAGATGTCTATGACAAAGTAGATGATAGTGAAGATGATCAAAAAATCCACAGCGACTATATGGCAGCCCTTGCTGATCCTAACCAGGAAAGAAATACCAGAGAAGCTACAATATTTCTAAATCGCAAGCTAAATGGCTATGAAATTAACGAATCCCGTGATTTTATAAATGCAATATTAGGTGGGGCCTTGGAATATGCACAGGGGTCTGAAAAAACAAATGACACTGATAATACAAGCGCACCCGAAGATACTGATAGCATAGATGATGCAATAAATAATGATTAACACGGAAAAATCCGTGTTTTTTATTGAATAAAAATAAAATATAGTTATAATTAAAGTATAAAATTTAACGGAGAATGAAATGTTTGAAGACAATCTAACGATTAGGGAGACTAAGAGAGTTCAAAAACACAGGAATGCAGTCATCCTAGTGGTAGTTTTGATAATGCTTACAATATTGCCAAAACTATTCTTGGGAGGTGTATTTTTTCCTAGTCTTTTAAATAACATAGATGCCTATAAAAATCTTATGCCAGCGGATAAGATGATTTTGGGCCTACTATATGGGACGGTTTTATCCACTGTCTTAATTTACATATTTGCAAAAAAATATCTAAATCACAATGATTTTTCTATGGGCCTAAAAAACCCAGATAGGATCAAGAATTATTTTAAGGGTGCAATATTTGGTTTTGCTTTAATTACAGGAGTTTTTTTGCAGCTTAAAATCAGAAATTTAGCAGATATTAGCCCAAATTATCAAAATGTAAATCCAGGGATATTCCTTATTTTTTTTATTGGTTGGGTTTTGCAAGGATTTAGCGAAGAATTGATGGCAAGATCTGTGATTATGAATTATTTTGCAGCAGAAAATGGCGTAAAACTAGCAATTATAGCCAATAGCCTTATTTTTTCTATAATGCACCTTGGAAATGATGGTTTTGGAGTATTTCCTTTTATAAATATTTTCCTGATGGGGGTCATATTTTCCCTAATGTTTTATGTTTCAGATGACATATTTTTCCCAGCAGCAGCCCATACTTTTTGGAACTTTGCCCAAGGAAATATATATGGCATCAATGTCTCAGGCATCAGCCAATCAAATATAAGCCTTTTAAAAACCCAACTTGTCGGCAATCAATTCCTAACAGGAGGAGCCTTTGGAGTAGAAGGCGGATTTTTGACATTTTGGATGGAAGCGATAATAGTTGGCATTTTGCTAACAGCAGCCAAAAATAAATCAAATGAAGAAGAGAATAAGTCAAAATACAAAAAAACTGGTTTATAGAAAAAATCAATTAAAGTTTAGGCGGTTTACCGTCTGAGAGTGTAGACAAACTCCAAAAACGCTCATCGAGCTACAGAAATTGATAAATTCATAATTTTAAAATTTAAAATCGCAAACTCGCTAACGCTCAAACAGTGCGATTTTTATAAGATTTCTTCAATTTGAATTTATTGCAAAATCTTGCCTATGAATCGCTTTCTTTTTGAGTTTTCTACTTTGTCATCATTCTGAGGCGGTTTTCCGCCTTATTTTTTAAAAAAATTTTTTAATTTTCTATTAATTATGGGTAATTTATTAATAACAAATAAGGAGGAAATTTTATGCTTCATGATAACTATTCAATAAGAGAGACTAAGAGAACAATGAAAGCTAAAAACCCTATAATTACTGTTCTTTTACTGCTTTTATTCATGCTATTACCTATGTTAATAGTTGGTGTTATTTCAGGTTTGGCCATTGGCTTTTCTAATCCAAGTATAACGAAAGATCCACAATCTATGATGAATTATTTCAACTCCATAGATAGCGAATATAGGTTATTGGGAATGCTGTATTTAACTATTTTAGTGAGTATTTCTGTCTATATTTTTGCAAAGAAAATTCAAAAAAGAAATAAAGAATCTCTGGGTCTTACTAGCCCAAATAAATTCAAAAACTACATAAAAGGATTATTGCTTGGCATAGGAATGATTGGTGGGGTTATTCTAATACTAAAAATTTTGGGACTTATTGAAATAAAGTCAAATATTGCCAATATTTCTCCAATTATTTATCTTTTTATAATAATAGGCTGGATGTTCCAAGGCTTTGAAGAAGAACTAGTGACAAGGTCTATTTTGATGAATTTTTTTGCTGCTAAATATAGCCCTTTGGTCGGTATAATATCAAACGCTCTGATATTTTCCCTCTTGCACTTGGCTAATAATTCTTTTGGCTTGTTGGCTGCCATTAATATTTTTATAATTGGGATACTATTTTCCCTATTATTTTATGTATCAGATGACATAATGCTTTCGGCTGCAGCCCATAGCTTTTGGAATTTTGCCCAAGGTAATATTTTTGGTATTTCAGTAAGTGGCATGCCCACTAGCAAAAATACTATTTTCATCTCTAAGTTATTAGGAAATCCAAGTTTAACTGGTGGAGCATTTGGTATTGAAGGAGGCTTGGCAACTACGATAGTTTTGACTATAGTAACTATCTATCTAATCAAAAAATCCAAAGAGAAGTCATTAGTCTACAGCAGATATTACAATCAGAATCAAGAAGAAAATTCTTCAGAATTAATAAAATAGACAAAATAATTTATAAAAAATCTAATATATCAAAAATAAAAAGGAGTCTTGTTTTTTACAAGAACTCCTTATTTTTTTATTCTAAGTTTGATAGACCAAATTTTTTGATTAAGTGAATCATTAGTGAAAGTATTACAGCTATTACTGATGATAAAACCATGCCTGATAGCTCTATTGATCCAAATTGGATGGATAAGCCAGAAAGGCCTGCTATAAATATCACGCTTGTTAAGATTAGATTGTCAGACTTTGAGTAGTCGACTTTTTGGTCTACTAATAACCTAATGCCACTTGTGCCAATCATTCCATATAGCAAGAAGGTTACTCCACCGATGGCATTACCTGGGATAGTAGAAATGAGGGCAGATAGGGGTCCTATAAAGGCCATTAGAATAGAAATAACAGCTGCAGTAGCAATTACTTTTACAGAGTAAACTCCAGTTATAGCCATAACTCCGATATTTTCCCCATAGGTTGTAGTTGGTACTCCACCTACTAGACCAGAGATTGCAGTTGATATATTATCTGCAAAAATTGACCTGTGTAGGCCTGGATCTTTTATCAAGTCTTCGCCAATAATGTTGCTGGTAACTACCTGGTGGCTGATATGTTCAGCTGCAATTACCAACAATACTGGCAGCATAGCAAATATTGCCTCAGGAGAAAATTTTGCTAATTGAAAATGAGGAAGGGTAAACAAACTTGCCTCACGGACTGGGCTTAAATCTACTTGACCATTAAAATACGCAACAATATAGCCTACAATAATTGCAATTAAAATTGGAATAGTGGACATAAATCCCTTAAACATGATTGATCCTAAAATAGCAGTCATAAGTGTTACTAAAAATACTAGCCAATCAGCACCTGTGACAGTATCAGTCATTAGATTAGCACCAATTGTTCCACCAGAAACAGTATTTCCTGCTAGCTCAAAACCAATTAAGGCAACAACTGCACCCATGGCAGCAGGTGGCAATACTACATCTATCCAGGATGTGCCAAATCTATAAATTATATAGGAAAGTATGCATCCCAAAAGGCCAACTGCAACAAAGGCACCTTGGGCGTATTCAAATCCCTGCGACTGGATAATAGCAATACCTGGTGCTAAAAAAGCAAAAGATGATCCCAAATATGCTGGAGCCTTGCCCTTAGTTATCAAAATAAAAAGCAAAGTCCCAATACCATTCATCAAAAGCACTATGCCAGGATTGATTCCAAATAAAATTGGCACTAGGACTGATGCACCAAACATGGCAAAAGTGTGTTGCAAACCTAGGGGGAGCAATAGCTTTTTAGGCACATCATCATTTACCTTATAAATTCTCTTATCTTCTTTCATTTAAACCTCCTTATTTTTTCCCAAATCTTCAATATTTTAGAACACTTTAAAAAATTTGTCAAATTTTTTAAAAATTATCTTTACAAAATGGGGGGCAGTGGAGTAAAATATACATAATTTGAAAAGAAAAGGAGAAATATATGGAAAGCTCACCTCGCAAAAAATCACACCTGACCCGCAATATTTTTATTGCCCTTGTTGTTGCAATTGTTTTAGGTTTGCTATTGCAAAATCAAGCAGAAATATTAAATGCTTATGTTAAACCTATTGGGGATATATTCCTAAATTTACTTAAATTTATTGTTACACCTATTGTTTTATTTTCTATTATGGGCGGGATTATCTCTATGAGGGATATAAAAAGAGTTGGTGAAGTTGGTGTTTTTACAATCATCTACTACTTTTTCACAACTTCTTTTGCAATCATAATTGGCCTTGTTTTTGCAAATATTGCCAAAAGATTTTTCCCACTTATAGCTACTACAAATCTTGAATTTGCTCTTGAAAACCAAGTTTCACTTATAGATACTTTGGTAAATATCTTCCCGAAAAACTTCCTAGCACCAATTGTTGAAGCAAATATGCTACAAATTATTGTTATGGCTATTATTATTGGATTTTCAATACTTTTAATTGATAAATCAAAACAAGCTAAGGCAATTGAAGCTATAGAAATAGTAAATGACATAAATATGAAGGCTATGGGACTTATTTTAAAACTATCTCCACTAGGTGTTCTTTGCCTACTAATGCCAGTTATTGCAGAAAATGGTCCTATGATTATCGGATCTCTTGCAAGCGTGCTATTAGTTGCATATATTGCCTACGCCTTCCATGCAGCTGTCATTTACTCATTTACAGTAAAAACTTTTGCTGGTATAAATCCAGTTGAATTTTTTAAGGGTGTAGCTCCTGCAATGATGTTTGCATTTTCATCTGCATCAAGCATGGGAACTTTACCTATAAATATGAAATGCTGTGAAGAATTGGGAGCTGATTCAGATGTGACAAGCTTTGTATTGCCACTTGGGGCAACCATAAATATGGATGGAACTGCTATTTACCAAGGAGTTTGTGCAGTATTTATAGCTTCATGCTATGGTATTGACCTAACACTTGGACAAATTGTTACAATTGTATTAACAGCTACTCTTGCATCAATTGGTACAGCTGGAGTTCCAGGATCTGGAATGATTATGCTTGCCATGGTTTTACAATCTGTTGGTCTTCCTGTAGAAGGTATCGCCCTAGTTGCAGGTATTGATAGAATATTTGATATGGGTAGAACTACATTAAATATTACAGGAGATGCTACAGCAGCTCTTATAAACTCAGCAAGACTAAGAAGAAAAGGTAAAATTGCATAAATTTAGACAAAAAAACAAGCCATCATGGCTTGTTTTTTATTCTGGTCTAATATTTTTAATAGTTTCTACTGAGTGATTCCATTTTTTTGTCTCTTCATCATTTAATTCTAAATGATATTCGCGAATGATTCCTTGTCTGCCAACAACGCATGGGTGGCCAATGTAGCATTGAGCCTCTGACGAATATGAAGAGACTGGAAGGATTGTTTTTGCATCTTTAAATACTGTTTCAACAATTATTGCAGCTGCATTTGCAATTCCGTATGATGTATAGCCCTTGCCTTTAATAATTTCAAAGGCCTTCATTTTGGAAGCTTCTTCTATTTGTTTACAAGTATTTTCATCTAAAATTTTATTTATAGCCTTTGTAGCAATTGAAACCTTTGACCATGCTACAAACTGGCTGTTTCCATGTTCTCCGATTACAAAACCATCTACAGAATCTGGATCAATTCCTATGTATTTTGCAACTGCATTTTTCATCCTTGCTGTATCTAAAATTGTTCCTGTTCCAATTACTCTTTCTTTTGGAAGGCCTGTTAATTTTTGCATATATTCTGCAATTACATCGCATGGATTTGTAATGGAGATAATAATGCCATTAAAACCTGAATCTTTAATAATTGGTGCCCATTCTTCTACACAAGTTTTTGTATATTTGAATTCTTCAAGGCGGTCGCTATTTTTTTGCAAAATTGTAATATCACCTGGGGCAAAAATTATAATGTCACTTTCTGCTAAATCTGACTTTTGGCCTGCAACTAAGCATACATTGCCATTTCTTCTTACAAGGCCATCTCTAAAATCATTTACTTCTGCATTTGCTAATTCATCTTTTTTGTCAAATAGTGCAATTTCATCGCACAGTCTTCTTTCGATTAGGGTGTGGATTGTAGTTGCTCCTACATTTCCTAGACCGATTACTGATATTTTTTTCATTATTCCTTCTTTCCTAATTTAAAGTTTCAATATTATTATAAATCATTTTAGAAAAATTTTCAGCAATAAAAAGAACCCTTGCGGATTCTTTTTAGATTTATTTATTTTCGTAGCCTGGCTTTCCTAAAAGCTTAAACATTTGTGCCTTATATTCTTCAACTCCTGGTTGGTTAAATGGGTTTATGCCCATCATATATCCACTTACACCGACTGTTATTTCAAAAAAGTAGAATAGTTCTGCAAGAGTTTTTGCACTTACATTTTCAATTTTGATACGGATATTTGGCACATTTCCTTTTACATGGGCAATAGTTGTTCCTTCCATGGCTTGGGTGTTTACATAATTCAATGATTTGCCTGCTAAATAGTTTAATCCATCTAGGTTGTCTGCATCTTCTTTTATTTCTATATCTCTGTCATAATTTTCAATTTCTAGGACTGTTTCAAATAGATTTCTTTTTCCATCTTGGATCATTTGTCCTAGAGAGTGGAGGTCTGTTGAGTTATTTACTGAAACTGGGAATAAACCTTGGCCGTCTTTTCCTTCTGATTCTGCAAATAATTGCTTCCACCATTCGGCGATATATTGGAGTTTTGGCTCATAGTTTACTAAAACTTCTATGTCCTTATCATCTTCATAAAGCATATTTCTAATTGCAGCGTATTTTATAGCATCGTTAGTTTCAAAATCTGCTTTTGTATATTTTTCGCGTCCTTGCTCAAATCCTGCCATTAATTCGTCAATATCCACTCCACTTGCAGCTAGTGGTAAAAGTCCTACTGCAGATATAACTGAAAATCTACCACCTATATCATCTGGCACTACAAAAGTTTCATAGTCTTCTTTTGTGGCAAGGTCTTTTAAGGCTCCTTTTTGCCTATCAGTTGTGGCATAGATACGGCCCTTGGCTTCTTCTTTGCCGTATTTTTCTTCCAAGGCTTCTTTTAAAAATCTAAAGGCGATAGCTGGTTCTGTAGTAGTTCCTGATTTTGAGATTACATTTAAAGAGTAGTCTTTATCTTTTAAGTAATCCAAAAGTTCAGCCATATATTGGCCGGATAATTGATGGCCAGCGTAAATTAATTTTACTTTTTTGTTTGAATCAAAATAATTATCAAGGGCAAAGTCGATAGCTTTTATGCCCAAATATGAACCGCCGATACCGATTGATACTAAAATCTCACTGTCAGATTGGATTTTTGCAGCAGCCTTTTTTATTCTTTCAAATTCTTCTTTGTCATAGTCAACAGGTCTATCAATCCATCCCAAAAAGTCTGATCCTTGGCCAGAACCATCCATTAGGATATTAAAGGATTCTAAGGCTTTTTCTTCGTAATTTCCAAGCTTTTCTAGGTTTATATTTGTATAATCAACGCGCATTACATTCCTCCATAAAACTATATTCTTCATTATTATATACCCAGTCTTTAAATTGTTAAATTATTTTTAAACAAAGCTTGTATGCTAATATGTGAAAAGGTTTTTAACTTTATTGACATATATTTTGATAATACCTATAATAGTTGTAAGTTAGGGAAATTTTGCAAAGATTTGGAAGGTTTTATGAAAAATCGCGTTTTATTAACTGGAGGAGCAGGATATATCGGCAGCCATACGGCAGTGGAACTTTTAGATAGCGGATATGATGTCATAATTTATGACAACTTGTCCAATGCTTCAAAAATAGCTATCGACAGAGTCGAAGAAATCACTGGCAAAAAGGTCAAATTTTATAAGGCTGATATACTTGACACAGAGTTTTTAAAAAAAGTTTTAATAGATGAAAAAATTGATCTTGTAATTCATTTTGCAGCCCTAAAGGCTGTGGGTGAATCAGTAAGAAATCCACTAAAATACTACCACAACAACCTTACAGGTACTCTCAGTTTGCTAAAGGCCATGGAGGATGTGGGATGCAAAAATATTATTTTTAGCTCCTCTGCAACAGTATATGGTGACCCAGAAGTGACACCAATTACTGAGGATGAGCCAAAGGGATTTTGCACAAATCCATATGGATGGTCCAAGTCTTTTATGGAGCAAATAATGACAGACTTACATACAGCAGATCCAGAATTTAAGGTCGTTTTGCTCCGCTATTTTAATCCGATTGGTGCCCACAAATCAGGATTAATAGGTGAAGACCCTCAAGGAATTCCAAATAATTTATTGCCATACATTTCACAAGTTGCAGTAGGCGAGCTAGACTATGTCCACATTTTTGGTGATGATTACAAGACCCACGATGGGACTGGAGTCCGTGATTATATCCACGTGGTTGATTTGGCACGCGGCCATGTAAAAGCTGTGGAAAATTTGGAAAAATTAAATGGAGTTGAGATTATAAATCTTGCAACTGGCAAGGGATATTCAGTCCTTGATGTTATAAAATCTTTTGAAGAAGTAATCGGCAAAAAAATCCCCTATAAAATAGAAAAAAGAAGAGCAGGCGACATCGACAAATCATTTGCTGATGCAAGTAAGGCCAAAAAAGTTTTAGGCTGGCAGGCTCAATATGATATAAAAGATATGTGCGAAGATGCATGGAGATGGCAAAAAATGAATCCTCGCGGATACGAAAGAGAGGAAAAAATATGAAAACCACACTAGTGGTCATGGCAGCAGGGATAGGGTCCCGTTATGGTGCAGGTATAAAACAACTAGCAAAAATGGATGAAAATGGATACACAATTATCGACTATTCTATTTTTGATGCAAAAAAAGCAGGTTTTGACAAGGTTGTTTTTATAATTAGACGTGATATAGAAGAAGACTTTAAAGAGGTAATTGGCGATAGAATTTCAAAAATAATTGATGTAGAATACGCCTACCAATCTTTAGAATTGCCAGAAGCTTATGAAGTTCCACAAGGACGCACAAAGCCATGGGGAACAGTCCATGCAGTTTTGGCAGCCAAAGACTTAGTAAATGAGCCGTTTTTAGTAATAAATGCAGATGATTATTACGGCAAAAATGTATTTAAAGATTTCCACGAATTTTTAAATGATAAAAATAATCAAGATGCATCCAAATTACAAATTGCAATGGCAGGTTACAAATTAAAAAATACACTTTCTGACAATGGAACAGTAACTCGCGGGGTTTCTGTTGGCAATGCAGACAATAAATTAGTAAAAATCATCGAGACCCACGAAATAGCCCTAGGAGAAGATGGCAAAATTACAAGTCGTGAAAACTTAGACAGTGATTTATTAAATCTGGAATCTCTTGTTTCTATGAATATGTGGGCTACATTCCCAGCCTTTATCGACCTTTGCGATCAGTATTTTAATAAATATTTAGAAAAAAATAAAGAAAATTTAGAAAAAGCAGAATACGTCTTGCCAGAAATGATAGCTGAGTTTTTAGAAGAAGATATAGCAGAAATTACAATTCTTCCAACAAATGACAAATGGATAGGAATTACCTACAAAGAAGACTTGGCCCCAGCCCAAGAAGAATTTAAAAAAATGTTAGAAAATAAAGATTATCCAGCAAATATTTGGCAATAAAATTAAGTCTCCCGTCTGGGAGACTCTTTTGATTTAGTGTAAGAAATCATTTAGTAATGATAATCATTATTTAATATACTAAAATATTTAGAACAAAATTTGACAAAGTTTCTTTCTAAATATATAATCATTATAGAAAGTACATATAAAAATTATTCCAGGAGGATATACATATGACCTTAAAAGGCACAAAAACAGCACAAAACTTAATCACATCATTTGTTGGTGAAAGCCAAGCAAATATGAGATACACATTTGCAGCAAAAGTTGCAAAAGAAGAAGGATACGTTCAAATTTCAAGAATTTTTGAAGAAACAGCAATGAATGAAAGAGAACATGCTGCAAGATTTTTCAAATTCTTAAGAGAAGAATACAAATTAGAAGATATTGAATTAAACGAAAACTACACAAAATGGCCAGTAGTATGGCATGATACTGTGACAAATCTTCAAGGTGCTATCGATGGAGAAAATGATGAAGCAGAAAATATGTATCCATCATTTGCAGATGTTGCTGAAGAAGAAGGTTTCCCAGAAATCGCAAGTGCATTTAGAAACATCGCAAAAGTAGAAGAAGCTCACAGAGAAAGATATAAAGCATTAAAAGCAAATATAGAAAATGACAGAGTATTCAAAAAAGACGAAAAAGTTATCTGGATGTGCGGTAACTGTGGTTTCTTAGTAGAATCAAAAGAAGCACCAAAAATCTGCCCAGCATGTGCACACCCACAAGACTACTTCGAATTAGCAAGATTTAATTACTAAAATATCAAAAAAAGCAAACCTTCATGGTTTGCTTTTTATTTGCTAAATTCATCTATTAATCTTCCACATCTTCCAATACATTTTTCATTTTTACCTTATCATTTAAAGCAATAAATTCATTTACCTTTTCCTCTGTATCAAATTCTGTGGCAAGTTTTGCAAGTATATCTAGGTGCTCATCACCCTTTCCTGCAATTCCTATGATTAATTTTACATCCTCATCATTCCAACGAAGTCCGTTTTTACAAACAAGTATTACTAGTCCGGTTTTTAGGATTTCAATTTTGTAATCATATGATCCGTGTGGAATAGCGAGTCCGTTGCCTAGATTTGTATTAAATTCTTTTTCTTTTTCTATCATACCGTTTAGGTATCTTGGTGTTGTGTAACCACCTTCTACAAAGTGTTTGTTGATCAATTTTAAGGCCTCATCACGGTTTTTGATTTGATCTGTAATTATAATATTTTCTAAGGCAAGTACTTCAGTAGCTACTGTATTTTCATTTTCATGAATACTTACATTTTCACTTGATGCAATATATTTTTGATTTTCATCATTATTTTCTTTTACGACCCTTACAACATCGTTAAATTCTGGTGGATTGATGTAAGAGGAGATTGACATATGATATTTGTCTGGTTTTGCTTTCATAGCAAGTGATGTAAGTTCCTTGTGACTTACTACTAGGTCTGCATCATTTGGAATGTTTTGTAAGGCTGTGTGTACAACTTCTATATTGTATCCAGCTTCTTTTAATTTCTTTTTAAGAGATGATGCACTCATTGCTGATGAGCCCATACCAGCATCACAGGCCACAACTATTTTTCTTATTGGTCCATTTAGGCTTCCATTATTATTTATATTATTAATATTTGTTGTAGGTCCTCCGCTTGTAGCAGCTGCACTGTCTTCTACGTAGCCCTTGTAGTATTTTTTTACAAAAATAGAGGCAACTAAAAATGTTACTAGACAAGAAACTCCAACTGTAAGTATTGCTCCTAAATATTTTCCTCTAGGTGTTAGAGCAAGTACAGAGATAATGGATCCTGGTGATGGTGTATAAACTGGACCATAATTTGTAATTTGCATGGTAATAATTGCTGCAATACCACCTGCAATGTCAGCTAGGATTAATAGTGGATTTGCTAGTACGTATGGGAAGAATATTTCATGTATTCCCCCTAAAAAGTGAATGATGACAGCACCTGGAACCGCTTCCTTCATTTCACCTTTGCCAAAGAACCAATAAGCAAGTAGGATTCCAAGACCGATTCCTGGATTTGGAATGATCATAAATAATGGTGAGAATCCTTGACTAGCCACTTGTTCTAAGCCTATTGGTGCGAGTATACCGTGGTCGATTACGTTATTTAAAAACAATACTCTGGCAGGTTCTATAAATATTGCAGATAGTGGAAGTAATTTTTTATCCATTACCCAGATTACACCATTTGCAAGGCCTGAAGTAATAGCCTCCATGATTGGCTCGATAAATAAGAAAGATAGGATACAGAAAATTCCGCCGATAATACCCAATGAGAAGTTATCAACTATCATTTCAAATCCTTCTCTAACCTTACCTTCTATAAGTTGGTCAAATTTTTTGATAACCCAGCCGCCTAGGGGACCCACAATCATAGCACCTAAGAACATTGCTACATCAGCTCCAACTACTAAACCAAAAGTAGCAAGCGCCCCAGCAACTGCACCTCTCTTACCATAAACTAGTTCCCCGCCTGAGTATCCAATTAAAATTGGCAAAAGATTTTGTAAAAGTGGACCTATTAACTCTGCTATTCTTTCATTTGGATACCAGCCTGTTTCTAAGAAAATTGCTGTAATAAGACCAAATGCAATAAAAGCACCGATGTTAGGAATTACCATACGAGATAGGTAGCCCCCAAACTTCTGGAATTTCGCCTGGAATCCAGAAGTTTTTTTATTATTTAATTGTGTATTTTCCATATTCTTCCTCTTTAATTTAGTTATTTAAATCTTCTTGGTCAAATTTTGCCCATGGAATATTAAGCTTTGCACCATTTGCAATCATATCGTAGATGTGCATTAGTAATGGAAACTTGTCCTTATCTACTTTTCCATTTTCAGCTAAAACTGTAATAGCTTCTCCCATTCTTTTTGCAATTACTACTGATTCTAAGGTTACTCCTGCTAATTCTTCCATAGCTTTATCGTAAGAATAGCCACGGCCTAAAAGTGTACCGATTTTTCTAGTTCTACCACCAAAGATCGTTACATATAAATCACCAACTCCTAGTTCTAATTGGTTTTTATCTCCATTTACCAGCTCTAATAATCCACCCATTTCACGTGTTGATTGGGCAAATAAAGCTGCTTGTGGGTTGTAATGGTTTACTCCTTCTTTGCCTTCTTCTGTTTCTGCAATACCAACTGCAAGAGAAACTGCTAGGGCATAAGCATTTTTAAGGGCAACAGAAAGTTCTACTGCACGCACGTCATTGCTTATAGATACGTGATAATAATCGTTTGCAAAAGTATCTCTAAAGAATTTTAAGTCATCTATATTTTTTCCACAAAAACCAACTAGAGAATGGTGTCTGTCTGCTAGCTCATAAGATGTACATGGTCCACCTACAGCACATATATCTCTTTTAATTCCTTTTTTGGCAAGTTCTTCTTCCCAATATTCTGGATAAGATAAAAGTGATCCATCTTCTTTATTAATCATGCCCTTGGTTACTGATAAGACTGGAAGATTTGGGTCTAGTTTTGGATAGATTTCTTCTAAGAACCAATCTACACCAAAGGAAGAAACTCCACATATAACAGCATCTGCACCATCAAGCCCCTCTTCTAATTCATCATAGTAATACCATTTAAATCCATCTGGTAACTGTCTTTTCATATTTAAATGGTAACCATCTTCTTTTGCTCTTTTTACAATTTCATCGTCTAAGTGTGTACCGACAATTCTTATTTCATGACCATTGTCATAAGCAGGTACAGCCAAAGCTGAAGCCATCATTCCTGCACCTACAAAAGTTAAAGTTGTCATAATTCCTCCTATATATTTAGCTACAAACAAAAAGAGCCCATACCTTTTGATTAGCCCTCTACTCTTGCTTATTAACTTGACTTTATTATAGCAAAATCTTTATTTGCGTGCAAACAATTTCATGATTATTTATTGTCTAATATATATCTAAATACAGCTAATTTTACTAGTACATTGACAAATGATTTATACAACTATAAGGGCATAAATAAAGATTAAAAGGTATAATATACAAGAAATATATTTTAGAGGAGGATAAGATGACAGAGAAAAAATCTGCTAGATCTAGAGTCCAGAACTTTGGATCGTTTTTATCAAGTATGGTAATGCCAAATATAGCAGCCTTTATAGCTTGGGGTTTTTTAACCGCACTTTTCATACCAGATGGTTGGATTCCAAATGAAAATTTTGCTAAACTTGTTGACCCTATAATAATATATGCTATACCAATGCTTATTGCTTATACCGGAGGAAATATCGTTAACCCACGTATGGGTGGAGTTGTAGGGGCTATCGCCACTATGGGAGCAATTGTTGGTAGTGAGCAAAAAATGCTTGTTGCTGCTATGGTTTTAGGACCACTTTCAGCATGGATTCTTAAAAAAATCCAAGACGCTTACGATGGCCATGTAAAAAGTGGTTTTGAGATGCTTGTTAACAATTTCGTTGCAGGATTTTTAGCTCTTGGACTTTCACTTTTTGCCTATGTAGCTATCGCACCAGTTATGGAAGGATTATTAAATATACTTTCAACTGGGGTAGATTGGCTAGTTCAAAGACATTTATTGCCATTAGTTCATATATTTGTAGAACCTGCCAAGATTTTGTTTTTAAATAATGCCATTAACCACGGTATTTTATCTCCAATAGGATTAGAACAAGTAGAAAAAGCTGGTAGGTCAATGCTGTTTATGATTGAGTCAAACCCAGGACCTGGTTTTGGTATCTTACTTGCTTATATGCTTGCGGGTAAGAAAAATGAAAAAGCATCAGCTTTTGGTGCATCAATTATTCAAGTACTTGGAGGAATCCACGAAATTTACTTCCCATATGTACTTATGAATCCAAAATTAATAATTGCAGCTATTGCCGGTGGTATGAGTTCTACTTTCTTACTTCAAATGTTTAATGGTGGATTAGTAGCAACTCCATCTCCAGGATCAATTCTTGCTTGGCTTGCATTAACACCTAAGGGTTCATATTTACCAACAATCCTAGCATTTGCTGCTTCAACAGTAGTTTCAATGATAGTTGCACTTCCAATCTTAAGAAATGCAAAAGATACTGGCAAATCTTTAGATGATGCAACAGCTGAAATGAAAGATACAAAAGCTAACAAAAATGCAGTAGCAAGACCTAAAAATACAAATCTTGCTGATACAAAGATAATTATTTTCGCATGTGATGCTGGTATGGGATCATCTGCTATGGGAGCAAGTGTATTAAAGAAAAAAGTTAAAGAAGCAGGACTTTCTGATATAGAAGTAAAAAATGTCGCTATTCCACAAATTCCAGATGATGCTGATGTAGTAATCACCCACGAGGATTTAACAGAACGTGCTAGACAAAAAAACAATACTGCCTACCATGTATCAGTTAAAAACTTTATGCAAGCACCAGAATATGACCAAATCGTAGCTGACATAAAAGCTGCAAGAGAAAACACTGGTTCAGTTTCTGAAGCTAGCCAAGAAAAAGTTATAGAAAAACCAAAAAATCAAGATGAAGTAGAAACTGTAGTTTATGGAGCAGATGGAGAAAAAATCACTGAAGAAACAAAAGAAATTAGTGATTCACCAGTTCTTAAAAAAGAAAATATTCTACTAAATCAAAAATTTGAATCAAAAGAAGAAGTTATAAGAGAAGTGGGAAGAATTATGGAATCTTCAGGCTATGTAGGCCATGAATACACAAATGGTATGCTTCAAAGAGAAAAAGAAGCACCAACCCACTTTGGTATAGGACTTGCTATCCCACATGGTACAAATGAAACTAAATCTGCAATCAAAAAATCAGGTTTAGTAGTATTTACCATTCCAGAAGGTGTAAAATGGGATGATGAAACCGTAAAATTAGTAATAGGTATTGCAGGTGTTGGTGATGAACACCTAAGTATCCTATCAAATGTAGCTACAAAAATCGATAACGAAGATATAGTAAATGATATTGTAGAAAATAAATCACAAGATGAAATTTATGAAATTTTAACAAGTGAGGTTTAAAATGAAATTAGCCATACAATTTGGAGCAGGAGCAATCGGTAGGGGACTTTTAGGAAAAGTCCTACACGATTCAGACTATCATGTACTTTTTGTAGATGTTTACCAACCAATAGTTGATAGAATCAACGAAGATGGATATTTTACAGTGGAATTATCAGACCATGACTTTGAAAGCCAAAAAATTGATAATGTATCAGCACTTTGCTCAACAAATGAAGAAGATTTAGAAAAAATCTATGAAAAAATTACTGAAGCTGAGATAATTACAACTTCAGTAAGGGTAGAAAACCTTGATTCTACTTCAAAAATTATTGCAAAAGGCCTTGAAAAAAGAAATTCAGCTGATGAAAAAGTAAATATAATGGCCTTTGAAAATGCTTATAGAGCCAGTGACATACTAAAAGAAGATATAATCAAAAATTCTTCTTTATCTGCTGAACAAATCGAAGAAATAGCAACATTTCCAAACACAGTTACAGATAGGATTGTCCAAAATAAAGAAGTTGACGGCAAACCTGTCGTAGAAATTTCTGATGATTTTGAAGCGGTAATAGAGCAAGCAAAACTTGCTGACCCATCTTCAAAACCAGTAAAAGATGCAGAATACACAGATGACATAGACAAGATGCTAGAACGTAAACTATTTTTAGTAAATGGTGCCCACGCTGCAAGCAGCTATTTTGCTTATAACAAAGGCTATAAAATGATGAATGAAGCCTTTGAAGATGAAAAAATATTAGCAGATGTCAAAAATCTTATGACAGAATCAGGTGATGTATTAATAAAAGAACATGGCCTAGACAAAGACGAGTTAGAAAGCTTTAAAGAAAGCAAGTTAAATAGATTTATAAAAACAGCTTCCCACGATACAATTGAGCGTGTAGGACGCGATCCAGTTAGAAAACTGGGAGAAAAAGATAGACTTGTCGCTCCAGCAATAAAAGCATTTGATAATAATATGCCATTTGATTATTTGGCAAAAGCAATCGCCTATGCCTTTAAATACGATGAGCCAAGTGATGACAAAGCAGGAGAAATAATCCAATTTGTAAATCAAAATTCAATAGAGTCAGCAATCGAAAAATATACGGGTATAAAAGAAGAGGAAAGAAAAGAATTATTTGACAAAATTGTTTCAGAATATCAAAATATTAATTAGAAATTAATATTGAGGGGGAAAAATGAGAGTAATAGTAAGCAAAGATTACGATGAAATGAGTAGAAAAGCAGCAGACTTTGTAATAAGCCTAATGCAAGACAAACCACAAATCAAATTTGGTTTAGCAACAGGATCAACACCAGAAGGGCTTTATAAAAATCTAATCGAGGCTAATAAAGAAGGTGAAATTGGTTTTAAATATGCAAGTGCAGTCAATCTTGATGAGTATGTAGGTATTGATAAGGACAATGAACAATCTTACCAATATTTTATGAACGACAGATTATTTAACCACGTAGACATAGATAAAAGCAAAACCCACCTACCATTTGCCCCAGAAGCAGATGAAAAATATGCAAAAGAATACGATCAATTATTAGATGAATTTGGACCACGTGATATCCAAGTTTTAGGTATAGGACCAAATGGTCATTTGGCCTTTAATGAACCAGACCAAAAACTAAACCAAAGAACATCTATCATCAAATTATCAGATGAAACAATAAAAGCAAACTCAAGATTTTTTGATAGCGAAGAAGACGTGCCAAAATATGCAGTATCAATGGGAATGGCAGATGCATTTAATGCAAAAACAATAGTAGTAATGGCAAGTGGAAAAAATAAACACGATGCAGTAAAAAGATTATTAGAAGAAGATAAAATCTACCCAGAATTCCCAGCAAGTTTCCTACACCTACATCCAAATGTATATTTATTTATAGACGAAGAAGCTTACAATGGCTAAAAAAAATCCTACCAGTCCACTACTTTTTGGGCTGGTATTTTTTTGCTAAAATTTAGGTGAAAAATGTTTTGGAGGTTATGGGTGGAAAGTCAGAGATTAAAATTATTTTTTATTACTATTATTTTTATACTTTTAAGCTTTTTTGCTGTAAAATTTTTTACTCCTTTATTTTTATTTTTAGGGATAATTATTGCTGCAATTTATTTGTTGATTAAAAACAAGGAGAAACTAACAAAAAAAGATTTGATAGTAGCAACAATTATGTCATTCCTTGGATCACTTAACATCGTTTTTATAGAAAAATCTCTTCTTGCCATTGTCTTATTTGCCATTATTTTTATTACATATATAGGATCTGTTACAGTTTTTAAAAACTTTTTAGGTTGGGATAAGCTTTTAAACAATAATTGGAAAAAAAGTTTGATAATTGCAACCGCAATTGGTCTGATTTTAGGATTTATAAATTTAGGAGGGGCGGAAATTAAAATAAAGGACCCAACAATCACCCCACTTCTTATTGGCCTACAAGCGGGCATCATGGAAGAAATCAGCTTTAGATTTATTTTTTATGCACTTAGCATTTATATTTTAAGAGGCAAGGAAAAATCTATTGTAGATAAAATTTTGATTTACGCAATAATGACCCTACCCCATGCAATAGCCCATGGATTTGATATAAGAGACTTGATTGGAGCTTGGTTTGTTTTTGCAATGCCACTGGCAATCCTTCAAAAAAAATCAGACCTAACAAGCTCAATTACAACACATTTTATAATTGATTTGATTAGATTCAGCGTTTTAGGCATTTAAAAAGACCACTTGTGTGGTCTTTTTTATATTAAATCGCCCAATTTCCATCAACAAAAATTGGAAATTCTTCTTCGTTTTTATATCCTGTTATTTTTAAATCGCTTGCCCCTACCATGAAGTCTTCGTGGATTAGGGAGTCGTTTATTCCTCTTTTGTTTAATTCGCTTTCTTCTAAGTCCGCGCCGCCTACTACATTTGTTGGATATGCTTTTCCTAATGCGAAGTGGCAGGATGCGTTTTCGTCGAATAATGTATTATAGAAAAGAATATTTGAGTTGCTAATTGGACTATCGAAAGGCACTAGGGCAATTTCTCCTAAGTTTTTGCTACCTTCATCGCTTTCTAACATTTTTGCAAGTGTATCTTTGCCTTTTTTGGCATCAAAATCGATTACTTTTCCATTTTCAAATGTAAAATTAAATTCATCTATGACTACACCATTGTAAACTAAAGGTTTTGTGGCAAAAAGTGTGCCATCTACTCCGTCATATTGTGGGGCTGTGAATACTTCTTCTGTTGGCATATTTGGGATAAACGGATCGCCTTTTTCATTTTTGGATCCTGCTGATGTCCAAATATGGTCTTTTGGAAGTTTTACCCAAAGATCTGTACCGTTTGATGATTGGTAGTGTAATTTGTCAAATTGGTGGTCATTTAGGTAATTTGCTTTTTGATTTAAGGTTTCTATGTGCTTGGTCCAATTTTCTTTTGTTTCTTCCCAAGATTCTTCTACTCGGCTAACATCTAGGATAGTTTCCCAAAGTTTTTCGTAAGCCTCATCTTCGTTTAGGTCTGGGAAGACTTTTGCTGCCCATTTTTTGGTTGGCACTGAGATTACCAGCCAGCTTACAATATCATTCATGGAATATTTTACAAATTCTTTGGTTTTTTTGGAATTTTCCTTGACTGCTTCTGAAATCTTGGATTCATCTAGGCCGTTTAATAGGTCTGGGTCTTCGGCGTAGATTGAAATTCTGTTTGATTTTTTATTTGCTATTTGGTATTTTAATTTCTCTATTTTCCAGTCTGGAACTTCATTTAGTGTTTCTTGGTTTTGATTTTCGTAAGTTAATCTTGTAATGGCATCATCACGCCAGTCTATTGATACATTTCTGGCACCTTTTTCATAGGCTGCTTTTGTTATTAATCTTGCTAAATCTGGATTTTCTACTGGGGCATTAATTACCACATCTTCGCCAGCTTTTACATTTACTCCAAATTCGACTGCAAGTTTTGCAAAATTTTCTATTCTTTTATCCATAATTTCCTCCTTGTGTAATTATACCTTTAGGATTTTTATGGTAAAATAAAATACATATAATTGTATAAATAATTATTTAAGGAAGGTAATCATGAAAAAAAGACATGAAGTTAATATTAATGAAACTTGGGCTATAGAAGAACTTTTTGAAAGTGATGAAGTTTTTTTAACAAGCCTTAATGACCTTAAAAATCTATCTGATGATTTTGCAAATAAATACAAATCTTTGGACTCATCAGAGGAAATTTTTGAAGCTTTAGAAGCTTATAGCGAAATTGCCGCATTAACTGATAGATTGGGGACTTTTGCAAGTATCACAACAGAAGTTGACACATCTGATGATAAGGTTATGAAAAGATTTGCTAATTTTGTAAACGAAATGAGTAAGATCGATGCAAATCTAAGTTTTTTTGAATCTATGCTTTCTAAGGCTGATAAAAATTTATTAGAAGAGGCCAAGAAAAACCATCCAGAATATAAATATTACTTAGAAAGAGTGATTGAAAACTCAAAATATTTGTTATCTGATGAAACAGAAAAAGTTTTGGCAAATCTTGTGCCAACCTTTGATGCACCATACAAATCTTATGCAGACATCCGTTATGGAGATATGGCCTTTGAAGATTTTACCTATGAAGGCGAAGAAATAATCTTAAATCACAACACCTTTGAAGAATTTTTAGAAGCAGATCCTAGGGATGATTTGCGCCGTGATGCCTTTAAAAGATACCACGATGTTTTAAGAAAATACCAAAATTCAGATGCATCTGTTTATCTAACCCATGTTGAAAATGAAAAACGTCTTTCAGACATTAGAGGCTATGATTCAGTTTTTGATTATTTATTGTCACGCCAAGATGTAGATAAAGAAATTTATGACAACCACATCGATACAATAATGGCAGAACTTGCTCCTCATATGAGAAAGTATGCAAAAATTATTCAAAAAATCTATGGCTTAGATGAAATGACCTATGCTGATTTAAAACTATCTATAGATCCAGATTACGAACCAGAAGTATCTATTGACCAAGCTCGTGCCTATATAGTTGAAGGACTTTCAAATCTTGGTGAAGAATATGTAGAAGTTTTAAACCGTGCTTTTGATCAAAGATGGATTGACTATGCTCAAAATATTGGTAAAAGAACAGGTGCTTTTGCAGCAGGACCTTATGGATCACATCCATTTATCATGACAACTTATAATAACAAAATGAGCCAAGTAATGACTCTTGCCCATGAACTAGGCCATGCAGGACAATTTTATTATTCAAATAACAATCAAAATGCTTTAAACAACGATATGTCCATGTATTTTGTAGAGGCACCATCAACCGCAAATGAAATTACCATGGAAAGATTTTTACTAAATAAGGCAAAAGATGACCGCGAAAAACTTTGGGTTTTATCAACAATGATTTCAAAAACCTACTACCACAACTTTGTAACCCACTTTATAGAAGCAGCATTCCAAAGAGAAGTTTATAGAAAAGTGGAAGCTAACGAAAACCTAAATACAGATGATTTGAACAAATTATTTACAGAAACTTTAGAAGAATTTTGGGCAGACTCTGTAAAACTTGTTGATGGGGCAGAGCTAACATGGATGCGTCAACCACACTACTACATGGGACTTTATCCTTACACATATTCAGCTGGGCTTACAGTAGGAACAATCATTTCTGACAAAATTGTAAATGGAGATGAAAAAGACCGTGAAAATTGGATTGAAGTTTTAAAACTAGGTGGGTCAATGGGACCAATTGAACTTGCAAATGCAGCGGGTGTTGATATGACAAATACAAAGGCTATCTCACAAACAGTTGCATTTATAGGTTCATTAATCGATCAAATAGATGAATTAGCAGATAAATTAGGAATGTACAAATAATGTATGAAAAGAAAGCTCAAGAACTTTTTGATTATACAGTAGATATCCGCAGGAAAATCCACGAAAACCCCGAACTTTCGGGCCAGGAAGAAAAAACTGTAGAACTTGTAAAAAAAGAATTAAAAGAAATTGGTATAGACTTTGTAGACGTAAATAAGGGCGGAGTCTTAGGATTTATAGAAGGAAATCAAAAAAGTGATAATCCTAAAACCATAATCCTAAGAGCTGACCTTGATGCACTTCCCTTTGAAGAAACAGAAAAAAACCTAAAAAATAACCGACTAGTAAAAAGTAAAAATCCAGGAGCCATGCATGCTTGTGGCCATGATGGACATACAGCCATTCTCTTAACTGCAGCTAAAATTTTAAATGAAAATAAGGATGATTTTGCTGGTAGAATTATTTTATGCTTTGAACGTGGTGAAGAATTTGGTTTGAATTATAAATATTTAATGGCATATTTGGGTAAGAATGAAGTGGATATTGATTCTAGTTTTGCCATCCACGTTTCCCCAGAATATGAATCTGGTGTTATGGCCATTAAATCTGGCGGGATTAATGCTGGAGCAATGATGTTTGATGTTACAATAAAAGGAGAAAGTGGTCATGGATCTCGTCCTTATATGGCAAATAATCCCTTGGATTGCTTTGTAGATATTTATAACGAATTAAAATCCTTACGCATGAACAAATTTTCCCCATTTGAGCCAATGACTTATTCAATAGGCGCGGTTGAAATGGGCAATCAATTTAACCAAATCCCTGATAAATTAAGGTTTAAGGGTAGTGTTAGATTTTTTGACCGTAAAGAAGTAGGTTATAGATTTTACAGAGAATTTCAATCCCTTATTATAAATAAGGTTAAATCTCACAATTGTAGGGTGGTTTTTAATGAATACACCAGACCACATTTTCCAATTATTAATGATGAAAAATTGGCAAATCTTGCTAAAAATGTAATGGCAGATGAGCTGGGTGAAGATTATATAGCAAATGCAAATCCATCTATGGGTTCAGATTCCTTTGCCATTTATACGGCCCAATGGCCAGGACTTTACCTGATGCTTGGTATAAAAAACGAAGAATTTGGATCAGGAGCAGCCCTTCACAGCAGCAAATTTGATTTAGATGAAAACGCCCTAAAAAACGGGGTAGCGGCTACAGTAAGGTATGTGGTAGAATATCTAAATAGTGATATAAAACTAGAATATGGTCCTTATAAGAATAATATTAAAGGCTTATTTATAGAAGAAAATAGGTCACAAGAAGAAATTGAGGAGATTTATGACGACATCGCGTAAACGCACTTATGACCACAAATCAATAATTTATGCCATCATGGGTGGTGTAATGGTTGGTTTTGGTGGAACAGTTTTATTATCTGTAGATAACCCTTACTTAGGAGCGTTTTTATTTGCTGGAGCTCTTTTTATAATTTTAAGTTTAAAATATAGTTTATTTACAGGAATGGTAGGATACCTTTTCTACTATGATAAAAAAGAGTACACTAAAAAATTATTTATAGCTCTAATAGGAAATTTGATAGGAACCTTTGCAATAGCTATGCTCATTCGCCAGACAAGGTTTGGCCCGGCCTTAATAGCCCAGGCCCAGCTAAAAACCGGGGTAAAGTTAAACGATAGCCCCCAATCATTATTTATACTGGCATTTTTCTGTAATATGTTTGTTACAAACGCAGTTCACCAATTTAAATACAACCGCTACCAGGTAGGAAAATACTTAGCGATATTTATTTCAATCATGACCTTTGTACTATCAGGATTTGAACATAGTATTGCAGATAGCTTTTTCTTCTTTTTAGCAGGAGAATTTAACCTACTAGCCCTAAGAAATTTCTTTTTAATCCTATTAGCAAATATCCTAGGTGGCCTAGTCATACCGACCCTATCACTTATGTATGATGAACCATTTAGCCTTGCTGGTTAGAAACAATTATTGAATAAAAATGCAAATAAAACTCATAGGTTAGAAATTAATCCTATGAGTTTTTTGTTTTTTATAATATTTTATAAACATCATATATAGTATGAAATCGCAGCTTGGTATGTGGATGAAAATCTATAAAGTATAGAGAAGAAAATTTATTTTAAGAAAATTGATTGACAAAGTTGATTTTTGGAGTATATCGTGTTATACTTTAATAAGTCAAGTATGGAAGGGAGTGTTATGCACTCCCTTTCATTATCTAAAATTAGTAAAAATTTTTAAAATTTGAAAAAGTTTGACAAAAAAGGAGTTAAGATGAGTGATGTAAGAGTAAGATTTGCTCCATCTCCAACCGGTTACCTACACATCGGTGGACTTAGAACTGCATTATTTAACTATTTATATGCAAGACACACAGATGGAACAATGATTTTAAGAATAGAAGATACCGATAGAACTAGATTTGTAGAAGGTGCTTTGGAAAATTTATTAAAGGCTCTTGACTGGTCAGGTGTCGAAATTGATGAAGGTGTAATGCTAGATGAGAATGGCAAAGTAACTGAAAAAGGTGAATACGGTCCATATATCCAATCTGAAAGGGTTGAAGCTGGCATTTACAACGAATACATTGAAAAATTAATCGAAGAAGACAAGGCTTACTACTGCTTTTGCTCTCAAGAAAGAGTTGATAAAGTACGTGACCAACAAAAAGCTGACGGTCTTACACCAAAATACGATGGACTTTGCAGATCTATACCACTAGAAGAAGCAAAACAAAGAGTTGCAAATGGTGAAGAGTACACAGTAAGACTAAAACTACCAAAAAATCGTGACATCTCTTTTGAAGATAGAATTAAGGGAAAAATCACCTTTAACACTGACGATATGGATGATCAAGTTCTTATCAAACGTGATGGATATCCAACATATCACTTTGCAGTAGTTGTAGATGACAATGCAATGAAAATCACTCACGTAGTACGTGGAGACGAATGGATCTCATCAACTCCAAAACACGTTTACCTATACGAAGCCTTTGGCTGGGATGCACCAGAATATATCCACCTACCAACAGTACTAAATGAAAATCACAAAAAATATTCAAAACGTAATGGGGATGGAATGGTAGAAGACTTCATAGAAGAAGGATATACACCAGAAGGACTTATAAACTTTTTGAGCTTATTAGGATGGTCACCAGACAGTGAAGAAGAAATATTCTCAATGGAAGAATTAGCAAAACAATTTGACTTTGATAGGGTAAATAAAACTGGTGCAGTTTTTGATAAAAGAAAACTAGACTGGGTAAACGGCCACTATGTTCGTGACCTATCAGTAGAAGAATTAGCTGAAAAAATCAAACCATTTATGGAAAAATCTGGGCTAATTGATGAAAATTATTCAGATGAAGACTTAAAATTACTAGCTGAAACATGGCAATCAGCAATTGATAAATTCTCAGATGCACCAAAACTATCTAAAAATTATTTCTTAGATGAAAGTGAAATAGAATGGGAAGAAGAAGCAAGCCAAGTATTAAAAGAAGAAGATAGCAAAAAATTAGTAGATGCTTATTTAGAAAAATTAGCAGAAGTAGATGAAATTGATGGAGATTTTGCAAAATCAATTATGAAAACCCTACAAAAAGAAACAGGCATCAAGGGTAAAAACCTTTGGTTCCCAATCAGAGCAGCTATCACAGGATCAGTACACGGCCCAGACTTATCAAATGTAATGATTTTAATGGGAAAAGAAAAAATAGAAGAAAGATTAAATTACGTAAAGGAAAATTTTTAAATGAAAATTCATAACACGCTCACAAGAAAAACAGAAGAATTTGTACCAATAGAAGCAAATAAAATCAAAATGTATGTCTGTGGGCCCACTGTTTATGATTATATGCACATTGGAAATGCTAGACCTTTAGTAGTTTTTGATACCTTTAGAAGATATGTAAGATACCGTGGCTATGACATAACTTATGTAGTAAATTTTACAGATGTTGATGATAAAATTATCAAAAAATCTATTGAAGAAAATATATCTACAAAAGAAGTGACAGAAAGATATATAGCTGCATATATGGAAGATGCCAATGATTTAAACATCGATGAAGCAAACACAATTCACCCACGCGCCACAGAAGTGATGGATGATATTATCGAATTTGTAAGTGATCTTATAGAAAAAGGCGCAGCTTATGAATCAGACGGAGATGTGTACTTTAGAGTCGAAAAAGCAGATGACTATGGCAAACTTTCTGGCAAAAATGTAGAAGACTTAGTACACGGAGCAAGCAACAGATTAGATAGCAAAGAGGCTAGCAAAAAAGAAAACCCATTAGACTTTGCCCTTTGGAAAAAAACAAAGATTGATGGGGAAGTTTCTTGGGACTCTCCATGGGGTGCCGGCCGTCCAGGTTGGCATATAGAATGCTCAACTATGAATAAAAAAATACTCGGAGAAACAATCGACATTCACGCTGGTGGAGAAGACTTAGAATTTCCTCACCACGAAAACGAAATTGCCCAATCAGAAACACTAAACGAAAAAACTTTTGCAAATTATTGGATGCATAACGGCATGATCCAAGTAGACGGCACAAAAATGAGTAAGTCTCTTGGAAACTTCTTTACCCTACACGATATCAAAAAAGAATATGATCTAATGGTAATTCGTTTTTGGCTACTAACAACAAATTACCGCCAACCAATCAATTTTACTCGTCAGATCATAGAAGGTGCCAAAAATTCCTTAGATAGAATAAATAATGCTGTCTTTAGACTAGAAGATTTAATAGAAAACGCTAGTGAAAATGAATTGTTTGATGATGAACAAAATCTATTAAATGAGCTAGCTGACTTTGAAAATAGATTTATAGAAGTAATGGACAATGATTTAAATACAGCAGATGCCATTACAGTTTTATTTGAATTAGTAAAATTTGCCAATACTAAAGTTTCATCTGAAAATAGCAAGCAACTTATAAAATCAGTTTTAGATAAAATTTTAGAACTAGAAGAAGTTTTAGGTATAGAAAACCGCCAAAAAGTAAATGCAGATGTTGATGAAGCAAAAATTTTAGAACTAATCGAGCAAAGAAATGCTGCCAAAAAAGAAAAAGACTTCGCAAAAGCAGATGCTATCCGTGATCAGCTAGCTGAAATGGGAGTAGCAATCAAAGATACCCGCGAAGGTGTAAAATGGGAGCTAATCTAATGGATAAGATATATGGCAGAAAACCAGTTTTAGAAACAATTGATGCTGGTCTTACCATTCATAAGGCCTACATCATGGATCAAAAAACTCCAATTGTAGGGAAAATTGTTGAAAAGCTTAGTAAAAATAATGTGCCTATTAAATACGTAGATAAAACTTTTTTTGAAAATATAGACATGAACCACCAAGGTGTTATGATTGAGGTGGATTCCTACAAATATGCCAATCTCAATGATTTAGAAAATGCCAACAGGCTTATACTTTTAGATAAAATCGAAGACCCACACAATCTGGGAGCGATAATTCGTTCTGCAGAAAGTTTTGGATTTGACGGGGTAATCATCCCAGAGCACCGTTCAGCAAAGGTAAACCCAACAGTTTATAAAACAAGTGCCGGGGCTATAAATAATATAAAAGTAGTCATGGTGACAAATTTAAACCAAACTATGGCAAGCTTAAAAGAAAATGGTTTTTGGATATATGGACTGGCTGGTGAAGCCAAAGAAACTATTGCCGATACAAATTTATCTGGCAAAGTCGCTCTAGTTGTGGGCAATGAAGGAGACGGACTAAGCAGACTAGTACGTGAAAATTGCGATGTCTTAGTCAAAATCCCAATGATAGGCAAGGTGAATTCTCTAAATGCATCAGTTGCATCAGCTTTAAGCATGTATGAGGTTTTAAGGCAAAATGGCTTTAAATAGGAGAAATATCACCATAATTGATGGCTATAATGTAATAAACGCTTGGTCAAATTTATCTGACATTTCAAAAACCTCCCTTGAATCTGCCAGAGAAAAATTAATCGATGAGCTTGCTGAATATAAGTCAATGTCAGGTGAGGAAATCATAATTGTTTTTGATGCCTACAACCTAGATAGACCCAAGGAGACAATCTCTGAAAAGTTTGGTATGAAGATTGTTTTTACAAAAAGATACCAAACGGCAGATACCTATATAGAAAAGCAAATCCTAAAAATTTCCCAAAAACATAATCTAAAAGTTGTCACAGATGATGGGCAAATCCAAATTCTTGCCTCAAACAAGGGGGCCGCAAGAATGACATCGACAGAGCTAAAGGCAGAAATATTTAACAATAGAAGAAAAATAAATCGAAGAAAAAAACAAGACTTCAATAGAAATTTCGATTCATTTCCCTTATCCAAAGAAATGATAGAAAAAATTGACCAGATTAAAAATAATCTGGAAAAAAATTAAAATATACAAGGTAAAATAAATTCAAAATAAGGGTGACATATGGATAAAATAAATTTAAAAGATGAAAGGGTAGTCGAGAGTATACGCTCTTACTTCAACTCCCAGGATATGGGCAAGGAAGAAATTGCAAGTGTCCTAGAAGAACTATCTGATGAAGAAAAAGAAGAATTAATTGAATTCATCGATGATGAAGAAATCGAAGAAGACGAAGAATTTGAAGAAAAAGATGACATCGAAGAAATCGATGATATTGATGAAGATGAGGATGATGATGAGCCAAAAATAAAAAGAAGCGAGTCAACATCCATCACACCAATTACCAGAAGCGATATGATGAAGATGTCTGATCTTACAAATGAGGAAATCGTAGAACAATTCCAAAAAGGCAATCAAAATGCTTTGGCAGCCCTAGTAGAAAAAAACCAAGGGCTAGTAAGATCTAGGGCCTCATATTTTTATAGGTCCCACGGAAATGATTTGGACTTAGAAGACTTAGTCCAATCAGGAATGCTAGGTATGATTCGTGCAGCAGAAAAATTTGACCTAACCCTAGGCTACAAATTTACAACCTATGCTTATAAATGGATTGATAAGGCGATAAGAAAAGCCATCAACAAAGAAGGCCACACAATCAGAATACCAGCAGGAAAATATTTAAAACTTAACAAATTAAAACAAATTCTAAAGGCAAATCCAGAAGCAAGCGATGAAGAGATTTATAAAATTTTGGAAAAAGAAGGCATAGATAAAAAACAAGCAGATGATTTGTTTTTAATCAACCGCAATCAAGTAAATTCTACATCACTAAATATAAACCTAGACAGCGAAGACTCAACAGGTGATGAGCTAATGGATATGGTGGGAGATGAATCAACACCAGTTGATATTTTAATTCTAGAACGTGATATGGAAAATTTCCTAATGAAAGCCCTAGACCAGCTTACAGAACGTGAAAAACAAATAATCATCTACCGATATGGCCTAGATAACGAAAAACCAAAAACCCTAGAAGAAATAGGTTCTATCTATGACTTATCCAGAGAACGTATAAGGCAAATAGAAAACCAAGCTTTAGGAAAACTTAAAGAATATTCAGATGCTGAAAACTAGTAAGGTGCGAGAAAATCGCATCTTTTTCTTATCAAAAAACTATGGTAAATAGGCCTAGTCTTAGTATAGTAGAAAAAAGCGAGGAATTATGGAATACGAAAAACCTTTTTTATATATAGATACAAATTTTGCAAAAGATGAGGCCCTTATGACCTATATGGCCTTTCAATCTTTTGATTTTGAAATTCTTGGTATGTCTACAGCTGATGGTAATGGTGAGATGAACCCAGTACTTGCAGCAGAAAATATTGTAGGACTTTCTACTGAACAAGGACTATTTTTGCCAGTTGCTGCTGGCAAGCCTTTTAGTGATTACCATCACTTGGATAAGGAAATTTTTTCTACAACTAAGGATTATATAGAAAAAATGCCAGCCTATGAAAATATCATTGATAAGGCAGAAGATTGTGGAAGACTTGATATAATTGCAACAAGTGGACTTACAAATATTGCTAAAGCCTTGGAAGAAGCTCCAGAGATAGAAGATTTTATTTCTCATATTTTTATCTTAGGTGGAGAAACAGATGGAGAAGTTTCAGAAACTTTTATCGAAGATCCTGAATCTGTTGATAAAATATTAAATTCAAGTATAGATTTATTTTTATTGCCATTTGAGATTGCAAATGAGCCGCTTCTTTCAGATGAGATGATTGCTAAACTTTATGGTAGAGATAAAAATCTAGACATTATTTTAGATGAATTTAAAAACTATCCTTTAGAAAAAAGATTTCTAGGAGCCCCGCTGCTTTTATACCTAACCCAGGCTCCAGAAGCCTTCATCTTTGAAGAATCAGGTTTTGGTGTTATCACCAGCGACCTTGAAGGAGAAGTGGGTAGTCTTTATAGGACTAATAGCAGAAAGAAAAATTATAGGGTAACTAGGGTAAATGAAGAAGCCTTTTATGATTTTCTTCTAGGTAGCCTATGAAAATAAAAGCTCCGGGACTAAGGATAGTTAAAACTTTTATTGCAGTGACCATTGCTATGATTATATCTGCCTATAGGCCGGGAGAAGGGCTGCCTTTTTATAGTGCAATAGCTGCAATTATCTGCTTAAAATCAGATGTAGAAGGCAGTAGGGAGATAGGAATTAACAGGATAATCGGAACCATTCTTGGAGGTCTGTGTGGCTTGATTTATCTTTTGCTAGTGCCAGCATATTATTTGCCCCAGGCTGTTGAGCTGGTTTTAATTAGCTTTTTATCATCTATAATAATTTGGATTATGGCTATGGCCAATAAACCAAAGGCTATTTCAATTATGGCCATAGTTTTTCTATCAATTACAATTAATCATGGTAAAGAAGCGAATTTACCTTTTCTATTTGCCTTTAACAGGACTTTTGACACTATGGTTGGAGTCATTTCTGCAATCGTGGTCAATTGGTCTGACTTTGCCTTTAGGGAAAAATACAAGAACACCGATAATTTATAAATTTAGAAAGCTCCCAAATTTGGGAGTTTTTTTCTATATAAAAACTGAATAAAATAATTTTCACCGGGTATAAGGGTAATGAAGATTTTTGCAAGATAAAGTAAAAATCCTCATAATAGCAGCTATATAAAAGGAGAAGATTATGAAAAATATAAAAAAAATGGCAACTCTAAGTCTTGCCTTATCATTTTCATTCTTAGGGCAAGCAAGCCTAATAAATCCAGTAGATAGCTATGCAAAAGAAGAAAGCCTAGCTATTCAAAACGCAGATTTAGGGGTTGATAAGGGCAAAGGCGAGTACATCGAAGAAACTATAAACTTAAAACAAAGCCAAGATGAAATAGAATATTTCCTTAATGAGATTAGGGATATCCGTTCTAAGCTTTGGGATTCAAATATCCCTTACGTTAGTGTGAGTCCAGATGGAACTGGTGGCGAAAGCAAAAATTTAAGAGAATCAGCAGAAAAATCTGGATATACAACAATGAAGGATTATGCATTTGGGCTAAAATGGAGAACAGATTTAGAAAAAATAGCCATTCAAAGGGCTTTTGAACAAAAATATAGTGATTCATCAGATACTAGACCAGATGGATCTAATTTTAAATCAGCAACCATAAATGGCATACACTCAGATGTGGAGATTGTATCCAAAACAAATCTTCATGGCAATAAGATGAAGGCTTCAAGTCAATGGTCATTTGCTAAAGATCAAACAGGTCAAAGCCAATATGATAAATTGCTTGCAGCAAATGGGAAATTAACTCCTGAAAGTTTTGAGCTACACACCCTACTAAATCCAGGGATAAAATATATAGGGTATGCTCAAGTAGCAGATGAAGAAACCAACACCCTCTATGAAGTGGTGGAATTATCTTATGATATGAATTCAAAGATGGATTCAAGCAATGGTCAGGTTACAAATTTAGTAGGTCCTTACACTTTATCAATAGGTGATAAAAACTACAAAGAAGACAAAGATAAAACACAAAAAGATAAGCTAGAGAAATTAAAAATCTCATACCAAAAAGCCCAAGAAATATTAAAGGGTGCAGAAATACTAAAAGAATCAATGCCAAACTTTTCAAATGAAAATAGTGCAAAAATCAATCAATTAGTAGAAAAACAAAAAGAAGTTATCAAAAAGGCTGAAAATGTATTAAAAGACAATGTCCTAATTTAGAGAACTAAAAAATAATTAAAACCTCAGCCCAAATTTGGGTTGGGGTTTTTTAGTGGCGTGAAATATATATAAAATACAGTTTATTTATTCATTTCTGATATGATATACTCTTTGAAAAGGAGGATGCAATGATTGAAGTCAAAGATTTTACAAAAAGATATAAGACTGGAAAAACTGCAGTCGACAATATTAATTTTGAAGTGATGGATGGGGAAATATTTGGTTTTCTAGGACCAAATGGAGCAGGCAAATCATCTACCATCAAGGCCATAGTAGGCATAAATACTCCAACAAGTGGTGAAATTACTATAAATGGCATAGATATAAAAGATGACCAAATTGCCTACAAAAAACAGTTTTCCTATGTACCCGATAACCCTGAACTTTTTGAATCTTATTCTGGATATGAATACATAAATTTTTTGGCAGACATATATGGAATAGATGAAGCTACTCGCAAGCAAAGACTTGATTATTATTTGGATTTTTTTGATATAAAGGATGCAATGGCAGATCAAATTGAAACCTATTCCCACGGTATGGCCCAAAGGCTTGCCCTAATTGGTGCTTTGATAAATGATCCAGAAGTTTTAATTTTAGATGAGCCTATGGTAGGTCTAGATGCAAAATCTGCCTACAATCTAAAACAAATTTTAAGGCAACGAGTGGAAAATGGCAAGTCAGTATTTTTCTCAACCCACGTTATGAGTGTTGCCCAAGAGCTTTGCGATAGGATTGCAATTATAAATAGGGGCAAGATTATTGCCATGGGTACTTTTGATGAGATAAAATCTCAAGCAAATCATAAGGAAAATCTAGAAGCAGTATTCTTGGAGCTTACTGATGAATAATATCAAAACTATTGCAAAATACTCTCTTTGGGAAGCATTTTTCCCATATATGAAAAGAAAAAAAGCAGCAAACTTGCCAGAAAATTATTTTTTAAGAGTTATTTACTTCATATTTACTTACTTATTTTTATCCTATATGGTTTATATGATTATGAATATGGTGGGGATGATTTTTCTTGGAAGGGAAAATGGAGAGGTGCATTACTTTACCTATTTTGGCATAACCATGAGCCTTATGATAGTGATATTTTACATACCAACTATAATATCCAACTTTTTTTCAGATAAAAAAACAGAAGTTTATAAGACCTTGCCCATTAGTCAGGGTGAACTTTTTGTTGGAAAAATCATCGGCAATGTAATTTCTTATGTAGATTTTATATTGTTTTTTATCATAAGCCTTATAGTTTACACAAATCATAAGGGTTTTGACATAAGTGTATTGGTATTTGGATTAATAAATTTTGTAAGCCTAATTTTGATAATTTATTCCTTACTTACATTTGTAATACTTTTGCTAATGCGTTTTACAAGTATAAACAGGCACAAAAAATTAATTAAAACCCTTGGATATATCCTTCTTTTTTCTGTAATTGGCTTAGCCTATGCCCTGCCACTGATTAGGGGAGAAAATCAAATTGTCCAAGATCCGGGACAGATTAATAAGATTTTTGAAAACTTTTTGGGACTTAAGGACATATTTTTTAATGCCAAATTTTTTGGGCTTGCTGTAGGTGGTGATTTGAAAAACAAAGTGATTTTTACCTTGGTCTTACTTGCTATTTCAGCTTTGATTTTATATTTATCCTACAAGTTTGCTGATAAAAATTATTATAAGAGCTTAGAAGAGAAAACCACCCAAAAAACTGATAAAAAACAAGCTAAGAAAAACATAAGTTTTAAGCAAAAATCCCAAGTTTGGGCTATATTTAAAAGGGATATAAGTAATCTATTTTCAAATATAGTTTTTCTAGCTGGTGGTATACCAATGCTAATTATCTTTGGATTTATGGGAGCTAGGATGGGCAAACAATTTAGTGATGAAATGGGTAGTATGGCTTTTTTTGATCCTGAAATTAGATTTTGGGTTTTAGTGATTGGATTTTTATTGAGCCTACTAATTTGGTGCAATTCAAATATCACATCAACCGCCCTTTCCCGTGAACATACAAGTTTTTACCTCTTCCAAACTCTGCCAATTGACCCTAAAAAACATTATTTAGCAAGATTACTTGCAGGCTTTTTTGCCTTTAGTATTTTTAATATTTTGCTGAGCTTAATATTTCTATATTTTGTTAGATTTGGAATTTCAAATGCCATCCTGTTTTTCCTAGGACTTAGCCTAGGATCGGTTTTAGCAAGTGCCTTTGGACTGAGTCTTGGTAGCAAAAAAATTATTACAAATTGGAATAAACCTGAAGAGCTTAGCAAGGGCGGAGTGATAAATATACTTTATTATTTTCTAAGCCTAATTATTGTGGCTCTTTTGGTAGGTCTGGGGGTATTTTTGACCCAAATATTTGCAAAAAATATATTCATAGCCTATGCAATTATGATTGTAATAATGCTTGCTATGACAATATTTGTAAACTCTAGGGCCCTTAATGCTTACAAAAAAGGATTTTATGACATAAATGATTAAAAATTTTAGATTTTCATATAAATCTTGTTAAAGATATGGTGTATAATATATATACGATATATAATTAGGAGTTATTATGAAAAATTTTAAAAAACTAGCCTTATCCCTAGCCTTTTCTTTTGCAATTTTAGGTGCAAATCCTGTATTTGCAGCAAGTAGAGTAGATTTGGGTGTTAATACAGGAAATGTAGCCTTTAGCGAAGGAACATTTAATCTTAGCCAAGATGAAGCAAACAAAAATCAAGTTTTATCTGAAATACGTGCCATAAGATCTAGATTATGGGATGAGAATATTTTCTATACCCTTGAAGAATCAAATGCAAGTGGAGAGCGCCTACAAGATGTAGCAAAAGCAAATGGATATAAAGACAAAAATGCTTATGTAAATGGGATTTCTTGGTCAAATGACTTGGAAAAAATCGCCATCCAAAGAGCTTATGAGCAAACTTTAACAGGACTTTCTCACAAAAGACCAGATGGAAGTAGTCAAAAAACTACAATAACAAAAAATGGAATCTATCCTGGTGCAGAAATTTTAGCATCAAGCACAGATCCAGAAAATCCAACTAAGGCCTTTGCCCAATGGTCATTTGAACCATCAAAAAGAAAATATAATAAATCAGAATACCAATTATTAAAAGAAGCAAAGGGCGTATCAAATGCTGAAAATGGCCACTTGCACATAATTCTTGACCCAGAATTAAAACACATTGGTTTTTCTGCATTAAATACAAATGACAAATGGAATTATGGGGTAGGAATTTTTGATTTTGAGATTGCAAATAATAACGAATCTTCAGTAAACCTAAGTGGTAACTACAATCTTTACTCAGGAGATATAAAAAATGCTCCAAAAACAGAAGAAAAAACTGAAAACCCAGTAAAATCAAATGAAATTTCACCGGCAACTTTAGAAAAATTAAGGGAATCAGTAAAAAAAGCAAATCAAACTATAGCTGGAGCAGAAGTTTTGATGAGAACTATGCCAAAATTTGCCAAAGAACACGGTCAAACAATTAATTCCTTAATTGCAAATGCTCAAAGCATTATTGCTAAAGCTGAGAAAATACTTGCAAATTATTAAAAGTAAAGGCAGAATTTATTCTGCCTTTATTAATATATGGATTTTTATCCCCAAAGGGGCAAATATTTATTAACTATAACAAATTAAAGGAGTATTTATGAAATTTAAAAAATTATTAGTATCAACATTATCAGTATCAATTTTATTTTCTGGACTTGCTAGCCCAGCTTTTGCAAACAGTATCAATACAAATTCAGGTTTTTACAGGTCAAGAAGAACAAGAAATGCATACATAAATTTAACTGCTGGCCAAAGACAAGAACTTGATGCCATGAATACAAATAACAACAGCCAGCTAACTATAAAAGAAGTAAAAAATTATGGTAAATACAGATTGCCAATCGTAAAAGGCCAAAGCTACCTTTACCCATTTATGGATGATAGAAATAATAATGGCATGGTTGGTGAAAATGATAAAGATGCCATTAGTTCATCAAATACTGGTACAGTAGAAAATGTTGCCGCAATTGATGAGGAAATTACAAATAATGATGATCAAATAAATGAATTAGTAGATGAAATGATTGAAGAAAACGAACTTGATGATTCAAATGAGCTAGAAAAAAATCCATCAGAAGAAAATACAGAAAGCCCAATAATCGATATAGGATTATCGGAAGAAAGCCTAGATAGACTAGAAGAATCAGTAAAAAATGCAAAACAAACCATAGCAGGTGCTGAAATTTTAATACAAACTATGCCAAAATTTGCCAAAGAACACGGGGATGTTATAAACAAATTAATCCAAGAACAAATTAATAGGGTTGAACGAGGAGAAGCTATTTTAAGAGCAAATGGCAGATAAAAAGCGGGATTATTCCCGCTTTTTTTTTACTCATTTTTTAGATACTCATCTATTTCTAGAGCATCTTCTGCATTCATCAAAACAGTTATTTTATCACCTAGTAAGATTTCATCATCAGCATTTGGCACAAATTCCTTGCCATCTCTTTCTATGGATATGATTAAAATATGTTTTGGAAATTTTATCTCCCTTAGTTTTTTACCGATCACATCTAGGCCATCAACTATGCTATATTCCAAAATAGAATAATTTCCCAAATCTCTTTCGTTAGGTACTAAAAGATTTTTATCTATTAATTGTCTTTCAAAAAGTGTTTCATAAATTGGTTCTACTTTTAAAACCTCTGCTACAAAATATGAAACCAATACTACTATGGATAGGGCTATTAAGTGCTCAAAGGTTGAAGTCATTTCTGAGACTAAAATTACAGACAGGATAGGACTTCTCACTACTGAAGCAAGGATACCACCCATGCCCAAAATTACAAAATTTATAAAATATGTATCTAAAATTATAAATTTTTCTAGGACTGCAAATACCAAAGCCCCACAACAACCACCAATTACTAGAACTGGCAGGAAAATCCCGCCTTGGACACCAGATCCATAGCAAAATGTTGTATAGAATAATTTTGCAATAAGTATGGCCAATAGGTATTTTACAGCAAATCTATTTACAGCCATTTCTTCTAGTAGACCGTGTCCGCCGCCTGTCACATCAAAAAATGAAAATCCAATTATAATTGTAACTCCCATTAATAGTCCATATTTTAGAAAGTTGGAATCTATTTTTCTAAACAAATTTTGGGACTTAACAATCATAACATTATAAAAACAACCTATAAGTCCGGTCAAAATCCCAATTAAAATTACAATCCATACCAAATTCATTGGCAAGGATTTTGTAACTGCAAATGAGAATGAAGTTTCAGCTCCCATAAGGACAAAGGAAATGTAATTTGCAATAATTGATGCTATAAAGGCTGGCAAGAGCACGTATTTTGAATATGTTTTGTGAAGCTCTTCTATGGCAAATATACAACCAGCCACTGGGGCATTAAATGCTGCAGCAAGTCCAGCTGCCGCACCAGCTGTAATCATATATTTTATTTCATCTGGAGGTCTTTTTAATATTTTGCCAGAAAACTTACCAATGGCACCACCCATTTGTATGGATGGACCCTCGCGGCCCAGTGAAAATCCCATTAGATTTCCAAGCCCACCTCCCAAAATTTTTGAAATGATGGTTGGCCACTCTTGCATCTTAAATTTCCCAAGGCTTTCTCCTCTTATTTGCGGAATCCCACTTCCCCCAGAAAGGGGAGCCCATTTTAATAATTTGCTTATAATAAAAGAAATTATCACAGCTAAGATTATTAAAATAAAGACAGATTTAAAATCAAAGTTGCTATATAAAAATTTTCTGGAAAGGTCCATTTTTGAAATTAAGAACCTATAAAAAACAGACAAAAGTCCAGCAAGGGTGCCGACTATTATGGAGTCGGCTAGCATTCTAAATATTAATTTTTGCTTATTATTAAAATCATTTTTCATCTTAGATCATTTATTCTTTTGCTATAAGTGGGATTAGTTTTTTGGGAATATACGATAGTTTATCCCATTTACCATTTCTACATCATAGGGACTGTCTGAAAAATATCCCCTTAAAAATTCATATCTATAATCATGGTAGGATGAATTTTCACTTTTTAGATTAATATCTTCTTTGTTAGAGATTTCAAAACTTTCGTGGTGGTCATGGTCGTGACCACCTTCGCAAACATTGTCCCTTGCATCTTCTGGATTTATGTCTTGATTTTCATATTTGCTATGAAGATTTTGGTTTGTAATCAAATACAGACTGCCTGCATCATCTATTTGAGCAGAAAGCCCATTGTCACAAGGCATACCATCTAGTAGTAGCATATTTAAATCAGTAAACACACCATTAAAATCAGAAAAATCTTTGCCTTCAGCATTTATTTTTCCAAATTCATACAATTTTTCTTTTGTATTTGTACTATGGCTAAGGGCGTAGTTTAACCTTTTTTCCACAACATCTATTTTTGAATCAAGCCAACCATGTATATTTTCCTGATCAATTAAATTTTCTAGGGGTTCAGTGGAAACTGGCTCATTTATTTTATCAACTTCACTTGTATCCCCATCTAATAAGTAGCTTGTTATTTTATCTTGAAATTTGATTTTGTCATACATCATAAAATGTATTGGACCTAAATTTTTACTCATAATATCACCTCCCTTATATTTTACTGTTTATGGATGTGATATACTATTAAGAGATTAAGGAGGCTATATGAAAAATTTAACAACTAAAAAACTTACATATGTTGGGCTTTTCACAGCCCTGGCATTTTTGTCAAATTATTTACAGATTCCTTTAGTAACTCCCTTGGGCAATACTCGTTTTCATTTAGGAAATGTATTTTGCTTGCTATCAGGAATTATCTTAGGACCACTTTATGGGGGCCTTGCTGGGGGTCTTGGTGCAGCACTTTTTGATCTTTTTGATCCAGTTTATTTTACATCTGCACCATCTACTTTTATCAACAAATTTATAATGGCAGCTATCGCTGGATATATTTTCCACAAAAAGTCTGGGGAAAATAGCAAGCTAAGAATAGCAATTGCAGCTGCTTGCGGCCAATTAGCCTACATTTTGCTTTACTTATCCAAAACCTATATAGAAAATTATTTTATTCTAGGTCTGACAAGAGAAGCGACAATGGTTGAGATTGTCCAAAAAGCTGGAGTTTCCCTTACAAACGGCGTTATTTCTATAATTTTTGCAACCATCCTTGCCATTCCTCTTTTAAAAGCGGTCAAATTTGAATAGTTAGCCTATTATTGGGTATCTATTTTTCTAAGAGGTGACTTTATGGATTATAAGAGATTTGATAAAAAAATAGTACTTAGATTAAAAAAAGGTGATAAGATTATAGAATCCCTTGAAAAACTAGCAAATGAAGAAAATATTACAGGTGCCCATTTTCAAGGCATAGGGGCAGTAAATGAATTAAAAATTGGAATATTGCACCCAGGAGATGATGATTATCAATGGGATACTTACAATGAAGATTTAGAAATTACTTCCCTTATTGGTAATATAACAATATTTGATCAAAAACCAATTGTACACACCCACATTACCTGTGCAGGAGAAGGCTCAAAGGTAATTGGCGGACATTTGGGAGAAGCTACTTGCTCTTTTACAGCAGAAATTTTTATAGACTTAATAGATGGTAAACTAGAAAAACAAGCTGACACAGATCTTGGAATCAATATTATAGAATTTTAGGTGGATTATGCAAACTAGAGAAAAAATATTTGGAATTACTTGCCCAGCTTGCGGCCAATCTTTTGAAAATGAAATGAACACTGCAGTTTTTTCTGCAACTGATGATAGAGAATTGATACTTCAAAACCAATTTGCCATCCAACATTGCCCAAATTGCAATCACGAATTTATTTTAAATTACAGATTTGCTTACACAGATGATGAAGTAAAATTTATGCTTGTAAATGACCCACAATTTGTGGATAAAAAAGCAAGACTTGCTTTTAAATCAAGTTTATCTTTGCTAGATAGATTTCATAAAGAAGAGCAAGAAAAATATCTAACAAGGATGACAAGTGATATAGAAGAAGTTAGAGAAAAAATTGTTATTTTTGAAAACTACCTGTCTGATAAGGCAGTAGAAATATTAAAATATATCTTACTAGAAAGTGATGAATTATTATTCAACCACGATGATGTCTTATCATTTAGACTAGTAGATGCAAATACTTTTTTAATCAAAACTACTGATGGTCAGGAGTATACTCTTGGTTTTGTAAGGGAAGTTTATGATAAAATCGTCAGCCAATATGACGGATTATTTGATGCTGATAAGGCAGAAAAGATTGATAAAAACTGGGCCTATGAGTTTTTAAAATAGGAAAAAAATTGCTAGCCTTTTAGGCTAGTTTTTTTGTGTCTAAAATTTGAAAAGTGTATTGATAATCAGTATTGCTTGACTCCAAACTAGTAAAACTATAAAGTATAAATATATTTTTATATAAATTCATTTATTTGGAGGTATTATGACAGATAAAAATAAAAAATCTCAGGCTAAAGAATCAGGATTTTTAGCCTGGGTTGAAAGAGTAGGAAATGCCCTGCCCCACCCTGCTATGATTTTTGTAATAATGATAGCAATTCTAGCAGTTATAGCACAAATTTGTTATATGAATGGGGTTTCTGTAGACTTTTTTGATGCAAGAGAGGGAAAAGTAGTTGAAATTTCAGCAGTTCCTCTTTTAAATGCGGAAGGAATCAGACACATTTTTAGCACAGCTGTTACAAATTTCACTGGATTTGCACCACTGGGTACAGTTTTAGTGGCAATGCTTGGTGTAGGAGTGGCAGAATATGCAGGATTTTTTGATGCAGGTCTTAAAAAACTTTTATCAAATGTCCCATCACTTGTCCTAACTGCAACAGTAGTTTTTGTTGGAATCATTTCAAATATAGCATCTGATGCAGGTTATGTAGTTGTAATTCCACTTGGTGCTTTGATTTTCTTAACAGCTGGCAAACACCCACTTGCAGGGCTTGCTGCAGCCTTTGCTGGAGTATCTGGAGGATTTTCTGCTAACTTACTTTTCGGACCAACAGATGCCTTATTATCAGGACTTACAAATGAAGCCTTAAGAGCAGCAAGCATTGATCAACAGTTGATGTTACAGGAAACTGGTTTTTCTTAATTTCCTCAACCATTTTTCTAACTTGTATAGGAACTTTGGTGACAGAACTTGTAGTTATACCAAAGTTAGGCCAATACAAATTAGCTAGCCAACACGAAGTAAAATCTGATGTAACAGAAGTAGAAAAAAAGGGATTAAGAAATGCACTTATTGCCTTATTAATTTATTTAATTATCCTTGGATTTTTGATGTTTCCTGAAAATGCAATTTTAAAAGAGCCAGACAAATATGGTGATGTAAATATCAACAATTTTTTGGCCAATGGTCTTATTCCAGCCTTATTTTTACTTTTCCTAATCCCAGGATTTGTCTATGGTAAAAGCGTGGGAACAATTAAAAATTCAAATGATTTAGTAAAAGCAATGTCAAAATCCATGGAGTCCATGGGTGGTTACCTAGTACTAGAATTTTTTGCTTCTCAATTTGTGGCACTATTTGCTTATTCAAATTTAGGTACAATTTTATCAGTAAACGGGGCAAACTTTTTAAATAGTATTGGACTTACAGGTATCCCTCTAATTATAATATTTATTTTATTAACATCATTTTTAAACTTATTTATGGGATCAGCCTCAGCAAAATGGGCAATTATGGCGCCGATTTTTGTACCAATGTTCTTTGAAATGGGACTTTCACCAGAACTAACACAAATGGCATACAGGATTTCTGATTCATCAACAAATATCATCAGCCCACTTATGAGCTATTTTGCAATGATAGTAGTATTTATGCAAAAATATGATAAAGACAGTGGACTTGGAACACTAATTTCAACTATGCTGCCATATTCAATTTCGTTTTTAATATTTTGGACAGTTTGGCTAATAGTTTGGATGCTATTAGGATTACCACTAGGACCAGGCGCTGGGCTTTACGTTTAATAATCAAACAGGTTTTCAATTTTGAAGGCCTGTTTTTGCTTGACCAAAAAAGTATAATTATTCCATGAAAATTTACCTAAGTGATGAGAATAAAAGAAAAATTGTATATGATATTTTAAATATTTTTTATGATGATAGAAATATTATCTTTGACCATAATGGAGAAATAAAAATTTTAGATGATGAGATTATTTTTCAAGGCCAAACCTACCCTTATAAGGATAATTATGAATTAAAAGCTACATTGTATAAGCTATTAGTAGAAATAAATGATTATACGTCACCATGGGGGATGCTGACTGGATCAAAACCATCAAAGCTTTTACAAAAACAAAGTCCGAGTCAAATAAAAGAAAAATATCTTGTTTCAGATGAGAAAATTAATTTGCTAGTGGATATTAAGAACGAGCAAGAAAAATTAGATTTTGATAAAAATAATTTTAATTTATACATCAATATTCCATTTTGCCCGACTAGGTGCGATTATTGTTCTTATCCTACAATAATTGGACCCCACCATGACAAGAGCGAGTATATTTCCTATTTAATAAAAGAAATTAATAATATAAATCTGCCAAAAAACTTAGACACAATATATATAGGTGGAGGGACTCCTTCATATGTCAGCCACAAGGATTTGGAAAAATTATTGGATACAATAAATTATAAATTTTCCTACCAAGAATTTACCTTTGAAGCAGGGCGTGAAGATACTTTGGATAAGGAAAAATTAGAAATTTTAAAGGCAAAGGGAGTGGACAGGATTTCCCTAAATCCTCAGACCTTTAATCAAAAAGTTATAGAATCAGTTGGTAGAAATCAGGATATGGACCATTTTCTAATAATCTATGAAAAAGCTGGTGAATTAGGATTTATAATTAATATGGACTTTATAGTTGGACTTGTTGGTGAAAATGCAGAAGTTTTTGCAAAAAATTTTGAAATTCTAAAAAAACTTCAGCCTGATAATATTACATTTCACGCTTTAGCTAGTAAATCTGGCAGCAAGTATAGGGAAGAAAATAAAAAGGGGTCTATAGGAGATGCTCTAACTATAAGTCAAGCTATAAAAGAATTTACTCAAAAAAATTCTTATAAAGCCTATTATCTCTATCGCCAAAAAAATATAATCAGTAATCTAGAAAATATAGGCTATCAAAAGGGAGACAAAGCCCAAAGGTACAACATAATTATTAACGAAGAAATAGAAAATGTAATTGGACTTGGTATGAATGCAAATAGCAAACTTATGAATGGCAAAAAATACAGAAACGACCGTAATATTCGTGACTATTATAATAATATAGATAAAAATATAAATGCTAAAAATAAATTAATTAATGAGTATAATAATTAAAAAAGGAGGATTTTATTATGGAAATTAAAGATTTAAAACCTGAACTAGTTTGGAAATTTTTTGGACAATTAAGTGAAATTCCAAGAGGTTCTGGGGATGAAAAGGCTGTTTCTGATTATTTGGTAAATTTTGCAAAAGAAAGAAATTTAGAAGTTCGCCAAGATGAAGCTTTAAATGTTATTTTCAAAAAAGATGCAAGTGCTGGATGCGAAGATAAGCCAACTATTGCCCTTCAAGGTCACATGGATATGGTTTGTGTAAAAGAAAATGATTCTGACCATGACTTTAGCAAAGACCCTATAAAATTAATTGTCGATGGTCAATGGGTAAGAGCTGATGGTACAACATTAGGTGCTGATGATGGTATGGGAGTTGCTTATATTTTAGCAATCTTTGATGATGAAGAAGTAGCTCACGGCCCACTTGAAGCTATAATTACAACTGGTGAAGAAACTTCAATGGTAGGAGCAAATGCCCTTGATGCATCTGATATTAATGCAAAATACTTAATAAATATTGATACTGAAGAAGATGGAATCCTTACAATAGGTTGTGCAGGTGGATGTGATTTAGAAATCAGCTTCAAAAAAGAAAAAGAAGCAGCTGATGAAGATTTCCTAAAACTTGATCTAAGAGGATTTGAAGGTGGCCACTCTGGTATGGAAATAGACAGAGGACGCCTAAATGCAATCAAAACAATTGGTAGACTTTTAGCAGACATTGAGGGAGTACAAATCGCATCTATCAATGGCGGGGTAAAAAGAAATGCCATCGCATCAACTGCAGAAGTAGTATTTGCAGTAGCTAATATAGAAGATGCTAAAAAAGAAATCGAATCAAGAATTGCTGATATCTTAAATGAATCAAAAGATACAGATCCAAAAGGCCAAATAACTCTTGAAGATGTAAGTTTTGATGGAGAAGTTTTAACAAAAGATCTTTCAGAAAATATTATAAACACTCTTTATACCCTACCAGATGGTTTGGTTAAAAAACACCAAGGCGAAATCATAACTTCATCAAACCTAGGTATACTTGAAGAAGACGAAAATGAAGTAAGAATCGTTTGCATGATTAGATCTCAAATTGACTCTGCTAAATTCAATAGGGCAGCAATTGTTAAAAAAATTGCCCAACAATTTGAAGCTGATTGTGAAGTTACAAGTGCTTATACAGGCTGGCAAAGAGAAGAAACTAAACTAATTGATATTGCAAATGACATTTGGAAAGAACAAACTGGATCAGAAATGACAGTTGAAACCACTCACGGCGGTCTAGAATGTGGACTATTCAAGGGTGTAATGCCAGATGTAGAAATGCTTTCATTTGGTCCAACTATAGAAGGAGCTCACTCTCCAAGCGAACGAGTAAACATAGAATCAATAGAAAAAAATTACAAATTCCTAGTAGAATTACTAAAAAGGGTCTAATAAGAAATCCGCCCCTAAGTGGGTGGATTTTTTATTTTAGCTAAGTTTACTTAAATTTAAAATAATTCTGGAAAATGTTTGCATTTTTATTTCTAATATTGTAATATGATAACAGGAAGAGAATTTACAAAAAGGAGGTACTATGTACGAGCAAAAAGTCATACTAACTAATGAAATTGGCTTGCATGCAAGACCTGCATCGATTTTTATCCGTGCTGCAGTAAAATATCCTTGCGACATAACAGTTGAAAAAAACGGTAGAAGCTACAATGCAAAGTCAATAATGTCAGTTCTTAGCATGAGTGCTTCTAATGGGGATGAATTAACTTTAAGAGCAGACGGAGATAAGGAAGAAGAAGCTATAAAAAATCTTGTTGATGTTGTTGAAAACAAAATAAACAACCAATAATTTTTATATAAATAAATCCACGAGCCTAGGCTCGTTTTTTTTATTGGTCAAAAATGGTACAATATGTAAAGAATTATAATAATTGATAATTCCTAGTAAAGTAGTATATTTTAATTGAAAATTTATTACTAATTTTAAAAGAAGAGGTATATATGTCTGAGTTATTAAAAATAGAAAATCTACACGTATCAGTTGAAGATACTGAGATTTTAAAAGGTATAGATTTAACAGTAAACAAGGGTGAAGTTCATGTTGTAATGGGATCAAATGGTTCTGGTAAGTCAACACTTATGAATACAATCATGGCAAATCCTGTTTATGAAGTAACAGAAGGTAAAATTTATTTTGAAGGTGATGACATCACAGAAGAATCTGTAGATAAACGTGCTCGCCGCGGAATATTTATGTCCTTCCAACACCCTGATGAAATTCCAGGAGTAAAATTAAATGATTTCCTAAGAATTTCTGAAGAACAAATTACAGGTGAAAAACCACAAATGCTTAAATTTAGCAAGCAATTAGCAACAGAAATGGAAAACTTAAATCTTTCTGAAGATTATGCTAGTAGATATGTAAATGTTGGTTTTTCAGGTGGTGAACGTAAAAAATCTGAAATTTTACAACTAAAAATGCTAAATCCAAAACTAGCTATGCTAGATGAAACTGATTCAGGACTAGATGTCGATGCTGTAAGAATAGTAAGTAAGGGTATAAAAGATTATCTCACAGAAGATAATGCAGTAATTATCATCACTCACCACAGAGAGTTATTAGAAAATATCGAAGCTGATTATGTTCATGTAATTAAAGATGGCAAAATCGCTCACGAGGGTGATGCAAGCCTAATGGATGAAATCGAAAAACGCGGATACGAATGGGTGTAAAATATGCCAAGTAATAATATAGAAGAAAAATTAAAAGAATTGGATCGAGGTTTTTACGACTTTATAGACGAATTTACCTACGATAAGATAACCGAAAAAGGAATTAATGCTGATATAGTAAACGAAATCTCTCGTGAAAAAGGCGAGCCAGATTGGATGAGAATTAGAAGATTAAAATCATTAGAAATCTTTAATCAACTAGAAAATCCAACTTGGGGACCGGATTTATCAGAGTTAAATGTAGATGACATTACAGCTTATGTAAAACCAAAAACAGATAAAAAATCAAATTGGGAAGCCCTGCCTGAAGAAATCAAAGCAACCTTTGATAGATTAGGTATTCCACAGGCTGAACAAGAATCCTTAGCTGGTGTTGGTGCCCAATACGACTCTGAGGAAGTATATTTCTCAATCCAAAAACACTTGGAAGACCAAGGTGTTATCTTTATGGACTTTGCAACAGCTCTAAAGGAACACGAAGACCTTGTAAAAGAATACTTCCAAAGAGCAATCCCACCAACACTTCACAAATACGCAGCCCTACACGGTGCAGTTTGGTCTGGTGGATCATTAATCTATGTGCCAGAGGGAGTAAAAGTAGATATTCCTCTACAATCATATTATAGATTAAATGCACCAGGAGCTGGACAATTTGAACACACAATGATAATTGCAGAAGACAATGCAAAAGTACACTTTATCGAAGGATGCTCAGCACCTAGATACAACGTAGTAAACTTACACGCAGGATCTGTAGAAATTTTTGTTGGTAAAAATGCTGAAGTAAGATTTTCAACCATAGAAAACTGGTCAAGAAATATGTATAACCTAAATACCAAACGTGCTATCGTTGATGAAGGTGGAAAAGTGATTTGGGTATCAGGATCATTTGGATCAAAAGTTTCTATGCTTTACCCAACATCAGTTTTAGCTGGTGAAGGTGCAAGTGCAGAATACACAGGAATTACCTTTGCAGCTGATGGTCAATATATTGACAATGGTTGCTCAATGATTCACCTTGCTCCAAACACATATTCAACAGCCCTTACAAAATCAATTACAGCAGGAACTGGTAAATCAATGACTAGATCCCTAGTTCAAATGAAGAAAAATGCCAAAGGCAGTCGTTCTACAGTAGACTGTGAAAACCTAATGCTAGGCGAAAATGCTCAATCAGATACAATTCCAGTATTAGACATTAGAAATGATGATGTAGACTGTGGTCACGAAGCTAAAATTGGTTCACTAAACCAATCACAAATATTTTATCTAATGAGCCGTGGTATTCCAGAAGATGAAGCAAAATCAATGATTGTTCGTGGATTTGCAGAACCAGTTAGCCGCGAGCTACCACTAGAATATGCAGTTGAAATGAACCACCTAATAGATATGGAACTAGAAGGAGCAAATGGTTAATGAGTAGACTAAATGAAATGAGAATGTACACTTGGAATTCCCAAGGGCTAAATTATGTAGATGCAAATCTTGGCCTAAAAGAAAAACAAGAGTACTTTAAAAATAACGAAGGCGAAGCAATTAAAGACTTAGAAGATGCTTTTAAGGCTTATGAATACGGCCTTTCCGATGAAACAAAAAAAGAAAACCAAGAATTTAGAAACTTTAGCATCTACCGTGATGTAGAGGGCAAAAAAGATTTTGAATCTATCGAGCTAAAAGTAGATGATGAAAATAATATTTTGGTAGCAGGCATTGATATTAATGCCCGCGAAAATTCAGAGTCTTCATTTTTAATTTCAGCCCTAGGTGAGGGAGAAAATTTATATTTAAATTCTCAAATAAGGGTAAATGTAGCTGATAATGCAAAGGTAAAATTAGTTGTAGTTACAAATTTTGGAGAAAACTCAACTAATTTACAATCAGTAACTACAATTGTAGGAGAAGATGCGCTTTTAGATATTTCCTATATTGAAATTGGGGCTGATTACTCAATTGTAAATATAAACAATATCCTAGCAGGCGATAGAGCTCGTGTCATAGAAGATGGAATTTACTTTAAAGAAAAAGACCAATTCCTAGACATACTTGCAAACAATGATCATTACGGCAATGAAACTGATTCTGATGCTATGTTTAATGGTGCCCTAAAGGATAGTGCCCACAAAAATTGGAAGGGTGTAGTTGATCTAAAACACGGTTGCTTTGAAGCGGATGGTAAAATTGGGGATTACTCAATGATGTTTTCTGATAATGTAAAAAATAAAACTGCTCCAATCCTTCTTTGTGCAGAAAAGGAAGTAGCAGGTAACCACGCTGCAAGTGTTGGTAGACTAAATAAAGAAATGTTATTTTACATCATGAGCCGTGGATTTGACAAAAAACAAGCTGAATCAATGATGCTAGAAGCAACATTCTCAAAAGCCCTTGATAAAATTGAAGATGAATCTTTAAGAGATGAACTAAAAGAAAGAGTTCATCAAATGAACACAAGGAATTAAAATGGATATAGAAAAAATTAGAGCTGATTTTCCTTACCTAGATAGCCAAAAAGTAGGTAAGGAAGTCATCTACCTTGATACAGGTGCAACAAGTCAAAAGCCAAATCAAGTTATAGAAGCTGTTGACAATTATTATAAATATCAAAATGCCAACCCACATAGGGGAGCCCACTATTTAAGCTATGTAGCAACAGAAGCTTATGAGGGTGCGCGTGATAGAATCGCTTCATATATTGGAGCAAAAAATCGTGAAGAAGTGATTTTTACTAGAAGTGCTACAGAAGCACTTAATCTAATTGCTTATTCCTATGCTATGAACAATTTAAGTGCTGGTGATGAGATTTTAATTACAATCCTAGAACACCACGCAAACCTAGTGCCTTGGCAAATGGTGGCAAAACATACTGGTGCAAAGCTAGTTTATGCATATCTAAAGGATGATTATTCCCTAGATTATGATGATTTAAAATCAAAAATCAATAAAAACACAAAAATTGTTTCATTTACAGGTGCATCAAATGTGACAAGTGAGATTATCGATGTCAAAAAAATTACTGGCTGGGCTCATGAAGTAGGAGCCATAGCAGTAGTTGATGCTGCCCAACTTATCCCTCATTTAAAAACGGATGTGACTGATTTAGATTGTGATTTTATGGTGTTTTCTGGCCACAAAATGCTAGCACCAATGGGAATTGGTGTCCTATACGGCAAAAAAGAATTGCTTGAAAACATGGATCCTTTCCTAACAGGTGGGGATATGATAGAATATGTTTACGAACAAGAGGTAACTTTTGCAGAACTTCCATACAAATTTGAGGCAGGAACTCAAGATGTTGGTGGAGTTTTGGGACTATCAGCAGCTATTGACTATATTGAAGAAATTGGCATAGATAATATTTATCAATACGAACACGACTTAACCCGCTATGCCTATGATTTGATAAAAGATATACCAAATATCAAAATTTTCTACCCAGAGAATGCAAAAACAGGAGCTGTTTTATCATTTACATTTGAAGATATCCACCCACACGACATTGCATCTATCCTTGATAGTAAAGGAGTTGCAGTAAGAAGTGGCCACCACTGTGCTATGCCACTTCACAAGTATTTAGAAGTAAGCGCTACAACTCGTGCAAGCTTTGCCTTTTATAATACCAAGAAAGAGGCAGAGATATTTGCCAAAGAGTTACTAAATGTTAGAAAGGTAATGGGTTTATAATATGAATATGGAAGAAATTTACTCACAAATTATCCTAGATCATTCTAGAAACCAAGCCAACAAACACGAATTAAAAGATGCTGATATAAAAGAACCTGGCCATAACCCTTCTTGTGGGGATGAGATAGTCCTAGAACTAAAAACAGATGGGGATAAGATTGTAGATGCAGCCTTTACAGGTGATGGATGTGCTATAAGCCAGGCAGCAACAAGCGTAATGTGCGATTCGATAAGAGGCAAATCCAAGGAAGAAGCCAAAAAAATGGCAGATATTTATATAAGAATGATTAAAAGAGAAGAAGTAAGCGATGAAGAACTAGATAGCCTAGGCGATGCAGTTGCTTTTATTAACATTCAAAATATGCCACAAAGGGTAAAATGCGCCCTACTTTCTTGGAAAACCTTAGACCAAGTTATTAAAGATGAATAAAAATAGCTTAGAGCAAATGGAATTTTTGACAAGTGCAATTACAAGCTTGCTACTTGCGGCACTAACATTTTTACAATATCAAAAAAACCGCCCATATTGGTGGCTAATCTTAATAGTAACCATACTTATGGGGGCAAATGCTTATACAAAATACAAAAAAATAAGTCCAAAGAATTAAAGTCTGAAAAAACATAGCTTCAGGCTTTTTTCTTTGCCTAATTTAATAAAAAATATTGGAAATCGTTTTATTTTATGTTATACTATGCTTAGGCAAAGGCCAAAAGAATTTTTAGGAGGAGTGGTAATAATAGGACTATTTTTTATTATTTCTTATAATATTTAAAAATATTTAAATCTAGCTAAAAATTATTTAACTAAGGCTTTTTATTTTTTGAATATTTTTGTGAAATTAAAAAAATAGATATTAATTTTGGTTTTTGCAAATTATTATGATTCAATACCTGGGAAATATTTAACAAATGGGTAAGAATTTATAAAAGACGATAAAATTCTTAAAATTTAAGCCAAATATTTTTCATGGCATCTGGAGGTAATTAACTTAATGGATATCAAAAAATACTCACAAGCATCGGTAGATGTTATTAATCATGCAAATAAAATTGCAATTAGATATAGCAATTCGGAAGTGTCTGACTTGCACTTACTATATGCAATTTTACAAAATCCCGATAATCAGATTTCAGAGTTTTTAAAAGAATCAGCGGTTAATTTCCAACAACTTAAGGATGACGTGGAAAATGCTCTGACAAAACTTAGAAGTGCAAAGGGTGTGACAAATCTTTATGTCAGCAGGTCTTATCAAAAAGTTTTGTTGGTTGCTGAAGAACTTACAAGAAATCTCTTTGAAGAAAAAATTAGACTAGAACATATTTTTCTTGCCTTATTAAAGGAGACTGAAACTACAAGTTCCAAAATTTTGGGTCAGCATAAGCTTGATTATGATGGATTTATGCAATTTGTTTCAAGAAAGTTTAATGAGCAATTTTTAAATGGTATAGCCAAAGAAACCATTGCAAATCTTGAGAAATATGGTCGAAACCTAACCAAAGAAGCCATTGAGGGAAAACTTGACCCTGTTATTGGCAGGGATGAGGAAACTCGAAGCGCCATCCGTGTTTTATCTCGCAGGATAAAAAATAATCCGATTTTAATTGGTGAGGCGGGTGTTGGTAAAACTGCTATTGTTGAAGGGATAGTCCAAAGGATTGTCCAAGGCGATGTGCCAGACAATCTAAAAAATAGGATGGTTTTTTCACTAGATATGACATCTCTGGTAGCAGGAACAAAATACAGGGGAGATTTTGAGGATAGATTAAAGAAAATCCTTGAAATTGTAAGGGATTCTGAAGGCAAGATTATTTTATTTATCGATGAAATCCACAATATTATTGGTGCAGGAAATACATCAGGAACTATGGATACTGCAAATATCCTAAAACCAATGCTTGCCCGTGGTGAAATCTTAACAATAGGTGCAACAACTATCGAAGAATACAAAAAGTATATCGAACAAGATGGAGCCCTTGATCGTAGATTCCAAAAAATAATGGTAAATGAACCAAGTGTTGAAACATCAATCGCTATCCTGAGAGGTGTGAAAGGCAAATATGAAAAACATCATATGGTACAAATTTCGGATACTGCCTTAGTAGAAGCTGTTAAGCTTTCAAAAAGATTTTTATCCTACAGAAAACTACCAGATGTTGCCATAGATGTCATCGATGAGGCTGCGGCATTAACGCGAATGACCAAAGATCAAAAACCTGTTGAAATAGACAACTTAAACCGCGCGCTAATCCAAGCTGAAATGGAAAAAATAGCCTTAAAGGATGAAACGGACAATATATCACGTGATAGGATTGTCGAAAAGGAAACAGAGATAGAAAATTTAAAAAACTCTTTGGAAGAAAAAACCAAGTTATACGAGCTTGAAAAAGAAAGACAAGAGCAAATTTTACTTTACGAAAAAGAACTTGATGACATTTTAGCTGACATAGAAATAGCTCAAAATGAACACAACATTAGCGAATTAGACGAAAAAATCAAGTCTAAAAAATTGGTAGAAGCAAAACTTGATAAATTAAATGATCAAGAAGCCTACTATCCACTTTCAACTAGTGTGACAAGTTCTGAAGTAAAAGAGATTATCTCTAAATTATCAGGCATGCCAAAGGTAAAACTACAACTAAATAAAATCGAAAACCTTGATCAAATCAGGGCAAATATGAAAGAAGAATTTGTAGGCAATGACAAAATGATTGATAAAATCATAGATACCTACCTAATTTCTGAGGGTGGTTTGTTTGAAAGAAGCAAACCAATCGGTAGTTTTTTAATAGGCGGCAAGGGCGCTGGCAAAAGTTATATAGCAGAGCTAACTTCAAAATATCTTTTTGATGGGGAAACCAGTCTTTTAAGATTTGATATGGGTGAATTTACAGAAAAATCAGCCGTTACAAAACTTATTGGAGCTCCTCCAGGATATGTTGGCTATGAAGTAGGGGGCATCCTAACTGAGGCTATAAGGACAAAACCATATAGCGTAGTTGTATTTAACAATATTGAAAAGGCAAATGTTGAAATCCAAAGTCTGGTCTCACAAATTCTAAGTGCAGGCAAGCTAAAAGACAACAAGGGCCGCAATATAGATTTGAAAAATACAATGATTTTCTTAACCACTTCGGAAAATATTAATAATAATTTAGAAAATGATATCTCGGGTATAACTAATGTAGTGGATTATGTTTTTTATCTAAATGAGCTAGAAAAAGACTCAATCGATAAACTAATAAAAATTAATTTAATCAAATTAGAAAATGATTTGGAAGATAATCGTATCAGCCTTAGCTATGATGATCAGTTTATAAAAAAACTATCAGCATTTGCAATTGAATATGATATGGACATCAGAGAAATCAAGAAATTTATCGAGCAAGAAGTCTATCTAGAAATTTCTAAAAAAATATTAGAAACCAAGTCAGATAATCCATTGCAAATAACATTAGCATTTGAAGATGAAAAACTAAATCTGACAGCACAAGAAAAAAATTGGAGGTAAAAATGGCTTTTCAAGTACCAGAATATGTTTGTCCAAACTTTTCAGATGAAAAGTTTCAAAACGCACAAGATGTAAAACTAGGTAAAGTTGAAAAAGATGGTGTAGCACCAGATAACTTTTATCTAACAACTTACATGCCAACTTACTACAAAAAAGATGGCGAATGGATCCTACCAGAACACACATCACTTAACTGTGTAGCAGTTGCTGAGGGTGATGACATAGTTATCAAAGAAATCAGAGACCTAAAATCAGGTGATGAAGTAGTTTTAAGATGCGATGATGATGCTGAAAGCGGAATTTATGTAAACGCAGAAGGATTCCCAGAAGAAGTTTACTCAAGACCTGGAAAATCAGTAGAAACATCATTTTCAAGTGACTATGACAAATTATTTGAATTAATGGAACATGAACGTGATAGCGAAGATGGATACATAGTTTGGGTTCTAGGACCAAGTGTAGTATTCGACTATGATACAAGAAATGCATTAAACAAACTAGCAGAAAATGGTTACATTAACTCATTACTAGCAGGTAACGCTATGTGTACTCACGACCTAGAAGGTGGATTCTTACAAACAGCATTAGGTCAAAATATTTACACACAAGTTAACCAACCAATGGGTCACTACAACCACTTAGACTTATTAAACGAAGTAAGAGATGCTGGTTCTATCAAAGAATTTATTGCTGGTGGTAATGTAAAAGATGGTATCATCAAAACACTTTCTGATATGGATGTTCCATTTGTACTTTCAGGATCAATCAGAGATGACGGTCCACTTCCAGAAGTACACGGAGATACAGATGATGCACTAAATGCAACAAAAGAAGAACTTGATAAAGCAACAATGGTTATTTGTATAGCAACAATGCTTCACAGCTTATCAGTTGCAAACCTAGCATCAAGCTACAAAAAAAGAACAGATGGAACAGTTTCTCCAGTTTATATGTACTCAATCGACGTTACAGAAAACGTAGTACACAAAGTAGGTGCAGCAAGAGAATACATGGGATTTGTACCAATGGTAACAAACGTACAAGACTTTGTAGTTAACTGTGAAAAAGCGCTAGTTTCTCCAGCTCAAGGAGTACTTTCTGAAGATATGGAAATTCCAGAAACTGAACACGTACAAATAACAGGCAACAAAGAACAAAGCAAGGAGGAATTATAAGATGAAATTTGAAATGCCAAAATATCATCATCCTGATTTCGATCAAGATTTCTTAAAAAATGCACCAAATGTTAAACTTGAAGAAGTAAAAGAAGAAGGTATCAGCCCACGTAACTACCACGCATTATCAGTATTCCCAGAATACTTCAAAGTTAATGACAAATGGGTACTTGCTACAGAATCAAGAATGGATACTGTTTGTGTAGTAAATGATACACCAGGTGAAGAAAGCGTAGACATAGTTGAATTTAGAAACCTAAAAGTAGGCGATAAAGTAGCAATCGGACGTACAGAAGATGCTTCAGAAGGTATCTATGTATGGACTCAAGGATTCTTACAAGCGGGAGATGAAAAAGATACATTTGCTTTCCGTTCAGGCCGTTCAAGAGAAACAGCTTTCTCAATGGACTATGATAACCTATACGAAGTACTTAAACACGAAAAAGAAAACAACGGCTATGTAACAATAGTAGTTGGTTCTGCAATTTCCCTAGATAGAGACGCTAGACTTGCTTTACAAAGACTAGTTGAAAATGGATATATCAACGCAATCTTCTGTGGTACTGAAACAGCAGCATTTGATCTTGAACGTGGAATATATGGTACATCTTGGGGACAAGAACACTTTGAAAAAGAACAAAACTCTACAAGAAACCTATACGAAACTATCAACTTAGCTCGTAAATACGGTTCAACAAAAGCATTAGTAGAATCTGGACAAGTAAAAGATGGTTTCATCAAAGCATGTGTTGAAAATGACGTAGACTTTGTAATTGCTAGTACAATCCGTGATAGATTTGGTCTTCCAGAAACAATCAACAATGTTTATGAAGCCCAAGATGCTATGAGAGCTCACTCAAGAAAAACTTCTACAATCATCATGCTTTCAGCAATCTTATTCACAATTGCAACAGGTAATATGACTCCATCATACAATGAATTTGATGGCGAAGTAAGACCAGTTTACATGTACACAGTAGATATCCAAGAATTCGCTGTAAACAAACTTTCTGACAGGGGTACTGTAACAGCAGTTTCAATGGTAACAAATACACAAGACTTCATCAGAAACGTAGATAGAGCTTTAAATAACTAAAAATAATTTAAGAGCAAAAGCTCGCAGAAAATAGAATAAATAAAATATTCATACTTTATGAGTATTTTATAAATTGATTCTAATAAATTAGGCTGATTTTTACACTTTTTTGTAGGATCAGCCTTTTTTGGATAAAAAATAGAGAATAATAAAAAATCTTTGTATACATATGTATAATTATAAGTAAAGAACTAAGGATTATACAAAAGTCTAGCACTATGATAAAATAATATTGTAAAATGTCAATATAGCTACAAAATTATTTTAAAGTGTGGCTTTACTTATAGAAAGGATTTTTTATGGAAAAAACAGTAACAAGTATTAATGCAGAAAAAAAGGAAAAGTTAAATAGCATCATAAAAGAATTGCTAAAAGAAAAATTTGTTTTAGCATTTTCTGGTGGTGTAGATAGTACACTTATCTTAAAACTAGCTTCAGAATTAAGAGAAAATCGTGATGACGTTGTTGCAATGACTTTCGTAACAGAGTTTTCGCCTAAAGATGAGCTAGATGAATGTATAAGACTTGCAAAAGAAATGGATGTAGAACTTCACGTTGCAAATGTAAGTATCATGGACAATGAAAAACTACTTAACAACGTAAACTACAGATGCTACCACTGTAAAGGTGGACTTTTTGAAAACTGCTTTAACTTAAAAGATGAACTTGGTTATGGATTTGTAGTTGATGGTACAAACCTAGATGACTACCAAGTATTTAGACCAGGTATCAAAGCACTAAAAGACTTGGGCGCAAGATCTCCGCTTTATGAAGCTGGACTAAGCAAGGCAGAAGTACGCGCTTATTCAAAAGAACTAGGTGTAGAAACTCACAAAAAACCTTCAAAACCATGTATGGCAACAAGATTCCCATATAATACAAGAATTGATATAGATAAATTCCCAATGATTGAAGAAGCTGAAAACTACTTAGAAAGCTTAGGTTTTGCGGTAAATAGAGTTAGAATTTACGGAGATAACACTAGAATTGAAGTAGAAAAAGAAAAACTAGGCCAAGTTTTTGAACACGCTGAAGAGATTGTAAAAAAATTCAAAGACTTAGGATTTAAATACGTAAATATCGACTTAGAAGGCTACAGATCTGGTTCTATGGATGAAGTTGTAGATGACAATTTAAAAACAGAAGTAAATCCATGGTTAGCTAATGAACAATAAAGAATTTTTAGAAAAAATAAAAAACAATGAAATATCTATAAATGAAGGTCTAGATTACCTAAAAGATTTCAACTACAAGGACTTAGACTTTGCAAAATTAGATTTCCAAAGAAAAGAACGCCGCGGATTTGGTGAGACAATTTTTTGTGAGGGCAAGGAAGACTTTGCCCTTGCAGAAATTTATAAATCCTTTAGCGAGCGTAAGGAATCAGTAATTGGCACAAGAGCTACTCCTAGCCAATATGAAAGAGTCCTTGAACTTGTACCAGAAGCAAAATATGATCCAACTGGAAGGATTATTTCTCTTGTTTATGAACAGAGTCCCAAAATAGGAAATATTGCCATTTGTACAGGTGGTACTGCAGACTTAAAGGTGGCTGAAGAAGCTAGGATAACTGCAGAATTTTTTGGTGCAAATGTTAGTAAATTTTATGATGTTGGAGTTTCAGGTCTTCACAGACTAACTTCAAAAATTGATGAAATTTCAAAGGCCAATGTAATTATTGCAATTGCAGGCATGGAAGGTGCTCTTCCAACAGTTATTGGCGGTTTGGTAAATAAACCAATTATTGCTGTGCCAACATCTATCGGCTATGGAGCAAATTTTAAGGGTCTTTCAGCCCTACTTACCATGCTAAATACCTGTGCTGAGGGTGTCAATGTTGTAAATATAGACAATGGATATAGTGCGGCCTACAATGCTTGTCAGATTAATAAATTGATTGAGGAGAAGTAAATGGATTTATATTTTGAAATGAACTCTGGAATTGCTGGGGATATGACAATTGCAGCTCTTCTAGATCTTGGAGCTAGTAAGGAAAAGCTAGTTAAGGCTATCGAATCAATGGGCATAGATGGCTATGAATTGGTTTTTGATAGAAAAATTAAAAACAATATAGATGCAAATAACTTTGATGTTATTTTATCAAACCATGACCACGACCACCATCATGATCATGATCACGATCATAACCATGACCACACTCATGAACACGTGGATGAAAATGGCAATACTTACACACATTCCCATTCTGATGACCACCATGGCCATAGACATTTAAAAGAAATTACAGACTTAATCAACAAAGCAGATATTTCTCAAAGAGCGAAAAAAGATGCCCTTGGTATCTTTGAAATCATTGCTGATGCAGAAGCAAAAGCTCATGGGATTGAAAAATCAGCAGTTCACTTCCATGAAGTAGGAGCGGTTGATTCAATAATTGATATTATAGGCACAGCTGTCCTAATCGATGATTTGGGAGTGGAAAATATTTATTTTTCAGACCTTAGCGAGGGTTATGGCTACCAATATTCATCTCACGGGCAAATGCCAATACCAGTGCCAGCTGTAATAAATATCCTTGCAGGTTCTGATATAAATCTAAAACTTTTGGATGAAGAAGGCGAACACGTAACTCCAACTGGTGCTGCTATTGTAAGATATTATGACAAAGGCGAAAAAATTAATAGTTTTAAAGTAAAAAATGTAGGACTTGGAGCTGGCAACAAAGACTTTGCAAAATACACAAATATCTTGCGAGTAATGGAAATTGAAAGCAGTAAAAAAAAACACTAGAAATACTGGAAACTAATATAGACGATAGTACAGGCGAGATTTTGGGTTTTATAGTAGATGAATGTATGAAATACGCCCTAGATGTCTTTTATACACCAATATTTATGAAAAAAAATCGCCCAGCCTATAAGCTTTCAATTATTTGCGATTTGGAAAATGAAAAAGCCATTGAAGATTTAATTTTCAAACATACCACAAGCATTGGCATAAGAAAAATTCCAATTGAAAGGGACATCCTAAATCGCAAAAAAGAATCACTCACTTATGAGGGCGGTGAGTATAACTTTAAAATTGTAAGTCACAAGGGTGAAAACTACGTGTATCCGGAATTTGAATCAGCTAAGGACCTTGCAATTAAAAATGATATCGGCATAAAAACTGCCTTTGATTTGTTAAAAAAAATATATGTTAAGAAGGAAGAAAAATGAAGTATTTCAAAGCATTATTACTATCTTTAATACTAATTTTAGCTGGATGTACAAACAATCAAGAAGCAAAAACTGATGAAAATACATCCACAGAAACAAAAGTAGAAGAAAATACAAGTGAGAAAGAAAAAACTGAGCTTTCTGAAAATAAAAAAGAAGACTTAAATAGTGAAGAAAAAACAGCTGGCAAAATACTTGTAAGAGACCTAGATGGCAATGAAATTACCTTAGACAAGCCACTTGAAAAAGTAATTATCCAAGGCTCATCATCAGGTGGTCCATTTATGACAATGATGTATTTGGATAAGGATAATTTCCTATCAAAAATCGCAGCCATGGATGATAGTGTAAAACTTGATAGAAACGATTTCTATACTCGTTTAGAAAAAGTAATGCCAGAAATTAAAGATGTGCCACTTATTGCAAACTTCATGGATAACGATTTTTCTTATGAAGCTATCCTAAATACAGATGCTGATGGGATAATTGCACCAATCGGATTTAAAAGCCAAATTGAAGCAATCCAAGAAAAAATCAACATCCCAGTATTTTATGTGGACTATCATTCACAAGAGTTTGATAAGCACATTGCTTCAACAAAATTGATTGCCCAAGTAACTGGACTTGATAAAAATTTGGATGAACTTATTGATTTTTACACTTCAAAAGTAAGTCCAATCTTAGAGAAAAAATATGATGAAGATCAAAAACCAAAAGTTTATGTAGAACATGGTTACGAGGGTGAAAAAGAGTACGGAAACTCTTATGGATCTAACAAAATGTGGGGCAAAATCGTAGAAGATTGTGGTGGCCACAATATCGGATCAGATGCCCTAGGAGCTGATGAAGCAATTCCATTGTCAAGTGAATTTGTTTTATCTGAAGATCCAGAAAAAATTATACTAACAGGATCACAATGGATAGAAAAACCACATTCTATGAAAATGGGCTATGACACAAGTGCAGATCAAGTAAAAGAAAAAATTGATCTTTATAATTCTCGCCTAGGATGGTCAGACTTAGAAGCTATGAAAAATAAAGAAATTTATGTAATTAGCCAACAGCTAGTACGTGATATGAGTGACTTTTATTCATATGAATTCATAGCAAAAACCCTACATCCAGAAGAGTATAAGGATTTAGATCCAGAAAAGGATTTTGAAGAGTTTTACCAAAAATTTATGCCAATTGGCTTAGAAGGAACTTGGTCATATAAATATGAATAGAAATAAAAAAATAATTATTTCTACAATTTTATTAATAATCGCTGGTATAATTGATTTATTTATCGGTGATAGCAATATTGCCCTTAGCGATTTGTCAAATCTAAGTGAGATTCAAAGAACAATTTTATTTGATATCCGCTTGCCTGAAGTAGTAACAGCAGGAATAGTTGGTTTGTCTTTGGGACTTGGTGGGGCAATTATGCAAACAATTTTAAACAATCCTCTGGCAGATCCCTTTACTCTAGGAATCTCATCAGCGGCAGGATTTGGTGCAAGCCTATTTTTGATTTTAGGCTTGTCACTTTCCTATGTTGCCTTTGGATCTATCATATTTTCATTAATATCCATGTTTTTTGTTTTTTACATATCAAAAAAGAAATCCATGAATACCGAAGATATGATCTTGGCAGGAATTGCTGTCAAATTCTTTTTTGACTCACTGACCTCGCTTTTGCAATATTTAGCAACCGATGAAGCCCTAGCATCCATTGTTTTTTGGCTATTTGGCAATGTTACAAAAACTACTAGCAAAGAAATTTTTATAATTTTAAGTGTTTTTCTAATTATAGTATTCTTTGCCCTAAAAGATGCCTGGAAGCTTACAGCCATGCGTTTTGGTGAGGACAGAGCAAGGGCTATGGGCGTTGATACAAAATTGCTAAAGATAAAAACTTTTATTTTAGTTTCGATTCTTGCCGCAGTTTCTGTATCCTATGTTGGAATTATCGGTTTTATCGGGATTTTGGCCCCACATTTTGCAAGAAGAATGGTGGGAGAAGACCAAAGATACTATCTGATTTTATCTGCAATAATCGGTGGAATTTTTTTAGTAATTTCATCTATGGTTACTAAAATGATAAAACCTGGAGTTGTTGTGCCAATTGGCATTATCTCATCGCTTATAGGACTTCCACTAATATTTGTAATGCTTTTTGGAGTCAAGAATGATTGATATAAAAAACCTTACAATAAATTATGAAAAGAATGTAATAGATGATATTAGTTTTTTTGCAGGTCCAGGCAAAGTCCACGTTCTTATGGGACGAAATGGTGCTGGAAAGTCCTCAATTTTAAATGCAATTAGCGGCTTGATAAATTACCATGGAGACATAAAAACAGATGGCAAAATCTCATATCTAAATCAAAATGTAAATACAAAAGTGAACTTTACCGTTTTTGAAACTATAATTTTGGGTAAAGTAAAAAGTCTTAATTTTAAACTAAGCGATCAAGACATAATGGATACCTATGAAATAATGGACCTACTAAATCTTAGAAAATTTGAAAATAAGAAAATTTCAAAAATGAGTGGGGGTGAAGTCCAAAAAGTCCTCATTGCCCAAGCCCTGATTAGCAAACCAGATATTTTATTGTTAGATGAACCAGTAAGTGCCCTTGATTTGCATAACCAATACGAAATACTAGCTATAATAAAAAATCTAACCCAAAAACTAAATCTTACAACCCTCATCACCCTCCACCAAATGGAATTAATCGAAAGATACGCTGATAATATAATTTTGATAAATGATAATAAAATTTATGGAGTAGGCGATAAATACCGAATATTCACAAAAGAAATGTTTGATGAGGTATACAACATAGATGCTAACATAAAGAAAGTAGATGACAGCTTGTTGTTTTTATTTAATATGAATAATAATCAACAATTTTAAAAAAAATTAGTTTATAAAACATATGTTTTGGATATAAACTAGGTAGGAGGAATTATGACAGACAAAACAAAAAAACGTGACTATAACAAACTTGCCAAATTGGGCTTGCTTATTACAGCCATTCTTTGGGGAAGTTCACTGACAGTAGTAAAGGGAGCAACAGATACTTTTAATCCAAACTTTATCCTTATGGTTAGGTTTGCTATTTCAGCAATATTACTTGCAATTATATTTAACAAAAAAGTTAGAAAAGCAACAAAAGATGACCTCAAAGCTGGATTTATAGTAGGATTTTTCTTATTTATCGCTTATTCATCACAAACATTAGGTGTTACATACGCAGATCCAGGAAGAAGTGCCTTTCTTTCCGCATCCTATTGTGTAATAGTACCGTTCTTATCTTGGGCAGCAACAAAACATAGACCTGATAAATATAATATGTGGGCAGCAGCCATTGCCATTGTAGGTATTTATCTAATTTCTAAATCAGGTGTAGAAAAGGGTACATCAATTTTTAATGCAAGCAAAGAAATGCTTTTAGGTGATGGACTTGCCTTACTAAGTGGTATCCTATTTGCAGCGCATATAGTAGCTGTAAAAGTATTTACCAAAGGAAAAGACCCAATTGTAATGACTATCTTCCAATTTACAGGAGCAGCAGTACTATCTGCAATAGTGACATTATTCTTTGAAGATAACTCAAATATGGTAATTAATTCTTCAAGACCAATTCTTGAACTTTTATACCTAGCTATCTTCTGTACAACAGTAGCACTATTACTACAAAACATTGGACAAAAATACACAGACGAATCCTCAGCAGCAATTATTCTAGGATTTGAATCAGTATTTGGAATTCTAATCCCAGTATTGCTAGGAATTGAAAGCCTAACACCAATGTCAATTGCAGGATTTATCCTAATGTTTGCAGCGATAATGATTTCAGAAACCAAATTATCATTCCTAAACAAAAATAAAACCCCAGCTGCTTAAAAATAATAAAAAAAACCTCAAATTCATTTTGGATTTTGAGGTTTTTTTATTTTTTAAAACTAATTGACAATAATTGTTAAAGATGCTATCATATAGACAATTAAAACGTTTTAATGGTGGTGAAATGGCAAATATAAAAGATGTAGCAAAACTTGCGGGAGTATCAATAACAACTGTATCAATGGTTTTGAATAATACTAAAAATAAAATATCTGAGCCAACCAAGAAAAAAGTTTTGGATGCTGCGAAAAGTTTAAATTACAATGCCAATGGATATGCCAAGGCCCTTGCCAGCCAAAAAAGCAATATAATTATGGTTGTTGTGCCGGATATAAATAATCCATTTTTTTCAGCACTGGTGAAGGAACTGACTCGATTTGCCCAAGAGTATTCGTATTTTTTGTATATTCATAACACTAACAACAAAAAAATTGGTAAGGATGAATTTTTAAATTTACTAGCAAACAATATTTTTGCAGCTACTCTGGTAGTTGACCGAAATGTCAATTCTTTAAATGAGGATGATCTAAGAAAGCACAATATTATTTTCCTAGATGAGGTAGATTTTGAAAGTAGAAACACTCAAATTGTAACAGGAAATAATGAAATGGGCGGATATCTTGCTATGGAATATCTCATAAAAAGAGGATTTATAAATATTGGGCTTTTGATTGGACCAAGGTCAACAGCAAATTCTTCTCGTAGACTTTCTGGTGCCATAAAGGCTGCTATGAACTATGATATTTACATTGACTATAAAAATATAGTTCATGGAGATTATTCCTATGAAGAAGGCTATAAGGCTGGGAAATTTTTCAAAGAAAAAAATGTCGATGCAATTTTTTCTTTTGCAGATATGTCTTCATATGGTCTAATAAATTACTTTGCTGAAAATGACATAATAATCCCTGATGACATTTCATTAATAAGTTATGACAATCTATTTTTAAACAAAATCATCAGCCCAAGACTTACATCCCTTGATCAAAACCTAAAAGAAATCGCCAAAAACGCAATAAGGATGGCTGATAATTTAATTAAAAATAAGACAGTTCAGGAAAAAATAATGGTAGAGCCTAAAATTATTGAAAGAGAAAGTGTAGGTTTTAAAAAATGAAAATATTAAATTTTGGGTCTATAAATATAGATATTTTCTTTAGGGTAAATCACATCGTAAGACCTGGTGAAACAATTAGTGCCCAAAGTATTGAGAAAAGAGCCGGAGGTAAGGGCTTGAATCAATCGGTTGCTTTGGCAAAAAACTCTGATAGAGTTTATCATGCAGGAAGCCTTGGTAGTGATGGAGCATTTTTAAAAGAATACTTAGCCGGTGAGGGAATTGATACAAGTTTTATAAGGGATTCAGATAATTCAACTGGAAATGCAATTATACAAGTTGATGACAATGGTGAAAACTCCATAGTTTTGTATAAGGGTGCAAATTTTGATATTGAGAAAGACTTTATCGATGAGGTTCTGTCAAATTTTGATAAAAACGATATCCTTGTATTGCAAAACGAAATAAATAATCTGGATTACATAATTAAAAAGGGTTATGAAAAAGGAATGAAGATAGTTTTAAACCCCTCTCCAATTACAGATGAACTTAAAAATCTTGACTTTAACAAAATTGACTTGCTAATGGTAAATGAAACTGAGAGCAAAGAAATATCTCTTTGTAATGATATAGAAGGCTGTATAGCTTATTTTAGAGAAAATTATCCAAATTTAAAGCTGGTTATAACTTTAGGTAGCAAAGGATCAATATTTGTAGATAGGGAAAATAAAATTTGTCAAAAAGCTTACAAGGTCAAGGCGGTAGACAGCACTGGAGCAGGAGATACATTTACTGGCTTTTTTGTAGCTGAGTTTTACAAAAATACAGATGTTAAAAAATGTTTAGAACTTGCAACCAAAGCCTCAGCCCTATCTGTTAGAAAAAAGGGAGCAAGTATTTCTATACCAAATTTAGAAGATGTAGAAAAATTTATTGGAGAAGATTTATGAAAGAAAAAGGCATTTTAAATAGTGAAATTTCAAAACGATTATCAGATTTGGGTCACACAGATTTAATCGCTATTGGGGATTGTGGTTTGCCAATTGATCCAGAGAAAAAAATTGATTTGGCCTTAAAGCTTGGTCAACCAAAATTCATTGACGTTCTAGAAATTTTGTTAGAAGACTTCGGATGCGAACACTACATTTTAGCTAGCGAAATAAAGGATAAAAATCCAGACCAAGAAAATGCTATTAAAAAACTTTTGGATGGTGTAAGTTGCGAGTACATATGCCATGAAGATTTTAAGAAAAAACTAGAAGATGTAAAATTTGTCATAAGAACTGGAGAGAACACCCCATATTCCAATATAATCTTGCAGTCAAAAAATATTTTTTAGGAGCAATTATGAATATTGAAATGAAAGATATCTACAAGTCCTTTGGAAAAAATGATGTCTTAAAGGGTGTAGATTTTAATCTTGGACAGGGAGAAATTCACGCTTTGGTTGGAGAAAATGGAGCTGGAAAATCAACTTTGATGAATATCTTGTCAGGAGTATTGAACAAGGATTCTGGAGAAATTCTAATCGATGGCCAAGAGGTGGACATTGCTGATACAAATATTGCTAAAGAATATGGAATAAGTTTTATCCACCAAGAGCTTAGTGACTGGCCAGAATTAAGTGTTATGGACAATATATTTATGAATAACGAGCTAAACAAAGGCTGGTTTTTGGATAGAAAATCCATGCGTCAAAAATGTGAGGATTTATTAAAACGATTTGATTTAAATATTGATCCAGATACTAAAGTAGCAAATTTATCAGTAGGCCAGAGGCAGATGATGGAAATAGCCAAGGCAAATTTAAACAAGGTAAATGTATTAATCTTGGATGAACCGACAAGCGCTTTAACCAATAATGAAATTGATAAATTGTTCTTACTTATTAAAAAATTAAAAGATGAGAATGTTTCTATGATTTATATCTCCCACCGTATGGAGGAAATATTTGCTCTAACAGACAAGATTACAGTCATGCGTGATGGAAAATCTGTTGCTGTGATGAACACTAGCCAAACTAACGAAAAAGAAGTGGTTTCTCATATGGTTGGTAGGGACATCGGTGATTTTTACCCAGAAATGGATGCTAAAGTTTCAGATGTAAAAATAGAACTTAAAAACTTTTCAAAGGCTGATTTTTTTGAAAATATAAATATAAGTGCAAAAAAAGGTGAAGTTCTGGGCATAGCTGGACTGATGGGAGCAGGTAGGACAGAAATAATGCGAGCTGTTTTTGGCCTAGATTCAAAAGATAGTGGGGAAATTTACATAGATGGCATAAAAATTGAGATTACAAAACCAATGGATGCCATAAACAATAAAATCGGATTTGTTACTGAAAATAGGCAAGAAGAAGGCCTAGTTCTTGATGAATCAATTAGAGAAAATATTTCTTTACTAAATTTTAACAAATTTACAGAAAAATCATTTATTGATAAGAAAAAAGAAAAAGACTTGTCAAATTCTCTTGTAGATTCTTTTAGGGTCAAAACCCAATCTGCAGAAAGTAAGGTACGTGACTTATCAGGCGGAAATCAGCAAAAAGTTGTTTTTGCAAAATGGTATGCAATTGATCCAGAAATTTTAATCTTAGATGAGCCTACAAAGGGTGTGGATGTCGGTGCAAAAAGAGAAATTTATGATTTGATTAAGCAATTGACCCACAAGGGAGTATGTATAATATTAATTTCAAGCGATCTTCCTGAATTACTTTCTCTTTCAGACCGTATATATGTAATTCATGAAGGAGAAGTAAATGGAGAGCTTTTAAGGGAAGAAGCTAGTCAAGAAAAAGTAATGACCCTTGCAACAGGAGGAAAGCTATGAGCAATTTTAAAACAAAAATTAAAGAAAACCAGAATTTGGGCACTATCTTAGCACTAATTATCCTAATGGTTTTTGTTAGTATATTAAATCCAACATTCTTACAAGCAAATAACCTAATGAATCTGATGAGACAATTAATCATAAACGGATTTATTGCCCTAGGAATGACCTTTGTAATCTTAACTGGGGGTATTGACCTATCAGTGGGTTCCACCCTAGCAGTGACATCTGCAATTTTTGCAGGTCTTTTACAAAATGGGATGAACACGATCCTAGCTATATTAATCGCCCTAGGTCTTGGGCTGATTTTGGGATTAATAAATGGGTTTTTAATTACCAAAGGAAAACTTGCCCCATTTATTGTAACCCTAGCCACAATGACTATTTTTAGAGGGTTGACCCTAGTTTATACAGATGGGAGACCTATAGCTGGGCCAAAAGATAATTTTGCCTTTCAGTTTTTAGGAAAAGGCCAATTTTTAGGCATTCCTTTCCAAGTAATCTTATTTGCCCTAGCATTTTTGATCTTGTGGACTATTTTAAATAAAACTGCCCTGGGTCGCAAAATATATGCTGTTGGGGGCAATGAAAAGGCAAGTTTTATTTCGGGGATTAATATAGATAAGGTAAAAATAAGCGTTTATGTAATATCATCACTTATGGCTGTATTATCAGGTTTGGTTTTAACTTCTAGACTAAATTCTGCCCAACCAACAGCGGGTGTTGCCTACGAAATGGATGCTATCGCTGCAGTTGTGCTTGGAGGGACAAGTATGACAGGTGGTAGTGGATCGCTAACTGGAACCCTAATTGGTATTTTGATTTTAGGTGTCCTTAACAATGGTCTTAATTTATTGGGAGTATCAAGTTTTTACCAGCAAATCGTAAAAGGGATTGTAATTTTAATTGCAGTTCTAATTGACCGCAAAAGAAACAAATAGGAGAGTTTTTATGAAAACAATTAAAAAATATTTATCACTAGTCCTTGTTGCATTATTTGCATTTACTGCTTGTAGCTTAGAGGGACAAAGCAACAATGAAGCAACAGAAAATAAAACAGAAACAAGCGAAACAGCAGAAAATACCAGTACAGATGGAAAAATGAAAGTAGGTGTTTCACTTTCGACACTTAACAATCCATTTTTCGTATCAATTAGAGAAGGTATTGAAGAGGGTGCTGGAGAAGACGTAGAAACTGTAATATCCGATGCACAAAACGATTCTTCAACACAAAGTAACCAAGTAGAAGACTTAATTACTCAGGGAGTTGATTTAATCATAATCAATCCTGTAGATTCAACTGCAATAGCACCATCAGTAGAAAAAGCAAACGAAGCAAATATTCCAGTTATCTGTGTCGACAGAGGAACAGATTCAGGAGAAATCGTAAGCTTTATTGCAAGCAACAACGTTGAAGGTGGTAAGATGGCAGGAGAATTTATCCTAGAAAAAGTTGGAGAAAATGCTGAAGTTATCCAATTAGAAGGAATTCCTGGAGCAAGTTCAACTCGAGAAAGAGGAGAAGGATTTAAAGAAGCTACAGATGGCAAAATTAATCTTCTAGCAAGCCAAACAGCTAACTTTGATAGGGCAGAAGGTCTTACAGTTATGGAAAACTTGTTGCAAGCACATCCAGATGTAAAAGCAGTATTCTGCCAAAATGATGAAATGGCCCTAGGAGCTAGTGAAGCTATAAAAACAAGTGGAAAAGATATTGTAATAGTTGGTTTTGATGGAAATGATGATGCAATAAATGCAGTAAAAGATGGAACACTATCAGCAACTGTTGCCCAACAACCAAAAGAAATGGGTAAACTAGCTATAGAAACAGCTATCAAATACCTAAAAGGTGAAACAATAGAAAAAGAAGTAGATTCACCACTTGAACTAATTAAATAACTTAAAAACAAAATCCCAATAAATCCCATAAAAAAGTTGCAGATACTTATCTGCAACTTTTGTTTTTATTTTTCAATTAATTCTTGGACAAAATCTACTTCTTTACCATCCACAACCCTAGATGGGATTCCGATTCTGGATTCTTCTCTTACTTCTTTGTAACCATCTAGATTATCACGGTATTTTAACAATCTTTTTAGATTTGGCAAGCTATCAGAAATATTTATTATTTCTACACCCTCATATTTTTCAGGATTTGCCTCATAGTCTTTAAAAACCCTTTGGCAATGTGGGCATTTGTCGCTTACAAAAATTTCAGTTTTACTCATTTTTTCCTCCTATAATTTACATAAGAAAACTTTATTCCGTTTTCCTCATATATTTGAGATTCACTTACAATCTCAAAATCTGGATCTTGGTCAAAATTATGCAAAAAGGTATCTGCATCTTTTATTGCATTTATTTTTGTGATTATGGCTTCATCAGCGTATGGTAAAAAAATATCAACTATCTCAGACCCGCCTATTACAAAAACTTCTTTAGTACTAGTCTTAACATAATTTATAACCTCAGTTGGTTTATGAAAAACTTTTGCATTTTTTGCCTCATAATCTGGATTTTTTGATAAAATAATATTTTCCCTATTTGGCAAAGCATGACCAATTGATTCATAGGTATTTCTACCCATTATCACAATGTTTCCCGTAGTCATTTGCTTAAAATGTTTCAAATCTTTTTTGATGCGAAAGAGCATTTCATCATCTTTTCCGATTGCCCAATTTTCATCAACTGCTAAAATAATTTTCATTTTTAAACTCCTATCCTTATAATACCCATCCAAAGCGGGTAAAATACTAGCAAAGGAGAGATTATGTTTTATACAGCTGATTATATTATTTTAGAAGATAAAGTTTTAGAAAATTTTTATATGGAAGTAAAGAAAGGCAAAATAAAGTCATTTTCAAAAGAAGAACCAGAAACTTATGAATATTTGGGAGAAATTATTGCTCCAGGTTTGGTAGATACTCATATCCATGGCTATCATGGAGAAGATATCATGAATGCCAAAAAAGGTGCTTTGGAAATTATTTCTAAGGGACTTTTGGAAATGGGAGTTACAAGTTTTTTGCCAACAACACTTACAGATTCAACAGAGAGATTAAACCAAGCTTGCAAAGTGATCGGTCAAGAATATAAGGATGTGACTGGTGCAAAAATCCGTGGAGTTTTCCTAGAAGGCCCATTTTTTACTGAAAAATACAAGGGCGCACAAAATGAAAAATATATGTCAGATCCAGATATAGAAAAACTGAAAAAATGGAAAGAATTATCAGATGGTTTGGTAAATAAAATTGCCATTGCCCCAGAAAGAGATGGAGTAATAGACTTTATCCATAAAGCAAATGCAATGGGGATAGCAGTTGCCTTAGGACATTCTGATGCCAGCTATGAACAGGCAATGGATGCAGTTAATGAAGGGGCAAATATTTTTGTCCACACCTATAATGGCATGAGTGGACTCCACCACAGAAATCCAGGAATGGTAGGAGCAGCAATGAATTCAGATGCTATAAGTGAATTAATTTGCGATGGCCACCACGTAAGCCCAGCCAGTGCAAATGTTTTGATGAATGCAAAAGGCAGAGATAAAATCGCATTAATCACAGACTGTATGTCAGCAGGAGGCATGGCAGATGGAGATTACAAACTAGGAGAATTTGATGTAATTGTAGAAAATGGCACCGCAAGACTAAAAGAAGGCGGTAACCTAGCAGGCTCAATCCTAAAATTAAAAGATGCTGTAAAAAATGTAGTAGACTGGCAAATAGCAGACGCCTTTGAAGCCATCCAAATGGCCAGCCTAATCCCAGCAAAATCCGTAGGAATAGATAATGTGTGCGGGAAACTACAAGTAGGATTTGATGCTGATTTTATAGTTTTGGATGAAGATCTGGACTTAAAAGCTACTTATTTAAACGGAGAGAAAGTTTTTGAATAGAAGAAAAATATAAAACACCCCATTGGGGGTGTTTTTTTGTGGTGATTTATTGAAACATCTTAGTTTATCATTTATTATCTAGTTAGCAGGTTAAACTAACAATTAATTTTGCAAATTTCTTATACTAGGAAAAAGTTAACATTAATTTTTTGACTTATATCTTTATAATAATAATAGGAGGAAATAATGTGGGAGAGCTTAGATGATAGAAAAACACTTATGTTGTCTGCACTTGAAAAAAGCAATGTTTCTATCATTGATTTATCAAATGCACTTTCTGTTTCAGAGAAAACTATAAAAAACGAGGTACAAGTTCTCAATCATGAATTAAAAGATGGAGCTTATATTTATATTAAAAATGGAATAATTTCATTATTTATCTATAATTTTGAAAAATACAAGTCAATAAAAAGTGCAAATGTTTTATCAACAACAGATTTTACAAATCCTAAAATCAGAATTTTATACCTTATTAAGAGGCTTTTAAATGAAAAAGATTTACAGTTGGATGACTTAGCCGATGAGATAAATATTTCAAAATCTACTCTATCAAAAGATATAAAGATAGCAAATGAAGGTTTGGATAGTTACCAACTAAGCATACATGGAAAACCAAATGTTGGCATAAATTTGCTGGGCGGTGAGCTTGATAAAAGATATTTTATTTTAGAAAATGGCTATGATTATATTATTTCTAAGGCAAAACTTGAGGAAGAATATAATACTTTTTTGCATGATTTATTGGTAAGTTTTTTTATAAATGAAGATACCTACAAGAGCATATCCAAATTTTTTCATGTTTCAATGTATAGAATTAGATCAGGAAATCTTTTAAACAATCAACTAGATAATGAATCTATTTCTGAAAATAATGATTTCGCTAAAATTTCTGATCAAATAAAAGAATTTGTCAAAAGGTTAGAAGATATTGATTTAACAGATTCAGAAATCAATTTTATATTAATCCCTTTAATGGGCATGAGAACTTCTTCAAACTTTAACCATAGCTTCGATTCTGGACAATTAGATGAAATAAGATTACTGACTAACAAAATCTTTGAAAGAATAAAAAATCAAATGGATATAAATGTAGATTTGGGAGATATAACAGAAAACTTTAATTATCACATTTATTATTTACTAAATAGAATAAGTTTAAATTACAATATAAAAAATCCACTTAGTGAAAATATAAAAAATGAATATAAAGTTGCCTATAAAATGAGTGAAATAGCTTCGGATGTCATCTATGAGCAAAAGCAAAAGCTTATTAATGAGTCTGAAAAGAGTTATTTAGCATCATATTTTCAAATATATTTATTTGATAAGTTAAATTCTTCACCTATAAATAAATTCAAAGTAGGAATTATAAATAAGAACAAAGAAGAAGCAGTGGAGATTATTCCCTTAATCCAAGAAAGGTTTTCAAATGTCCATACAATTGATTATTATCCTGATGCTAATCAACTAAGTAATCAGCTAGACTATGATTTGATAATAAGTGCAGTTCCAGTGAAATTAGAAAATGCATTATTCTTAGCAAATGGCTTTAAAAATAATAAATTAATTCAAAAAGAATTGGATAATTTTTATTTTAAGCAAAGTATTTTTCAAAAAGAAAGGGCTTTAAAATCTCTTATTTTTACTGAGTTGAGGGAAGAAACACTTTATATTGGACAGAGCAAAGACTATGAAACAAATTTAGTAAGGATGCTTGAATGCTTGGAGAAGAAAAAAATTATTGATGTAGAATTTACTAATTCAATAATTTTGAGAGAAACTCAATCCTCAACGAAATTCTCTGATAAAGTAGCCTTTCCTCATATAAAAAATGAGAAATTTATTTTAAGCATGGGAATATTCCCTAATTCAGATATAAAAGTCATATTTGTTGTAGGAGTACCTAATGATGATGATACTTTAATTGTTAATTTATATGATGAAATTGTTAGTGTCTCATCAGATAGCGATTTCTTAAATCATGTAGAAAAGGTGGAAAATTACAGGCAACTAATGGAAGTAATAATTAAAGAAACTGAGTTATTTAGATAGGAGAAAAAGATGGAAAAGTCTTATATGTTTATAATTTTATTCCTAGGAGCAATGTTTATGCTTCAATATTTTCTAACATTTTTGCAAATGAATTCATTTAAAGAATATTTTAGAAAATTTATTAAAGAAGGCAAGGTTGCCATAGGAATAAAAAAAGGAGGCTTTAGGTCTGGATCGATAGTTATGTTTGGTGTTGATGAAAATGGAACTATTAGAAACGCCGCATTCATAAACGGGATAACAGTATTTGCCAGATTTAAAGAAAATTGTGACTTTAACAATATTAATATAAAAGATATTGATAAAGAAGTGTTGGCCGGAACAAAATTTCCTAAAAGTTTGAAGCAAGCTATACTAAATGCCAAAGAAAATTATCTAAGAGCAGAAAGAGGAGAAGAAATCCCAATGGCAAAATCTCCACTTCAAAAATTTAGCGGGCTGATAAAAAAGGAAGCAGCATAATTATAAGGAGAAATTATGGATTTTTTAGTTAATTTAGCACAGGGTTTTATCCATTTATTTGAATTAGGTGGAGAAACATTCGTAAGTTGGGTTGGAGGGATTATACCAAAAGTACTTCTACTTTTAGTATTTATGAACTCACTTATTGCAATTATTGGACCAGAAAAAATAAATAAATTTGGAAAAGTAGCATCAAAAAATAAATTTTTGGCATACGGGATACTACCTTTTGTATCAGCCTTTATGCTTGGAAATCCAATGGCTCTTTCTATGGGTAAGTTTTTACCGGAATATCAAAAGCCATCTTACTATGCATCTGGAGCTTATCACTGCCATACCAACAATGGTATTTTCCCACATATCAATCCAGGTGAATTATTCGTATGGCTAGGAATTGCACAAGGGGTTGAGGCATTAGGTTTAGATACAACACCACTTGCAATTAGATATCTTTTAGTAGGTCTAGTTATGAACTTCTTTGCAGGTTGGATAACTGACTTTACAACATCATATGTAGAAAAGCAACAAAACAAAAAATTAAGTAGAACATTAAAAGCGGAGGCATAAAATGACAAAAGTAAAAGTAGTTAAAGGATCAGCTGGATATGGTGGTCCATTAGTTATAGGACCTGAAGGGGACAAAAACGTTTTATTATATATCACAGGCGGTGGGGCAAAACCTCCAGTTGTAGATACAATAAAAGAACTAACAGGATGTGAAATTGTAAATGGATTTAAAACTTCTGTACCAGAAGAAAGAATATTTGCAGCTGTAATTGACTGTGGTGGAACATTAAGATGTGGAATATATCCTAAAAAAGGCATCCCTACACTAAATATAAAGCCAACAGGAAAATCTGGCCCACTTGCTCAATATATAAATGAAACAATATATGTATCAGATGTTGGTCCTAAACAAGTATCACTTGTTGAAGGAGAGTCAGAACCTACAAGATCATCTACAAAAGAAAATGATACAGAAAAAGTTTATGCAGCAAATGAAACAACTGGATCTAAAGAAGAAAAAATAACTTATACAAAGGATAAAAAAGTTTCTCAAACACTTGCAGAACAAAGTAATAATACTTTTATCCAAAAAGTAGGTATGGGAGCAGGAAGAGTCATAGATATATTCTTCCAAGCAGGTAGAGATGCTGTCCAAACTATGATTAATACTATAATTCCATTCATGGCCTTTGTAGCGATGCTTATTGGTATTATTCAAGGTTCAGGATTTGGGGATTGGTTTGCGAGACTCCTTATCCCACTTACAGGAAATGTAGTTGGTTTGGTAATCTTAGGATTTATCTGTTCTATTCCAGTTTTATCAGCACTTTTAGGACCTGGAGCTGTAATTGCTCAAGTAATAGGTACTTTAATTGGATCAGAGATTGCAAGAGGCAATATTGCGCCAAGTTTAGCTTTGCCAGCCTTATTTGCAATTAATACACAAAATGCTTGTGACTTTATTCCAGTCGGTCTTGGACTTGCTGAAGCAGAAGCAGAGACAGTAGAAGTCGGTGTAGTATCAGTCATGTATTCAAGATTCTTAATTGGGGTACCTAGAGTATTAGTAGCATATTTTGCTAGTTTAGGTTTATACGCATAGAAAATAAAAAGGATTTAATAATGAAAACAATTTATGAAAACACAGTAACTAAGGTTGGAAATTCAGTTGATGAATTTGGCAATGAGATGATAATTTTCTTTGGAGATAACGCACCTGAAGAGCTTAGAGATTATTGCTATTCATTAGAATTAAAAGATGTCAATGGAAATATAGAAGTTGGAGATTATGTAGATATTGACGGGGTAAAAGCTAAAATATTGGCGGTAGGAGATGAAGCTCAAGCTAACTTAGAAGGATTAGCTCACTTAACTGTAAATCTAAGTGGAAATGTAGAAGATTTACTACCAGGGGCAGTAATAACAGAAAACGTAGTAATTCCTGAAATAAATGTGGGAACTGAATTTAAAATATTGGAGGCATAAAATGACATGGTTGGGATTAGAAGATAAGGTTGTTCTAGTAACAGGAGCTGCATCTGGTATTGGTAAATCAGTTGTGGAAGGATTGTTAGAAGCTGGGGCAAATGTTATTGCCACAGATATCAATGATAATAAACCAGAGTATAAAGGTGAAAGTGCTGATAATTTATTGTATGTACACTTAGATGTAACTAATAAAGAAAACATCAAAACTGCAATCAATGAATCAGTAGAAAAATTTGGTCACCTAGATGCTATTGTAAATAATGCAGGAATAAACATCCCAAGATTACTTGTTGATCCAAAAGACCCTCATGGAAAATACGAACTTGATGACAGAGTTATTAATCTAGTAACAGATATTAATTTCAAAGGACTAATCTACTGTGCCCAAGAAGCAGCCCGAGTTTTTGTAGACCAAGGTCAAGGTGTTATCATAAATATGTCAAGCGAATCAGGATTAGAAGGTAGCGAAGGCCAATCCATATATGCTGCAACAAAAAATGCAGTCAACTCATTAACTAGAAGCTGGGCAAAAGAACTTGGAAAACATAATGTAAGAGTTGTAGGTGTTGCTCCAGGAATTTTAGAAGCTACAGGTCTTAGAACTTTAGAATATGAAGAAGCATTATCTTATACAAGAGATATTACAGTCGAAAAACTCAGAGAAGGATATGAAAGCACAAAAACTACTCCACTAGGTAGAAGTGGAAAACTTACAGAAGTAGCAAACTTAGTTTGTTTCTTAGTAAGTGATCGTTCATCATATATCCATGGAGTTACTATAAATGTAGCTGGTGGAAAAACTAGAGGTTAATGTGAAATTACTAATAGATGATGCAAATATAGAGAATATAAAATATCTATACGAGTATTTTCCAGTATCTGGGGTTACAACTAATCCCAGCATACTTTTTAAAAATAAAAAAGACCCTATAGAAACTTTAATAGAAATTAGAGAATTTATTGGGGATGATCAGCTCCATATTCAAGTTTTATCCGAGAATGCTGATAATATTGTAAAAGAAGCTAGGCTTTTAAAAGAAAAGTTTGGGGAAAATACTTTTATCAAAGTCCCTACTAATAAAGAAGGTTTAAAAGCTATGAGGCTATTGAAAAATGAGAACACTAAAATAACGGCAACAGCAATTTATAGCCCGACTCAGGCCTTTTTGGCATCATTGGCTGGTGCGGATTACCTAGCCCCATATGTAAATAGAATTGATAATCTAGGATATGATGGCATTGAAACAACGATTAAAATTCAAAATATTTTAGATGAGACTAATCCAGATGCAAAAGTTCTAGCAGCTAGTTTTAAAAATACAAATCAAGTTTTAAAATTGGCAGAATATGGGATAGACACAGCAACTTGTTCTTATGAAGTGTTTGAGAAATTTATAGATGATAGCAATATCAATAAGGCTGTGGATGCTTTTGTAAATGATTTTAAATCAATAAATGAAAGCAAAATATCTTGGATTGATTATTTGAAATAGATTGTTTACGTTTTCTAATAAATCCTATCATGGTATAATAATCATAGAATCTTTTTAAAGGAGTTTGATTATGAAATTTTTCTTAGATACTGCAAATGTTGATGAAATTAAAAGAATCAATGACCTTGGCCTTGTTGATGGGGTTACTACTAATCCTTCTTTGATTAATAAGGCTGGTCGTGATTTTAAGGAAGTTATTTCTGAAATTACTGATTTTATTGATGGGCCTGTTTCTGCTGAAGTTACTGTTTATGATTACGAAGGCATGGTTGAGCAAGCTCGTGATCTTGCTAAATGGGCTGATAATGTTGTTGTAAAAGTCCCTATGACTGAAGATGGGCTAAAGGCTATCCATACTTTAAACAAAGAGGGGATTAAAACTAACTGCACATTGATTTTCTCTGTTTCTCAAGGAATTATGGCTATGAAGGCTGGAGCTACTTTCATATCTCCATTTATGGGTAGAGTGGATGATATGGGTGAGGATGGAGCGCAACTAATTGCTGAACTTCGTGATGTTATTGATATTTACGGATATGAGTCAGAAATTATTGCTGCAAGTATCAGACACATCAACCACCTTGAAAAAGCTGCCCTAGCTGGTGCTCACATTGCGACTATCCCTGGTTCTCTATTTGAAAAATTATGGACACATCCACTTACAACTGCTGGTATTGAAGCGTTTGTAAAAGACTGGGATGCTTTTGAGTCTAGAAATAAATAAGAAATTTTGGGTGGGTCTTTTGGCCCTCCCTCTTTTTTATTTGACTACATAAGGGTATAAAGTTAGTAACTTGTATAAAGGAGAGATTATGTTTAATAAAAATGATGAACGTGCAATTAGTGCCATTCGTGCACTTTCTATAGCTCAAATTGAGGCTGCAAATAGTGGCCACCCAGGTCTTCCTATGGGGGCGGCTCCTATGGCTTATGTTTTGTGGAATAAATATTTAAAGGCAAATCCTAAAAACGCTAACTGGTTTAACCGTGATAGATTTGTCCTATCAGCAGGCCATGGTTCTGCTTTGATTTATTCACTTTTACATTTAGCAGGCTATGATGTAAGTATAGATGATTTAAGGGATTTTAGACAAATTGGAGCCAAGACTGCTGGTCACCCAGAGCGCGGACACATCGAAGGTGTGGAAGTAACTACAGGCCCACTTGGTCAAGGATTTGCCCAAGCAGTTGGTATTGCTATGGCTGAAAAACATTTGGCAGCAATATATAACAAGGATGATGCCCAAATTATTGACCATTACACTTACGTACTTTGTGGTGATGGCGACCTAATGGAAGGCATTTCTTATGAGTCAATGAGCCTTGCAGGTCATTTAAATCTTTCAAAATTAATCGTGCTTTACGATTCAAATGACATTTGCCTAGATGGAGCTACAAATACAACTTTCTCAGAAGATATTCAAAAACGTGCTGAGTCTTTAAATTGGAATTACATTAAGGTAGAAGATGGTAAGGATCTTGATCAGATTTATGAAGCTATAAACAATGCTAAAGGCAATTTCCAAGGACCAACTCTTATCGAAGTAAAAACAATTATTGGATATGGTTCAACCAACCAAGGAACAAACAAAGTTCACGGAGCACCAATTGGTGAAGAAGATTTCCTAAAGGCAAAAGAAATCTATGAATGGACTGAAGATGATTTTAATATTCCAGATGATATTTATGAAACTTTTGCTGATGGCATTGCTAGAACAGGTGAAGAAGAAAACAAAAAATGGGATGAGCTTTTAAAAACATACGAAGAAAAATACCCAGAAGATTACAAAAATCTAATGGCTGGTATAAACCGTGAATTGCCAGAAAACTTTATGGATGAAGTTAAAAAATATTCTTCAGATGATAAAGCAATAGCAACTCGTGCCTCAAATGGGGAAATCATCCAAGACCTTGCAAAAATTAATCCAAACTTCTGGGGCGGATCTGCAGATTTATTCTCATCAAATAAAACAAATATCAAAGATACAGTAGCTTTTACAGACAGAACTCCAGAAGGACGCAATGTTTGGTATGGTGTGCGTGAATTTGCTATGGCAGCAATAGGAAATGGTATTATTGCCCACGGCGGAACATGGCATCACGTTTCAACATTCTTTGTATTTACAGATTATTTAAAACCAGCAATTAGACTTTCTGCATTATCAAAATTACCTTTAACATATGTAATGACTCACGATTCAATTGCAGTTGGTGAAGATGGTCCAACCCATGAGCCAATCGAACAACTAGCTATGATTAGATCTATTCCAGATACAATTATGCTAAGACCAGCTGATGCAAATGAAACAAGACTTGCTTGGAAACTAGCACTTGAATCAAAAGAAAAACCAGTTGTAATGGCTCTTACTCGTCAAAATGTAGGAAACCTAAAAGAAACTGAAAATCTAACAGACATCAACAAGGGTGCATATGTAATCTCTGATAGTGAAGGAGATGCTGATGCAATAATTATTGCAACAGGTTCAGAAGTAGAACTTGCCCTAGAAGCTAAGAAATTATTAGCAGAAAACGGCAAAAACATCCGTGTAGTTTCAATGCCATCTATTGAATTATTTAGAGACCAAGATGAAGCTTACAAGGAAGAAGTTTTACCAAAAGAAGTTACAAAGAGAATCTCTCTTGAAATGGGATCTACTTTTGGCTGGGCAGAATGGACTGGTACAGATGGATTAAATATCGGTATTGATAAATTTGGCCAATCTGGAAAGGGTGATGAAGTAACAGCAGAGTACGGATTTACTCCAGAAAAAGTAGTTCAAAAAATTAATGAAAAATATTTTAGTTAGAAATATTAATTAATAAACTATATCCTCAAATTAATGCAATTTGGGGATTTTTTTGTTTTATTTGCAAGTTTTTATGTTATTATATTAATTAGATAAATAGAAATGAGGAATTGATGCAAAAAGAGAAAAACTTATGGGATTTATTTAAGTCAACCCTTTATCTATCAGCCTTTACCTTTGGTGGGGGATATGTGATTTTATCCCTAATGAAGGAAACTTTTGTAGAAAAATTAGGATGGATTAGCAAGGAAGAAATGATAGATATGACTGCTATTGCCCAATCAGCACCAGGAGCAGTTGCGGTTAATGCTGCAGTTGTCGTAGGATTTGAAACACTTGGCTTACCGGGTATGCTTGTTGCAATCTTAGGAACAATTATCCCGCCACTTATAATAATTTCTTTAATATCAATAGCCTATCAAGCTTTTATAACAAATCGATATATTGCCTTGTTTTTAAAGGGCATGCAGGCTGGGGTGGGGGCTTTGATTATAAAAGTTGTAATCGATATGGCCAAAGATTTACTAAAGACAAAGTCAAAAATCATCCCACTTATAATGATCTTAGCATTTATTTTAGGATTTTTCTTTGATGTAAATGTTGTTTATATTATTGCAACTTTAATTGTAATTGGCGTAATTTATACATTTGTGAAAAGAGGTCAAGATGCTGATTAAATTATTTATAAGTTTTCTTAAAATTGGTCTTTTTTCTTTTGGTGGAGGCTACGCAGCCTTGCCCATAATCCAAGAAGAAGTAGTAGATTTAAATAATTGGCTGACCTTAAGTGAATTTAACGATCTTATTACTATCTCCCAAATGACACCGGGACCTATTGCAATAAATTCTGCAACTTTTGTCGGCACGAGATTGGCAGGATTTCCTGGGGCCTTGGCAGCAACCCTAGGATGTGTTTTGCCTTCAGCAATTATTGTCGGTACAATTTCCTATTTTTACAAAAAATATAAGAATCTCGATGCTATGACCAATATCCTTTATTTTTTAAGGCCAGCTATTGTGTCTATGATTTTGATAGCAGGTGTTCAAATCCTAAGAACTGCCTTTTTTGATACAAATGCAATTTCCATTTCAAATTTGGATTATTTGATGCTAGTCATTTTTGTTGCAGCTCTTTTTGCTATGTATAAATTTAAAACTGACCCTATAAAAATAATGCTAGCAAGTGGGGCAGTCTACTTACTCATTTCTTTAATAAATTTTTAAGGAGATTTTATGCTAGAAAAATTAAAAGATAAAAAAACTGCAATTATTGCAACACTTTTTTCAATGTTTTTGTGGGGTTCGGCTATGCCAGTTATAAAAACTACCTATAAAGAAATGGGAGTTGCACCATCAAATACAGGTTCTCAAATACTAATCGCAGGCTTTAGGTTTTTTCTGGCAGGAGTATTAGCTTTTATTTACTTTAGAGCTTTTAATGAAGAAAAAGTAGACAGAAAAAATATAAATATAAAATACATTATCATACTTTCATTAATTCAAACATCTATCCAGTATATATTTTATTATGTAGGTATGAGCAATACTAGCGGTGTAAAATCATCTATAATACAAGCCACAAATTCTTTTCTAGTAGTTATTATCTCTATTATTATGCTTCCTAATGAGAAGATAAATTTACAAACTATAATTGCTATTATATTAGGTACTTTGGGAATAATAGTTGTAAATGGTGGTTTTACCAATATGAGTAGTGAATTTAAATTTATAGGAGAAGGATTTATTTTAATAGCTACTACATTTAATGCTTTATCTTCAGTTTTTGTTAGAAAATATGGCACAAGTCAAAATGAAATGTTTACTACGGCAAGTCAATTTATAATTGGTTCAATTATTCTTATAATAACTGGATTTTTAACAAAGAAAATAAGTTTAACTCTAACACCACTTGCAATTATTTTAATTATTTATGGCGCTTTTATTTCTGCTACAAGTTACATAATTTGGAATACTGTTTTAAGGTATCATTCTGCCAATGAGATGGGAGTCTATAAATTATTTGTACCTATATTTGGATCCTTGCTCTCAGTCTGGGCCTTACATGAGGAATTTACTTTTGACTTACTAATAGGTTTGATTTTAGTTGTTTTAGGGTCTATTGTTTTAAATTTGGATTCAAATAAAAAAATAAAAAAGATCTCTAATTAGAGATCTTTTTATATAATAAAATCTTTTAGATTAACAAAGACTGGCAAGCTATTTTCATATACCTGCTCAACTTCACCCTTTATTAATGGAAGGGTGTATTTTATTATTTCATTTTCTAAAGTTTTTCTGTCTTTTAGCCAAGTTTCAGGAATTTTCATTTCCTTGTTGGCAATTTTGTCTGGACTTACAGATTCGTAGTAAACTTCATATTCATTTTTATCTTTTCTTTTTAATACAGGGACAAGATTTGTATTGTCTATGCCAAGTTTAGCGGCCATATATCCTAATTGATAGGCTTCATCTGCATCTGTTTTGCTAATTAGATTGCTTGTTCTTTGGACAATAGAAAGTTCTACTGCACGAGATTTGATTTGAAGTTTATTTCTGACCAAATCTGCTAGCCTACTAGCAACTCCTGATACGATTTTGTGGCCAAAGGCATCGTTTTGGTTGGAGAATCTTTCTTCATCTAATTTATTATCTTTATCCCTAAAACCTTCTGCTAGGGCAACTATTAGGTTGTTTTCATATTTTAAAGCTTCTTTTATTTCATCAAATACTTGGTCCAAGGATTTTTTATCCTCTGGCAGATAAACAAGATTTACAACATCCTTGTCTATCCCATAATTTGCACTAAGGGCTGATGCAGCAAGCCATCCTGCGTGCCTACCCATGATTTCTACAAAGGTAACTGATTTTAAATCATAAATGTCAACATCAGTTCTAAGAGTTCTTAAGGTTGTCCCTATGTATTTTGCTGCAGATCCAAATCCCGGAGAATGATCCATGTTCATTAGGTCATTGTCAATAGTTTTTGGGCAACCCATAATATTTATATCAGCGATGTTATTGTCTTTCATATAGTTATTAAGCTTCATAACCGTATCCATAGAGTCATTTCCACCTATGTAGACAAAAGTAGATATTTGATAAGCTTTCAAAGTTTCAAATATTTTCTCATAAATTTCATCATCAAAATTTGCTGGCAGCTTAAAACGACAGGAACCTAAAATAGAAGAAGGCCTAGCCATCAACTTTTCTTTTATATTTTCACTTGTATATTTATCCTTATCCACCTCAGCAATTTCATCATTAATTATCCCCTCAATGCCATGGAGGCTAAGAAAAATTTTATCAAAATCATTTTCAATCCCAGCAGAAATCACACCAGCAAGTGAAGAATTAATAACACTAGTAGGACCACCAGACTGAGCAACTATAATATTCATTAATTATTCTCCTTCTTTTCTAATACTATTACCTTACTATATTTTTTGTGTTTTATCTTAATTACTATTAAATCCATAAAAAAACTAGCTTATCAAGCTAGCTTTTATATTTGACTTAAAAAATCAAATATTTTTTTATAATAAATTTCTGCATCATAAAGTTTGCTTTCGGCATGTCCTGCGCCTTTTGCAATATGTATATCTTTTTTGCCATTGTGGGCTTGGTAGAGTTTTTCGCACATTTTGACTGGGACTAGGCGGTCTTTTGCTCCGTTTATAAAGAGGGTGGGGATTTTTGTTTTTTGCATTGATTCTAGATTTGATTTGAATAAATCGGCACCAATTACTGGTTTTATGAACAAATTTGCAAGAATACCTATGGGTTTGGTCAAAAATTTTAGTCTTTTCGGAAATTGATTGGCATACATTTCAAAATAGCTGGTATAACCGCAATCTTCCACACAGGCGATGACTTCTTTTGGGTTTTCTCCTACTAAAAACATGGCGCTTGCAGCGCCTAATGATTCGCCTTGCAAAACTATTTTGGCATCTGGAAAAGAAGATTTTATCCACTTTATCCGTTCTTTTATATCTTCTTTTTCCTTGATACCATAGGTTGTAAATATTCCCGCGCTATTGCCATGGCCCCTTAGATTTGGAGCAAGAATTGAAAATCCTCTTTTGTAATACTCGTCTGCTATGGTAAACATGGTTTTATTTGTTGCAGTGTAGCCGTGGATTAATATTGCCCAAAGATTTGTATTTTCTCCTAAAAGATATGACCCGCCAAGTTTAGTATTGTCATATGATTTAATAAATACATCTTCCATGCAATTTGCATAGTCGCTTAAGATTTTAAAAACCTTATCCCTATCTTCAAAATGATGTTCGCCAGCGTGTTGATCTATGTTTTCTTTTATATCTGGCCTATAGTCCATATTGCCCAACTTTGCATTTAGCCAAGTGTTTAATTTGGCAATATGGCTGGTTGTTACAAATATTGCTGAAATAACAATAATTGCAAGTAATATTTTTATTATTTTCATAAGCCTCTCCTAAAGACTTAATTTAGTACAAATTTCTCCAAATAATCTGCTATCCCATCTTCATCATTGGATAAGGTAATATAGTCTGCGATTTCTTTTATTTTTTCTACTGCATTGCCCATGGCAACTCCTGTACCGGCAACTTCTATCATGGTTTCATCGTTTAGCTCATCACCAAAGGCAATTATATTTTCTTGGTCGATTCCATAATATTTTGCAATTTCTAAAAGACTCGCTCCTTTTGAAAGGCCTTTTGGCATGATTTCGTAATAAAATCTTTGGCTTCTTACTTGGGCAGTGTGTTGTCCGTAAGTATCTATCAAAAATTCTAGATGTTGTTCAAGTATTTCTGGATCATTGGCAAAAATAATTTTGTTTGGACCAAAATCTAAATTTTCACGAAGTCCTTCTATTGCTTCTGTCTCAACTTTTAATAAATCTCTTTCAACGCCCAAATATTTATTATCTGAATCAGAAATAATCTTATCCCCACTTGGGATAATTATTTCAAGCGGCAAATCCTTGGTAGCGGCTAAGATTTCCTTTGCCAAATCTAAGTCCAATGTATGATTTGAAATTACTTCGCCAGTTTTAAAATTTGTTATGGCTCCTCCATTATAATTTGAAAGCAGTCCTCCATATTTTTCAAATTCTAATTCTTTTGCAAGATATCTTACTCCTGATGTTGGACGTCCAGATACTATTGCCACTTTATGGCCGGATTCTCCAGCCCTTATCAAAGATTCTTTAGTTTTTGGGGAAATTTCATTTTTGCTATTTAAAAGCGTGCCATCTACATCTACTGCAATTAATTTCATATATTAACCTTATTTAGCTTCGATTAACTCATCGCCATGGCTTAAATTTCCAGTTTTTAGGACAGAAATTTCATAATTATCTGGATTTGTAATTATAACTGGTGATTGGGTTGATTTTCCATTTGCTTTGATTTGTTCAATATCAAATTCTAAAAGTAAATCGCCTTTTTTGACATTTTGATCTTGGCTAACTTTTACATCAAAAGGTCCACCTTGAAGCTCAACTGTATCAAGGCCAATATGAATTAAAATTTCAAGGCCACTTTTAGATGTAATACCAAGTGCATGACCTGTATCAGCTACCATTGAAATATTTCCATCTACTGGTGCATAAAGTTTACCCTCAGATGGTATAATCATAGTCCCTTTACCTACAATTTCCTGAGCAAAAACTGGGTCTTCGCATTCGCTAATGTTTTTTGCCTCACCTGTCATTGGTGCATAAACTATATTTTCATTTGTATTTGAGTTTTCGTTATTATCTGCCTTGAATATATCAAAAAGTCCCATAATTTCCTCCTTATGTGCCTAACTTTTTTATATTATACCCATTATTATTATAGGATTTATAGCAAAAAAATATTGATTTGTAACATATGTTACCGATTTTTTTAAAAATCTAGCCTATAATAAGATTGTAGGAAATATTAATACTTGAATTTTAAAAAGGAGTAATATATGTTTTGTTACCAATGTCAAGAAACAGCAAAAAATGAAGGATGTACTATCCAAGGTGTTTGTGGTAAAAAAGAAGATACTGCAAATAGCCAAGACTTATTAATATATGTAACAAAAGGACTTGCTGAAGTTGCTAATAGACTAGGCGAGGACAATGAAAAAGTTTATGAAAAAATTTCAAAAAACTTATTCGTAACAATTACAAATGCAAACTTTGATACAGAAGCTATCTTTAAAATAGTTAAAGAAACAATCAAAATGAAAGATGAACTTTTAGAAAAAATTGAAGATAAAGAAGGTCTATCAGACTTTGCTCTTTTCTCAACAATGGATGATAGCGAATTAGAAAAAAAAGCTATTGAAGTTGGCGTTTTAAATATCTTAAATGAAGACGAAAGATCTCTTACAGAACTAACTACATACGGTCTAAAAGGTATGGCTGCTTATAACCACCACGCAAATGTCCTAGGATATAAAGATGTGGAAGTTGATAGATTTATCGCTAAAGCACTTGAAGAAACAACAAAAGCTGATAAAGAAATTCCAAATCTAATCGATCTTGTAATGGCAACTGGTGAACACGGTGTAAAAGCTATGGCTCTTTTAGATAAGGCAAATACAACAAGCTACGGTCACCCAGAAATAACAGAAGTAGACTATTCTGCAGGCAATAAACCAGGAATCCTTATTTCAGGCCACGACTTACACGATATGAAAATGCTACTTGAACAAAGTAAGGATAGCGGGGTAGAAATCTATACTCACTCAGAAATGCTACCTGCAAACTACTATCCAGAATTTAAACAATACGACCACTTCCACGGAAATTATGGTTCAAGCTGGTGGCACCAAAATGAAGAATTTGAAGCCTTCAATGGTCCAATCTTAATGACAACAAACTGTATTGTACCAATGAAAAAAGACAATACTTACCAAGATAAGATGTTTACATCTGGCCAAGCAGGTTATCCAGGTTGCAAACACATCGAAGCTGATGAAAATGGCTACAAAGATTTTTCAGAAATTATCGAACTTGCTAAAACTTGTGAAGCTCCAACAAACCTTGAAGATTTAAAAGTGGTAGGTGGTTTTGCCCACAACCAAGTTATCCAATTAGCTGATAAAGTTGTAGAAGAAGTTAAAGCTGGAAATATCAAAAAATTCGTAGTAATGGGTGGATGTGACGGTAGATTTAAAGAAAGAAATTACTACTCAGAATTTGCCCAAGGTCTTCCAGAAGACCACGTAATACTTACAGCTGGTTGTGCAAAATATAGATATAACAAATTAGGACTTGGAGATATAAATGGTATCCCAAGAGTACTAGATGCTGGACAATGTAACGACTCATACTCACTAGTTCAAATTGCTCTAGCTTTAAAAGATGCTTTTGGATTAGATGATATCAACGATTTACCAATCGAATACAATATTGCTTGGTATGAACAAAAAGCAGTAATAGTTTTACTAGCATTACTAAGCCTAGGAGTAAAAAATATCCACCTAGGACCAACACTACCAGCATTCTTATCACCAACAGTTGTAGATTTCTTAGTAGAAAACTTTGGTATTGCTCCAATTTCTACAGTAGAAGAAGATTTAGCAACAATGACAGCTTAATAATATATCTAAATCGGGTTCTTATAATAGGACCTGATTTTTTTATATATAAAAATTTTAAAAAATAATGTGCAACAAAATATGAAAACCTTTGCCATTTGTTAAAGATTTTACTATAATTAAAATGGAGGCGAAATTATGGATGATATGCAAAGGGAATTAATTAATATAGTAGGAGAAGATTCCACAAAGGCTATAGGCTGTACAGAACCAGTGGCAGTTGCATATGCAGCAAATATAGCTAGTGATTACATAAATAAAGATGAAATTTCAAAAATAAATTTAAAAGTAAGCAAAAATATTTACAAAAATGGCAAAGCAGTAAAAATACCAAATACGGGAGACCATGGATTGGACCTAGCAGCTAGCCTTGGAGCCTTTACAAGCAAAACCGATAAGGCATTTTTGGTTTTTTCAAATCTAACTGATGATCAAATAAAAAAATCTAGAGAATTTGTAAATGAAAACAAAGTTAACTTAAATTACATAGACGATGTGCCAGACATCTACATAGAAGCAACAATTATTGCTAATAATGACCAAGTTACAAGTATCATTTCACATTCTCACTCCCATATAAGCAAAATAATCAAAAATGGCAATGTTATTTTGGATAATCCATTTATAAAAAATAAAAATTCTGAATTTTCTATTAAGAATATGACTTTTGCAGATTTAGAAAAAATTGTTAGGGACATGGATATAAATGAAATTGACTTTGTTTTAGAAGGTGTGGATGTAAATCTTAAGGCAGCCGAAGAAGGCCTGAAGGGCTATGGAATGGGTCTGGGTAAAAAGTTAAATGAGCTTAAGGAAAATAAAATTTTGCCTGATAATTTTGTAAGTGAAACTAGGATTTTAACTGCAGCTGCAGCTGATATGCGTATGGGTGGCGGCCCTTTTCCAATTATGACATCAGGTGGTAGTGGCAATCAAGGTGTAGGAATTATTTTGCCAGTTTATATGGTTGCAAAACACGAAAATCTGGATGATGAAATTTTAGCACGAGGCTTGTTTTTTGCCCATATAATCAATCGTTATGTAAAAGAATACGCGGGAAAACTTTGTGGAATTTGTGGTTGTGCCATTGGTGCGGCTATTGGTTCATCGGCAGCCATTGCCTTTATGCTAGGTGGTGGACAAAAAGAAATTGCGGGGGCTTGTACAAATATTTTTGCAAATCTTACAGGCATGCTCTGTGATGGGGCCAAGGAATCTTGCTCTATGAAACTTTCTACTAGTGCTGAAGAAGCAATAATTGCAGCCTATCTTTCACTAAATGGTGTTGTAAGTGAAGCAAATGTCGGTGTAGTAGGAGAAAATATTGAGCAAACCATTGCAAATATTGGCAAACTTTCCCACCAAGGTTTTGAGTCAGCAGACAAGACCATCCTTGAGATAATTGATAAATAAAAAAAGACGCATTGAAAAATATTGCGTCTTTTTTTATACTTAAATTGAGGTGAAATATGAATTTAAGAGAAATATCTATATTTAAAGACTTATCCGATGAAGATTTAAAAAAAATAACTAAAAAAACAAGATTTGAAGAAAAAATCTACAACAAAGATTCTCAAATATTTACAGTTGGTGAAGTCACAGGAGCAATGTATTACCTAGTAGAGGGAAGTATTTTGGTTTATAAAATCGATCCAAATGGAAAAAGATTTATAATTAGAAAATTTAATACGCCAGCCATATTTGGAGAAGTTTACTCCTATTTTAACGAGCCCTTTGATTTTTCTGCCCAAGCAGAAACTGACTCCAAAGTCCTAGTAATCCATGATTTTAAAAAACTTTTTACAGATGACACTCCCAAAGATTTTTTGATTGCCTATACCAATGTAGTTTCAAGAAAGTGCTTGCAATTAAGCAGATCCAATCAAATTACCTCCCAGTCAACCCTAAGGCAAAAAATTGCCAAATATTTGATAACTAATGAAGAAAATGGATTTGTAAAAACAAATTTGTCTCGCGAAGAATGGGCAGATATTTTGGCAACAACAAGACCCTCACTTTCTCGTGAACTTTCAAAAATGACAGATGATGGATTGATTGAAATTAAAAATAAGACAATCAAAATACTAAATAAATCTGATTTTGCAGATATTATTTAATAATTATTTAGAATAAAGATTTATTTATAGTTTTTTATCCTAGTAATAGGAGCGATTTAAGAATAAAAATAAAAAATTTTTTATTTTTAAAAATTGTAGTATAATTATCCCTGAATTGAAAAAAGGGAGAGTTTATGAAAAATAAAAAATATTTATCACTAGCATTGATTTTAGCCTTATCTGCTCCACTTGCAGCTTGTAGCAATACTCAAACAGCAGAAGAAAAGCCAGCAAATAAAGCAAGTGATGAAGTAAAAGAAGCTGAAAAAACAGAAGATGTAGCAGTAGAACCAGAACCAGCTAATGAAATAGAAAACAAAGAATCTGGAGACAAAGGCATCTATGATTTAGAATTTGGATATTTGCCAGAAAACTTTGTAGAAAACTTCAAGGATGAAAAAAAGGATCTTAGAACTGTAGAATATATGGCAGAAAAAAATCCTGCTAAAAAAATTACAATTCAAATCACACCAAAAGATGAAAGATTAGAAGAAATTGTAACAATTCCAGAAGATGCAGAAGAAATCACAATTGGCGAAAATACAGGCAAATTCTGGGATGATGGATCATTTAATTATATCGTAATCAAAGATGGCCAAAATCATATCTACACAAGAAGTACTCTTGAAAAAGAAGAGGCTGTAAAAGTTATTGAAGAAATAAAATAAATTTGTAAAATTACTCTTAAGAAGCAATTCTTAGGAGTTTTTTATTAGGAGTTAATATGTTAAATGCTTATTATATAATTTATTTTTTTATATATGCAATAATTGGTTGGGCCATGGAAGTTACATATAATGGCATTCGTCAGGGAAAATATATCAACTGTGGAGTTTTAAATGGCCCTTGGTGTCCCATTTATGGATTTGCAGCCATTTCTATCTTATTTATGTTGGGAAAAGTAAATACATATAGCAAATTGTTTTTATTTTTTGCATCCATGTTTGTGGCCTCAGTTATTGAACTAGTTACAGGATTTATATTAGAGAAAGTTTTTCACAAAAAATGGTGGGACTACACAGACAAAAAGTTTAATATAGGTGGATATATTTGTGCAGAATATTCACTAATTTGGGGAGCCCTATGCTTTATCCTCTATGAAGCAATCCACCCAATGATAGTAAAATTTGTATCAGCCTTTTCAGTGAAGATATTAATAATTGTAAATATTATTATTGCTATAATTTTCCTTATAGACCTAATAGCAACAGTAAATACTATCTTAGGCATCAATAAGAAATTTAGGGAGATTGAAAAATCAAAACAAAAACTAGGAGAAGTTACAACAGATATTGGAGAAAAAATTGCTCAAAGAGGTATAGAAAGAGCAGAAAAAACCAGTGAAAAACGCAAAGAATTTGATGAACGCAGCCAAGAATTTAAAAATAACTTCCAAAAATATGGAGAAAAACGTCTACTAAAGGCCTTCCCAAATTTAATCCATGATTTGGAAGATAGGGGATATGATTTTGAAAATTTGAAAAACAAAATAAGTAATAAATAATAAGCCGTCCTTGGGGCGGTTTTATTTTTTGATTTTTAACTTATAATTATAGTTAAGAAAGCAGGTAATTATGGATCCTATAAAAGTATATGTAGTTGAAGATGATGATGTTATTTTAAATGCCTTAAAAAAGTTTTTGCAAAATTGGTCCTATGAAGTCCACGTTGCTGATGATTTTTCCTCAGTTTATGAAAAATTTTTAAAAGTAAATCCAGACTTGGTTTTGCTTGATGTTTCCTTGCCTTTTTTTAATGGTTATTATTGGTGTGAGCAGATTCGAAAATCATCAAATGTTCCCATTATTTTTATCTCTTCTGCAGATGAAAATTTAAATAAAATTATGGCCATGAATATGGGCGCTGATGATTATATTACAAAACCCTTTGATTTGGAACTGCTCCTTGCAAAGATAAAGGCAATTTTAAGACGCACTTTTGAATATAGCGAGTCTACTAATAATATTTCCTACAAGGATGTAATTATTGACAGGGATAGGATGCTTTTAAAATTTGCTAATGAGGAAATATCTTTATCAAAAAATGAGTATTTGATTTTGGAAATGATGTTTGAATACCCGGAAAAAGTTTTTAGGCGTGAAGAATTTATGGATAAAATTTGGCAGACTGATGAATTTATTGATGATAATACTCTGACTGTAAATATTATGAGATTACGAAAAAAACTAGAAGATATTGGCCTTAAAAATTTTATAAAAACAAAGAAAAAGGTGGGATATTATATTGAAAGAGATGTCTAAGTTTATAAAATTTCATAGTCATAATTTTATAATTTTTTTTATTTATATCCTAGCCTTATACGCAAGTATCTGGTTTGGCATAGATAAAAATTATATTTTGTATATAATTTTATTTTCATTTTTGATGTTTACAATTTCTATGGTCCTATCATATTTTAGATTTAAAAATACTATACAAGATTTAAATGACTGGGCTAAGGATACTTCCATAAAGAAACCTGATTTGATTAGGGATACAAAATTTTCAGAAATAATGATAAGTATCCAAGAAGAAAATAAGAAAATCTCAAATGCCTTTGAATTAAAGATGAAAGATTTTAAAGAATACATAAGCATATGGACCCATCAAATCAAAACTCCATTGTTTTCCCTAGATTTGATTTTAAATGATCATCCAGTCGATAGTCATGCTGCAAAAAATGAAGTTTTTGAAATTGAGGAATACATAAATAGTCTTTTGTCTTATATGAGACTGGAGTCACTTTCAACAGATTTTGTTTTTGAACAAGCTAGCCTTGATGAGCTTATCAATTCTTCGATAAAAAAATATGCCAAAGTATTTATCCGAAAGAAAAATAAGGTTGATTTTAAAGCTAGCAAGCTAAAACTTACCACAGATAAAAAATGGTTTGGATTGATTCTTGACCAAATTTTGTCAAATGCTAATAAATACACTGATAAGGGAGAAATTTCTATTTATATTGAGGGGGAAAATCTAATAATTGAGGATACTGGCATTGGCATTAGAAAAGAAGATTTGCCTAGGGTTTTTGATAAGTCCTATACGGGATATAACGGGCGCATTTACAAAAAATCTACTGGTATTGGTTTAAATCTAGTAAAAACTGCAGCAGAAAATTTGTCTATAGATGTAAGCATAGATTCAAAAGTGGATGTAGGAACAAAAGTAATATTAAATCTTAGTCGAGTTTTAAACTAACAAATTGTCACTTTAAGCTAAAAATTGTTATTTTAATCGAGGGATTTTTATTTTTTTATCTTGTAATATATAGACAAAGATAAGAAAGGAAAGTGATAATATGTTATTAGAAGTATCAAATTTAGAAAAAATATATAAGTCAAGATTATCAACAAACCAAGTTCACGCCTTAAACAATGTGAATTTTTCGGTAGAAGAAGGAGAATACATAGCTATAATGGGGGAATCTGGTTCCGGAAAAACTACCTTGCTTAACCTATTAGCTCTCTTAGATAAGCCTAGTAAAGGGAATATAGTTTTAGAAGGTAAAGACTTATCGACCATAAGTGATTCTGAGATTTCAAAATTTAGACGTGACCACCTAGGATTTGTATTCCAAGATTTTAACTTATTAGATACCCTAACATTAAAAGAAAATATTTTGCTACCACTTATATTAGCAGAAGATGACCCCAAAAATTTTGATAAAAAACTCATGCAAGTGGCTAAGCCACTAAGGATAGATGAGATTTTAAACAAATATCCTTATGAAGTATCTGGAGGGCAAAAACAAAGATGTGCCGTAGCAAGAGCCCTTATTACCAATCCAAAATTACTTCTAGCAGATGAACCAACTGGTGCTTTGGATTCTAACTCTTCTAGGGAATTGATGGAAGTTTTCAAATACTTAAATAAAAATGGACAAACTGTAATAATGGTAACCCATTCCATCCAAGCAGCCTCTGAAGCAAAGAGAGTATTGTTTATCAAAGACGGTAAAATATTCCATGAACTATATAATTCTGGATTTTCAAAATATGAAATGGGCGAAAAGATTGCTGATACTATGCAAATGCTTCAAAGGGGTGAGATCAGATGAAATCACTCTACCACAGACTAGCCATAGATGGGATCAAAAGACATAAAAGGCTCTATGTACCATTTGTAGGTACAACAGTATTTTTCATAGTTTTAATAAATATATGCTTATCAATAAGCGCAGATCCATTGACAAAAAACTTTTTCGGACAAACAACCATAAGAACTTTGATGAATTTGGGTTCTATAATATTGTTGATATTTGCACTATTAACAATTTTGACCAACTATAATTTTATACAGAAAAATAAAGCGGAAGAATCTGCCCTATATTTGACTTTGGGTATGGAAAAAAAGCATTTGGTAAAAATCTATATCTATGAGTTAATCAACCTATATATAAAGTCAATAATTATTGGAACTATAATTTCAGCTATTATATATAAACTAGTTTTTGCCGGATTTTTGCAAATGCTAGACACAGATATGAATGTTCTAGAAACTGGTATATTTCCTACAATCCAGCCCCTCTTACTTACAGCCCTTATATTTTTTATAATATTTGCCTTATTATTAGCTAGGCAAATATTTAAAAGTAGGAACTTTAGCCCTATGTCTTTCAGATACCAAGCAAAAGCAGGGCAAAAAACTCCAAAATATCCAATAGCTACAGGTATATTTGGAATTTTGTGCATTGGGGCAGGATATTTTATCAGCCTTACAACACAAAATCCCATGGATGCTTTCAAACTATTTTTCCTTGCCGTAATGCTAGTAATTGTAGGAACCTACGCAGCATTTTCGGTTATAGTATCAGGTGTACTAAAACTCCTTCAAAAAAACAAGAATTTTTATTATAAAAAATCCAATTTCACGGCAGTTTCTGGTCTTATATATAGAGTAAGGAATAGTGCCAAAACTCTTGCAAGTATTGCTATACTATCTACTATGGTAATCATAGTATTAACATCTGGTTTTTCCCTCTACTTTGCAACAAGTGAAGTCCAAGAACAAATGTTTGCAACTGACTATAAGTTGTCATTTCCAAATACTAATGACATTGATTTGTTTAAGGATGATGTAGATAGGGTTTTAAAAGAGAACGGTAGAACAGGACATATTTGGACCTACGAGAGTGCAGTACTTCCAGTCGATAGGGATGGAACAATCATAAAAAAGAAAATTACAGATGACCAATCTCTGGATGGCAGTCAGATTGATATGGTATTTTTTGTCCTAGATCACGATTCTGCTTATGACTTTAAAGACAATGATGTTATCTTTTTACAAAGTAATGACAAAAGGCAAATAGAAAAAATAGAGGGTATGGATTTAAAGATAAAAAAAGAATTGACAGAAAATTATCCTACTCCTATATCCATAGCTGATATATCTATCAATGACAAAGACCAGCTTATCTTTAAAGATGCTCAAATCTTTGAAAAAGTTGTACGTAACTTTACACCTGAATGGTATGGTGGTGGCTATGAGACTGTAAATAATGTGAACTTTGATGTAGATGGAAATTATGATCCGTATTTAAGAGATAAATTATGGGATGAACTAAAAGACAATATGGATAATGATTGGTTTTCCTTACAAGATAGCCAAGTTGATAGAAATGACCTTCTAGCAGTATATGCCGGCATATTCTTTGTGGGTATTATCCTAGGCCTAGGATTTTTGGTATCCACAGTTCTTGCCATATACTATAAGCAACTTTCAGAAGGTATGGAAGATAAAGCTAGATTTAAAACTATGAGACAACTTGGTATGACAGATAGGGAAGCTAAAAAGTCAATTTCAAAGCAAATGGGACTAGTATTTTTCTTGCCGCTGGCCTTTGCCTTTATCCATTCACTTTTTGCAATACCAATTATTACCAAATTCTTGCAAATTTTAAGTTTAAACAATGTTAGATTATATCTACTATGCTTAGTTTCAGTATTTGTAGCCTATATGATTTTTTATCTACTAACATTTAAACTAACAGAAAAAACATACAATGAAATAGTATTAGAATAAAAAACTGCAGGAAATAAATCCTGCAGTTTTTCTTATATTGCATTTAAAATTAAAACCATAAGTGGCATTAAAATAACTGTCACAATTCCAGCTACGGCTATGGATAATCCGGCCATGGCTCCTTGGACATTTCCCATATCACGGGCTTTTGTAGTCCCTAGAGCGTGGGCAGCTGTTCCAAGGCCAATTCCTTGGGCAACTGGATTGTAGATTTTAAATACTTTTATAATTATTGGAGCAATTATTATTCCAACTATGCCTCGAATAATAACCGCTATTGCTGCTAGAGCTGCAATGCCGCCGTATTCTTCGGCAAGGCCAACTGCAATTGCTGTGGTTACTGATTCTGGAAGCATGGTGATTATAATCATATCATCCACTCCCATTACTTTTGAAAGTAGGACAGTAACAAGCATAGAAACGAAACTACCTACAAAAATTCCTATCATAATGGCAGCAAAATTTTTCTTTAAAATATTAATGTTATCATAAAGGCTTACCATTAGAGCAACTGTTGCCGGCCCTATAAAAAATGAAACTAAAGACCCACCTTGGTTATAATCCTTATAAGAAATGCTAGCTGCGGATAAAATAATTGAAATAACTATAATTGAAATTAAAAGTGGATTAAAGATTGATCTTAGAATCCCGTTATGTATTTTATTTGTAAATTTTTTTGCTAATTGGAATACTACAAAAGATAAGACTATGCCAAAATATGAATTACTGAACATGTTTGCTCCTTTTTTGTATAAAGTTTACAACAAGCATGGTTACAGCCATGGCAATAGTACTTGCAAGAATTGTCACCACAAACATTGCAACAAAATTTTGAGTAAACAAATCAAAATTTTCAATTATACCAACCCCAACAGGTACAAACAAAAAACTCATATTATCTAGTATGACATTAGAAGTTTTCCTTACTTGGTCAGGATTAAGCTTTTTGCTAACAAAAAGTAAAAATAAGATTAGCATCCCATAAATAGTTTCAGGAATCGGCAGGGGAATTAAGTACTTTAGAACGCTACCAGCTAGAAGGCAGGCACATAAGATTACAAATTCTTTTAAGATTTTCATTATTGACCTCAAATTCTTTCTATTAATGATACAAGTTCTATTATAAGTTAATAAAAATATTTTACAAATTTTTATTTGACATAGGTCATTTTGCTGGTATATTATTGAAATGTTACACAAGAAATGCTGAAAAATTAAGCTTTGTAAACAAGTTTTATAAATATTTATAAATTTATATAAATGTTTGTAAAATGTATACTTTACACTTGATTTTGTAGTGTTTTTGTTGTATTATATTATGGTGCTTTGAAGCAAGATGTTGCTTGTGACTTAGGCCAAAATCACAAGGGAACTTTTGCCTAGCAAGTTTAGAAATAATTCTAAACGGTTTCCACACATATCAAACGCCCGGAGGCGTGGTAAAGAAAGAGAGAGGAAAAATGGCTAATCAACAAAAAATCAGAATTAGATTAAGAGCTTACGATCACGAAGTAATCGATAGCTCAGCAGAAAAAATCGTAGAAGCGGTTAAAAGAAGCGGAGCAGAAGTATCTGGACCAATTCCACTTCCAACAGAAGTAGAAAAAATCACAATTTTAAGAGCGGTTCACAAATACAAAGACTCTAGAGAACAGTTTGAACAAAGAACACACAAAAGATTAATCGATATCTTAGGCCCAAATGCCAAAACACTTGATGCACTTAAGAAATTAAACTTACCTGCAGGTGTTGATATCGAAATTAAGTTATAATAACTGTAATTAGAATGATTGGATAATCAATCCGCTGTAATTAAGGAGGTACTCATGAAGAGTATATTTACAACAAAAGTAGGCATGACTCAAGTCATCGATGAAGATGGAGTTATCACTCCAGTTACTGTTCTAAAAGCTGATGAAAATGTAGTTGTACAAATTAAAACAGACGAAACAGACGGTTACAACGCAGTTCAAATCGGTTATATGGACAAAAAAGAAAAAAATGTTAAAAAACCTATCAGAGGTCACTTTGACAAAGCAGGCGCATCTTACAAAAGATATTTAAAAGAAGTTAACTACGGAAATGACCCAATCGACTTAGTAGTTGGTGATAAAGTAGCAGTAGACATCTTTGAAGAAGGCGAAATCGTAGACGTTGTTGCAACAAGCAAGGGTAAGGGTACCCAAGGTGCTATCAAAAGATGGAACTATGGTAGAGGTCCACAATCTCACGGTTCTAAATCTCACAGAGTAGCAGGTGCTCGTTCAGCAGGTTCAGATCCAGCAAGAGTATTCAAAGGTAGAAAAGGCTCAGGAAAAATGGGAAATGAAAGAGTTACAATCCAAAATTTACAAGTAGTTAAAGTAAATACAGAAGACTCTTACATCCTAGTTAAAGGTGCGGTTCCAGGACCTAAAGGCGGACTTGTTCAAATCAAACAAGCAGTCAAAGGCCAAAACTAAGGAGGAGTTAGATGCCTAAAGTTAATGTTTTAAACATAAAAGGAGAAAATGTTGGAGAATTAGAGTTAAACGAAACTCTATTTAACACTGAAATTAGCGAACACGCTGTATATGAAGTAGTTAAAAACCAACTAGCAAATAAAAGACAAGGTACACAATCTGCTAAAACACGTGCTGAAGTACGTGGTGGTGGACGTAAACCATTTAGACAAAAAGGAACAGGTAGAGCTCGTCAAGGTTCGATTAGAGCACCACACTACACAGGCGGTGGAGTTGTATTTGCACCAAAACCAAGAGACTACAGCTATCAAGTTCCTAAAAAACTAAGAAGAAAAGCACTTTACTCAGTTCTTACTTCAAAAGTAAACGAAAATGAATTAATTGTTTTAGATAGCCTATCATTTGAAGCTCCTAAAACAAAAGAAGCAGCAAACATCTTAAATGCAATCGATGCTGGTAAAAAAGCTTATGTTGTAACAGCAGAAAATGACAAACTAGTTTATAGATCATTTAGAAATATCGAAGGTGTAGATGTATCAGCTGCAAACCTAATCAATGTTTATGACTTAGTAAGACACAACAAGCTAGTAATTACAAAAGATGCAATTGCTAAACTTGAGGAGGTATTTATATAATGAAATCACCTTATGAAATAATTAAAAGACCAATTATTACAGAAAAATCAATGAGCTTACTTGATGAAAACAAATACACTTTTGAAGTAGACAAAAATGCAAACAAACCAGAAATCAAAGCTGCAATCGAACAAATCTTTGATGGCGTAAAAGTTCAAAAAGTTAGAACAATGAATTACGAAGGTAAAAAAGTAAGAACACGTCATGGAATCGGTAAAAGAGCTGACTGGAAAAAAGCTGTAGTTACATTAACAGCAGACAGTGCAGAAATTGAATACTTCGAAGGTTTATAAGGAGGATTTAAATGCCTATTAGAAAATTAAAACCAACTTCAAACGGCCATAGAAATATGTCTGTTTCAACATTCGAAGAAATCACAACAAACAAACCTGAAAAATCACTTTTAACAGACCTTAAAAGCAAAGGTGGACGTAACAATACAGGTAGAACAACTGTTCGTTTTAGAGGCGGTGGAGTAAAAAGAAAATACAGAATCATCGACTTTAAAAGAAATAAAGATGACATCCCAGCAACAGTAAAAACTATCGAATACGATCCAAACAGATCAGCAAACATTGCTCTACTTGCATATGCAGATGGAGAAAAAAGATATATCCTTGCACCAAGAGGACTTAAAGTAAACGATAAAGTTATCTCTGGAGCAAATGCAGATATCAAACCTGGTAATGCACTAGAACTTAAAGATATCCCAGTAGGTACAACAGTACACAATATCGAAATGAGACCAGGCCAAGGCGGTATCCTAGTAAGATCAGCTGGAACTGGTGCACAACTTATGGCTAAAGAAGGTAACTTTGCAACACTAAGATTACCAAGTGGTGAAGTTAGACTAATCCACCTAAACTGTAAAGCAACAATAGGTGTTGTAGGAAACCAAGAACACGAATTAATCAGACTAGGAAAAGCTGGTAAATCAAGATACCTAGGACGTAGACCACACGTAAGAGGTTCTGTAATGAACCCAGTAGATCACCCACACGGTGGTGGTGAAGGTAGAACACCAATCGGTCGTCCATCACCAATGACACCATGGGGTAAAAAAGCTATCGGTGTTAAAACACGTAACAACAAAAAATCTTCTACACAATACATTGTAAGAAGAAGAGACGAAAAATAGGGGGATATAATGGCTAGATCACTTAAAAAAGGACCATTTGTCGATGATCATTTAATGAAAAAAATTGACGAATTAAATGAAAAAAATGAGAAAAAAGTTGTAAAAACTTGGTCAAGACGTTCTACAATATTCCCTGAATTTGTAGAACATACAATAGCAGTTCACGATGGTAGAAAACACGTGCCAATCTATATCACAGAAGATATGGTAGGACACAAACTAGGTGAATTTGTACCAACAAGAACATTCAGAGGCCACGCTAAAAAAGCTACTGAAATGAAATCAAAAATGCGTTAGGAGATGACAATGGAAGTAAAAGCAACAGCTAAATATCAAAGAATATCTCCTCTTAAAGTAAACTATATTTGTAAAGAAATTAGAGGTAAACAAGTAGACGAAGCACTAAATATCTTAAGATTTACAAACAAAAAAGGTGCAAGATTACTTGAAGATGTACTAAAAAGCGCAATCGCAAATGCAGAAAACAACAATGGACTTGATAGAGAAGACCTAATTGTAAAAAACGCATTTGCAAATGATGCTCCAACAATGAAAAGATGGCATCCAAAAGCTAAAGGTGCAGCTTACCCAATACTAAAAAGAAGCAGCCATATCGGTGTAGTTCTTGAGAATATAGAAGCATAGGAGGAAAAGATGGGCCAAAAAGTAAACCCAAAAGGATTTAGAGTTGGTGTTATTAAAGATTGGGATTCAAAATGGTTTGCAGACAAAGAAGAATTCTCAGATCTTTTAGTAGAAGACTATAACATCAGAAAAGTAATAAAAAAAGAAGTTTATGATGCAGGTATTGCAGATATCGAAATAGAAAGAGCTGTAAACAACCTAAAAATCACAATCTATGCTGGAAAACCAGGAATGGTAATCGGTAAAGGTGGAGCTGGAATCGAAGAATTAAAGAAAAAAATCGAAAAAGTTGCACCAGGCAAAAGAACAATCATAAACGTTGAAGAAATTAAATACCAAGACCTAAATGCACAACTAGTAGCAGAAAATATTGCATCAGCACTAGAAAACAGGGTTGCATTTAGACGTGCTATGAAACAACCAATCCAAAGAACAATGAGAGCTGGAGCAAAAGGTATCAAAACAATGGTATCTGGAAGACTTGGTGGAGCTGATATGGCTAGAAGCGAAGGATATTCTGAAGGAACAATTCCACTTCAAACACTAAGAGCAGACATTGACTATGGATTTGCAGAAGCAGATACAGAATACGGTAAAATTGGTTGTAAAGTTTGGATCTACAAAGGCGAAATCCTACCAGGAGAAAAGGCAGTTCGCGAACCAAAAATGAAACAAAGGCCAAACAATAGAAACAACAAAAAAAGAAGAAACAATAACAGACGTCCTAATAGAAACACAAACGAAAATACTAACAACTAGTATTTGAATAAGGAGAAAAACTTATGTTAATGCCTAAAAGAGTTAAATATCGTAGACAACATAGGGGCAGAATGAAAGGTGAAGCTCAAAGAGGAAACCAATTAGCTTACGGTGAATACGGCTTACAAGCCCTTGAAGCTACTTGGATGACAGCTAACCAAATCGAGGCTGCTCGTCGTGCGATGACAAGATATATCAAAAGAGGTGGTCAAATCTGGATTAAAGTATTCCCAGATAAACCAGTATCTAAAAAACCTGCAGAAGTAAGAATGGGTTCTGGTAAAGGTTCCCCAGAATATTGGGTAGCAGTAGTAAAACCAGGCCGTGTACTATTTGAAATGAGTGGGGTTAGCGAAGAAATTGCAAGAGAAGCTATGAGACTTGCTGCAAACAAACTTCCAATCAAAACCAAATTCATACAAAGACTTGAAGTTACAGGTACGGAGGAATAATAATGAAAGCAAAAGAAATCAGAAATTTATCAGACCATGATTTAGATAAACAATTATATGATTTACAAAGTGAGCTTTTTAATCTTCGTTTCAGACTTGCAACTGGACAATTAGAAAATCCATCAGCAATTGGAAATGTCAAAAAAGACATCGCAAGAGTTAAAACAATTCAAACTGAAAGAAAGCTTAATATAAATAGGGAGGCTTAAATTTCATGGAAAGAAACAGTAGAAGAGTAGAACGTGGTGTTGTAGTATCTGATGCGATGGATAAAACAATTACAGTTTTAGTTGAAGAAAAAATTTCACACCCAGTTTACAAAAAAAGAATCAACAGAAGTAAAAAATATAAAGCTCATGATGAGAAAAATGAAGCTAAAGTAGGCGATACAGTAGTAATTATGGAAACTCGTCCTCTATCAAAAACAAAAAGATGGAGACTTGTAAGAGTTGCCGAAGCTGCTGAAATTGTTTAATAAGTTAAGGAGATATTCATGATACAACAAGAAACTCGCATGAGAGTTGCAGATAACTCCGGAGCACGTGAATTATTAGTAATTAAAGTTCTAGGCGGAACTGGCAGTAGATATGCAAACATCGGTGATGTTGTAACTTGTTCAGTAAAAAGTGCAACACCCGGCGGAGCGGTAAAAAAAGGTGACGTTGTAAAAGCTGTAATCGTTAGAAGCAAAAGAGGATTAAAAAGAGCTGACGGATCAAAAATTAATTTTGATGAAAACGCAGCTGTAATCATAAAAGAAGACAAATCACCAGTAGGAACTCGTATATTTGGACCAGTAACTAGAGAATTAAGAGGGGAAGGATTCATGAGAATTATATCCCTAGCTCCAGAAGTATTATAGGAGGAAGTTATGCACGTTAAAAAAGGCGATAAAGTTCAAATAATATCAGGCTCATACAAGGGTCATGTTGGAGAAGTAATTGAAGCTTATCCAAAAGAAAATAAAGTAGTAGTTCAAGGTGCTAATGTTAGAATTAAACACCAAAAAGCAACACAAATGGGTGGCGAAAGCGGAAGAATCGAAAAAGAATGCCCAATTGATGCTTCAAAAGTACTTTTATACTCAGAAGAACTTAAAAAAGGTGTAAGAACTAGCAAAGTGCTTGAAGATGGCAGAAAAATCAGAGTAAGCCATAAAACAAACGAAAAATTCGATTGAGTTTAAGGAGAAATTATGGCAAACAGTAGACTAAAAGAAAAATACGAAAATGAAGTAGTAAAAGCATTAATAGAAAAATTTGGCTATGAAAATGTAATGCAAGTACCAAAGCTTGAAAAAATCGTAATTAACGTTGGTCTTGGAGAAGCAAAAGATAACCAAAATCTATTAAATGCAGTTAAAAATGAGCTTGCATTAATTACAGGACAACAACCTGTTGAAGCAAAAGCTAAAAAATCAGTAGCTAACTTCAAACTTAGAGAAGGTCAAGCAATTGGTGCAAAAGTAACATTAAGACGTGAAAAAATGTATGATTTCCTAGACAAACTAATCTCAATTTCACTACCACGTGTTAGAGACTTTAGAGGAATAAATCCAAATTCATTTGATGGACGTGGAAACTATTCACTAGGAATAAAAGAACAATTAATTTTCCCAGAAATCAAATACGATAACGTAGATTTCCTACACGGAATGGATATAACAATAGTTACTACAGCAAAAACAGATGAAGAAGCTAAAGCATTCTTACAATTAATGGGAATGCCATTTACAAAATAAAGGAGCGCTTAATGGCTAAAAAGTCAATGATAGCTAAACAAAAAAAACATCACAAATATTCAACACAAGAATATAGCAGATGTAAAATTTGTGGTAGACCACATGGCTACCTTAGAAAATATGGAATTTGCCGTATTTGCTTTAGAGAATTAGCAAATGAAGGAAAAATTCCAGGAGTTAGAAAATCAAGCTGGTAATTAGGGAGGATATTAATTATGATGACAGATCCAATAGCGGATATGCTAACAAGAATTAGAAATGCAGTAAAAGCTAATCATAAACAAGTAAGCTTACCATCTTCTAATGAGAAAAAAGCTATTGCACAAATTCTTCTTGATGAAGGCTTCATAAACGGATTTAATGTTGAAGAAGACAACAAACAAGGAATTCTTACAATAGACTTAAAATATACAGAAAACGGCGAGAGAGTAATCTCAGGACTAAGAAGAATAAGTAAACCAGGCCTAAGAGTTTATGTAAAATCAAACGAAGTACCTAAAGTACTAAATGGTCTAGGAACAGCAATTATTTCAACATCAAAAGGACTTTTAACTGACAAAGCTGCAAGAGAAGAAAATGTAGGTGGCGAAGTTATTTGTTACGTATGGTAAGGAGAAATATATGTCAAGAATAGGTAAACAACCAATTGAAATACCAAATGGAGTTTCAGTTGTTATTGATGGACAAACTATCAGAGTAGAAGGACCAAAAGGTAATTTAACTCAAGATTTCCCAAAAACAATTGAAGTAGTTGAAGAAGATAATCAAATCCTAATCAACATTCCAGAAGATTATACAAAACAACAAAACATCGACCATGGTTTATTTAGATCACTTATTGCAAATATGGTATTAGGTGTAACAGAAGGATTTAGCAAAACACTTCAAATCGAAGGTACAGGTTACAGAGCACAAAAACAAGGAAATAACTTAGTTATGAACCTTGGTTTCTCACACCAAGTAACTATGGAAGACCCAGAAGGTATCGAAACTGAAACACCAAATGAAAGAACAATAATCGTAAAAGGTATCGATAAACAATTAGTAGGCTTACACGCAGCAAATATCAGAAAATGGAGAAAACCTGAACCATACAAGGGTAAAGGTATCAGATATGAAGGCGAATATGTAAGACGTAAAGTTGGTAAGACAGGTAAGTAGGAGATATAAATGGCTAAAGATAATAAAAGACAAAGACTTCAAACTCGTAAAAAAAGAGTTAGAGCAAAAATCAGCGGTACTCCTGAAAGACCAAGACTTTCCGTATACAAATCAAATGCTAACATTTACGCACAAATTATTGATGATGTAAATGGAGTGACACTAGCAAGTGCAAACACATTACAAAGTGATGTAGCAGATGGATTAGAAAGCAAATCAAACATCGAAGCTGCAAGCAAAGTTGGTGAAGCTATTGCTAAAAAAGCAATCGATGCTGGTATAAAAGAAGTTGCCTTTGATAGAAATGGTAATTTATACCACGGAAAAGTTAAAGCTTTAGCTGAGGCAGCAAGAGAAGCTGGTCTTAAGTTTTAATAGGAGGTATTAGATGAATTATTTATTAAGAAGTGAAGTAGAAAAACTAAACCTCGAAGATAGAGTAGTTGCTATTAACAGAGTTGCAAAAACTGTAAAAGGTGGACGTAACATGAGATTTGCAGCACTTGTAGTAGTAGGAGATTCTAACGGAGTAGTTGGAGTTGGAACAGGAAAAGCTACAGAAGTACCAGAAGCAATCAGAAAAGCAACAGAAGATGCAAAAAAACACATGATCAAGGTTCCACTAGTAGGAACTACTATCCCTCACAGAGTTGAAGGAGAAAGAGGAGCAGGTCATGTATTACTAATGCCAGCTGTAGAAGGTACAGGGGTTATCGCTGGAGGTCCAGTGCGTGCTATCTGTGAATTAGCTGGGTATAAAGACATTAGAGCTAAAAACCTAGGTTCAAGTAACCCTAGAAATATCATCAATGCATGTCTAGACGCATTTTCTAACATGAAAACTGTTGAAGATGTTGCTAAACTTCGTGGTAAATCGGTAGAAGAATTCGATTATTAAGGAGAGAGTATGGCACAATTAGAAATCAAACTTAAAAGATCTTTTATCGGTAGAAAAGATGATCAAATTGCAACAGCAAAAGCCCTTGGACTTAGAAAAATTGGCCAAAGCGTTGTAAAAGAAGATAATCCAGCAGTAAGAGGAATGATCAATAAAATTCCATTTATGCTAGAAGTAAAAGAATTAAACTAGGAGTGTAAGATGAAATTACATGAATTACAACCTAATGAACCACTAAAAAAGAAAAAGAGAAAAGGTAGAGGTCCAGGTTCAGGAAACGGTACTCGTGCAGGTCGTGGTCAAGATGGTCAAAACTCTAGAAGCGGCGGTGGCGTAAGACCAGGTTTCGAAGGTGGACAAATGCCACTTTACAGACGTCTTCCAAAAAGAGGATTTAAAAACTTCAACAAAAAACAATACGAAGTTATCAATGTTGAAACATTAAATGCTTTTGAAGATGGTACAGAAGTAACACCAGAATTACTATTTGAAAACAAAATACTAAACAAAAACAAAGCAAAAGATGGAGTTAAAATCCTAGGTGATGGAGAACTTACATCAAAACTTACAGTAAAAGCTCACAAATTCACAGCTAGCGCAAAAGAAAAAATTGAAGCAGCTGGTGGATCAGTAGAAGAAATTGAAGTAAAAAAATGGGTAAAACCATCTAAGAAAGAAACTACACAAGAAAATTAAGAAGGTGAGCAATGCTAGAAACAATAAAAAAAGCATCAAGAGAGCCAGAGATTAGGAAGAAATTTTGGTTTACTTTCCTAATGCTAGTAATCTATAGACTTGGAAACAATATTCCAATACCTTTTATAGATCAAGAAGCTCTTAAAAATGCTTACTCATCTGTTGAAGGAACATTAGTTGACTACCTAAATATGCTAACAGGTGGTGGGCTATCAACCCTTTCAATATTTGCCCTAGGGGTACAACCTTACATTACTTCTAGTATCGTAATGCAGCTTTTAACAGTTGTAATACCAAGACTAGAAGAGTTAACACGTGAAGGTGAGCAAGGACGTAAACAAATCCAAAAATATACCAGATATTTGACAATACTTCTTGCAATCTTTCAAGCAGTAGCAGTAACAAATGGTTTATACGGAGCAGCCTTAGCAAATTCAACAGGCTTCCAAAAACTTGCAATGAATGTAATCCTAATCGGTGGAACAATGTTTGTAACTTGGATGGGTGAAACCATAACAGAAAAAGGTCTAGGAAATGGAACCAGTCTTTTAATCTTTATGGGTATTATAGCTTCATTTCCAAGAACAATTGGAAGATGGGGTGAACAAGTTCACTATGGACTAGTAAACTACCTACCAATTATCATTATGGTTATACTAATAATCCTAATTGTTTTGGCAGTAGTACTTATTTCAGAAGGTGAACGTAAAATCCCAATTCAATATGCTAAAAGAGTAGTTGGACGCAAAATGTATGGTGGTCAATCAACTCACATCCCAGTAAAAGTAAACATGGGTGGAGTAATGCCAATAGTATTTGCATCAGCAGTACTTGCAATACCATCAACAGTTAGCCTATTCTTTGGAAATGGCGGCGAAAGCGGTATAAATAACTTCTTCCAAAATACAACTGGAGGATTTATCCTATACTTACTTATCCAATCAGCATTAATATTGATATTTGCATACTTCTACAATCAAATCCAATTTAATACTGTAGAATATGCTAAGCAATTACAACAAAATGGTGGATTTATCCCAGGTATTAGACCAGGAAAACCAACCAGTGAATATTTAGCAAAAGTTGCAACAAGAATAACCTTTATAGGATCAATTGCACTAGCTCTACTAACAATCATTCCAGCAATTGCATCAAAATTATTAGGATTATCACTATCATTTGGTGGTTCATCAGTAATCATCGTTGTAGGTGTAATAATCGAAACAATTAAGCAATTAGAGGCAATGATGACAATGAAACAATACAAAGGGTTTTTAAATAGGTAAAAGATGAATATTATATTGTTAGGACCCCCAGGAGCAGGTAAGGGTACACTTTCAAAAAAAATTATAGAAAACTTAAATGCAGTTCAAATTTCTACAGGAGACATTTTTAGATATAATATCAAAAATGAAACTCCTCTAGGAGTAAAAGCAAAAGGATATATGGACAAGGGTGATCTTGTACCAGATGAAGTAACCATCGACCTACTTTGGGATTATTTTGATAAATTAGAAAATAAAGAAGAAGGCGAACTAATCGTATTATTTGATGGATTTCCAAGAACATTAAATCAAGCAAAATCACTTGATGATGGAATGGATCAAAGAAATCAAAAAATAGATGGAGTAATCTACTTTGATGTTGACTATGATACACTAATCAAAAGAACAACAGGTAGACGCGTATGTCCAAACTGTGGTGCAACCTATCACGTAGAAAACCATCCTCCAAAAGTGGAAGGCATCTGTGATAACTGTGGCACAGAACTAATTCAAAGAAAAGACGATAAACTAGAAACAGTAAAAAACAGAATCGATGTTTACAACGAACAAACCTCTGTACTCATTGATTATTACACACAAAAAGGTATATTAAAGAGTATTGACGGCACAAAATCTGTTGATGAAATATTTGATGAATTTAACAATAAATTAGGAGAACTTAACTAATTTATGGTTAAAAAAAGAGAAGATAAAGAATCTCTTTAGGCCAATATGTCTTAAAAAAGAGATGAACGTTGCTAAACAAGACATATTAGATAAGATAAGGAGGTTCTATATATGTCAAAAAAAGATGCTATAGAAGTTACAGGAGTAGTAAAAGAAGCACTCCCAAATGCAATATTTAGAGTAGAACTAGAAAATGGACACGAAATCCAAGCCCATATCTCAGGAAAACTACGCATGAACAGCATAAGAATATTAGAAGGAGATAAGGTAACAGTAGAACTATCTCCATATGACCTTACACAGGGAAGAATTACTTGGCGACGCAAGTAGACAAGGAGAATTAAATGAAAGTTAGAGCATCAGTAAAAAAAATGTGCGATAAATGCAAAATTATCAAAAGAAACGGTAAAGTTATGGTAATTTGCGAAAATCCAAAACATAAACAAAGACAAGGTTAGGAGGGTTTAATGCCAAGATTAGCTGGTATAGATTTACCTAGAGAAAAAAGAGCAGAAATAGGCCTTACTTATATTTACGGAATCGGCCGTGCAACTGCTAATGAAATATTAAAAAACACAGGAATCAATCCTGATACAAAAATGAAAGATCTTACTGAAGAAGAATTAGGTCAAATTCGTGAACAACTAAACAAATATACAATCGAAGGTGATTTACGTCGTGAAACATCAATGAATATTAGAGCTCTTCGCGAAATCAACTCATACAGAGGAAACAGACACAAAGCAGGACTTCCAGTAAGAGGACAAAATACAAAAAATAACGCAAGAACAAGAAAAGGAAGAAAGGGTTAAGGAGAATAAATGGCAACAAAAGGCAAACAAACTTCTAGAAGAAGAAGAGTTAAGAAAAATGTTGAACGTGGCCAAGCTCACATTAACTCAACATTCAACAACACTATGGTGACAATTACTGATATGCAAGGTAATGCATTATCATGGGCTTCAGCTGGTCAATTAGGATTTAGAGGAAGCAGAAAATCTACACCATTTGCAGCTCAAGAAGCAGCAGAAACAGCAGCTAAAAAAGCTATCGACCATGGTCTAAAAACTGTAGAAGTATACGTAAAAGGACCAGGTAGCGGACGTGAATCAGCTATCAGAAGCTTACAAGCTGCAGGACTTGAAGTAACAATGATTAAAGATGTTACACCAATTCCTCACAATGGATGTAGACCACCAAAAAGAAGAAGAGTTTAATAAGGAGAAATTATGGCAGTATCAAAAGATCCAGTTTATAAAAGAGCAAGAGCTTTAGGAATTTCTCCAGCATACCTTGGTTATACAGGCGAATCAAAAAGACAACTACCACAAAGACGTGGCAAAATGTCAGATTATGGTATGCAACAAAGAGAAAAACAAAAAGCTAAATTCATCTATGGTGTATCTGAAAAACAATTTAGAGGCTACTATGAAAAAGCTACTAAAATGTCAGGACAAACAGGTGAACAATTAATCGTTCTTTGCGAAAGAAGACTTGATAACATTGCATTTAGATCAGGCCTTGCAAGAACAAGAAGAGAAGCAAGACAAATTGTAACTCACGGACACTTATTAGTAAATGGTAAACAAGTAGACATCCCATCATACCTAGTAGAAGTTGGTGATGTTATCGAAGTACGTGAAAAATCTAGAAGCAAAGCTTTATTTAAAACAATCAAAGAAACAAATGCAACATTTGGAGTAGTTGATTGGATGAGCTCAGATTTAGAAAACTTAAAAGTAACTATTGACAGACTTCCAACAAGAGAAGAAATTGATATCCCAGTAGAAGAACGTATGATCGTAGAGTTCTACTCTAAATAATTAATAACTAAAAAGTTAGAACTAAGGAGTTACCATGATCGAAAAATTAGATACAAATATAGAAATACTCGATATAAACGAAGAGGATCACTACGGCAAATTTGCCCTATATCCACTCGAACGAGGCTATGGTACAACCATTGGAAACAGTATAAGAAGGGTGCTTTTATCATCCTTACCTGGTTCT